>JBOGHG010000166.1:0-8760 GCA_050744525.1 Acidimicrobiales bacterium | reverse complement strand
GGGGGAGCGCCGCCGGCACGCGACCGGTCGGCCGTCGCCCCGCGAGGGCCGCAAGGACCGGCACCGGCCGGCGCTGCGGGCGGGCATCCAGGCCGCCGCCGTCGCCGCGGCGATCCCGAGGGCGAGCGGCGCGGCCAGGTCGAGCGGGTGCACCCGCAGCGCCGGCAGCGTGCGGTCGATTGCGTCTTCGACCAAGGGGACGGCGACCGCCGCGCCGGCCAGGCCGAGGGCGGCACCGAGCGCCGACGCGACGGCACCGGTAACCGTGCCCTGCAGCAGCACGGCCCGGCGCAGCGCTGCCGGGGGCGCGCCGCTGGCGCTCAGGACTCCCAGCGTGCGGAGCTGGCGGCGGGCGCCCACGGCAAACGCGGCCGATGCCACGATCGCCGTGACCACCAGGACCACGCCGACCGCGGCATAGGTGGTCGACACCTTGTTGCGGACCTCGCCGGCCGCCCAGCGGAACGGCTCGCCGCCGGCGGCGCCCCACTCGCTGAAGGCCTCGACCGCCATGAGGGCGGCGACATCGGGCGTCGCCGGGACGCCGCCCGGGATGTCCACGAACACCCGCACGTTGGCGTCGGGATGCGGTGCCGGGCCGCGGGCCGTGACCGCCTGTGGGCCCGTGGTGGCCTCGTCGCGTAGCCGGCCCACGATCTCGACGGGCCCGAGCAGGAACAGCTCGACCTCGTCGCCGAGCTCGGCGTCGATGGCGTCGAGCGCCGCGCCGTTGAGCACGACTTCGCCTGGCCGTCTTGGCGCGCGCCCGTCGAGCAGATGGGCGGTGCCGTCGAGCAACGGCTCGTCCCACGGGCGGTTGGACACGTGGATGGAATGCAGCCGCCCGCTCTGGTCGACCAGGGCGTCGGGGCCGGTGCGGATCGTGACGAAGCGGGACCCGGGCGGATAGGCGTCGCGGAGCGCGGGTCCCAGCCGATCCTCGGCCGCGGCATCGGCGAACACGACGTCGTCGGCGCGGCCCCAGTTCGCGCTGCGCTCGTCGGCCACCGTGCGCGTCGTGGTCCGCAGCACAACGGCTGTACCGACCGCGCCGCCCACCGGCAGGCCGATCAGCGCCACCATCAGCAGTGTCCGCCAGGGGCGGCGGCGCGCCTCGCGGCGGGCCAGCCGGGCGGGGACCCGCCAGCCCCCGCCGCCGCTGCCGGCCCCATCCGTCACGACGGCACCGCCTCGATCTCCGGCCCCGCCGGCGGCGTCGGCGGGGCCGGAGATGACTCGTCGACGATGCGGCCGTCGCGCATGAACACCACCCGGTCGGCCCAGCTGGCGAACCGAGGCTCGTGGGTCACGAGCACGACCGACGTCCCCGAGGCCGCCAGCTCGGCCAGCAGCTCGACGACCAGGTCGCCGGTGATCGTGTCGAGGGCGCCGGTGGGCTCGTCGGCCAGGATGGCGTCCCGCTCGCCGGCGATGGCGCGGGCGATGGCCACCCGTTGGCGCTCCCCACCGGACAGGTCGTCGGGGAAGCGGTCGAAGGGCGGTGAGATGCCGACCCGTTCGATGGCCGCGGCCGCCGCGCCGCGCGCCTGGCGGGCCGGCATCCCGCCGAACTCGAGGGGCAGCATGACGTTCTCGACGGCCGTCAGGCTGGGCACCAGGTTGTAGCGCTGGAACACGTAGCCCACCTGCCGGCGCCGGACGCGGGCCAGCTCGGCCGGCCGCAGCCGCGCCAGATCCTCGCCCCGGACCGCGACGGTGCCGGACGTCGGGCCGTCCAGCCCACCCGCCAGGTGCAGCAGCGTGGACTTGCCCGACGCGCTCGGTCCGCTGACTGCCACGAACTCGCCGGGCGCCACGGTGAGGGACACGCCGTCGAGGGCCTGCACGGCGGCAGGGCCCGATCCGTAGACCTTCACGACGTCGCGCAGCTCGATGGCGTGCGCTGCAATCGGCCGCTCCTCTGTCATCGTTCCCCCGTTTCGTCGGTCGGTGTGTCCCCGTTGCCGGCGTGTGGTGCCAACTGCGCCAGCCGGGCCTCGCACATGTCCAGCCAGCGCAGGTCGGCCTCGGCCCGGGCCACCAACGCGTCGGTCACCAACACCGGCGCCAGCGCCGTGAGGCCGTCGTCGCGGGGACCGGCACGGTGGCCGGCGGAGCTGCCGGCACCCGGCGCGCCCGTGCCGGTCCCCGAGATCGCCCGCCGGCGGGCCTGTAGCGCCGCGGTCAGGGCGGTCCGCTGGCGCGTGACCACGGCGAGCGCATGGTCCCGCCCGCCCACCAGCGCCAGCAGCACCTTGGCGATCAGCTCGTCCCGCGGCGGCGGCTCGTCGCCCGGCGTCGCCTCGAACCACTCCCGGAGGGCGTCGCGCCCGGCCCGGGTGATGGCGTAGTACTTGTGCTGGCGCCCGCCGACCCCGGCGCCGCCGCCGTCCGGTCTGGCGGTCGCGACCAGGCCGTCGCGTTCGAGCCGTTCGAGGGTCGTGTACACCTGGCCGATGTTCAGGGGCCAGGCGCCGCCCGTGCACGCCTCGAACGTCGACCGCAGCTGGTAGCCGTACATGTCGGCCTGGTCGAGGAGGGCGAGAAGCCCCTGCCGCACAGACACATACCGAGTATGCATATGCAGTATGTATCCGTCAAGCCGCCGTGCGGGTGTTTGACAGTCGCTCGCCCGTGCCTTTCAACTGTCCGCCGATGTCCACGTCGCTCGTCATCGTCGAGTCGCCGGCCAAGGCCCGCACCATCGCCCGCTACCTCGGGGGCGATTTCCTGGTCGAGGCCTCCATCGGGGCGATCCGTGACCTCGAGCCCAAGGGGCTCGCCGTGGCGATCGACGACGACTTCAAGCCCACCTACGTCGTGCCGCCGGCCAAGAAGGACGTGGTCCGACGCCTCAAGGCCGCCCTCAAGGACGCCGACGAGCTCTACCTCGCCACCGACGAGGATCGCGAGGGCGAGGCGATCGCCTGGCACCTGTCCGAGGTCCTCAGGCCCCGTGTCCCGATGCGGCGGATGGTGTTCCACGAGATCACCCGCCAGGCAATCGATCATGCCGTCGCGGAATCACGGGACATCCACGCGGGCCTCGTCGACGCCCAGGAGGCACGCCGCATCGTCGACCGGTTGTTCGGTTACCCGGTGTCCGAGGTGCTGTGGCGCAAGGTCTCGACGGGCCTGTCGGCCGGGCGCGTGCAGAGCCCGGCCGTGCGCCTGGTGGTCGAGCGGGAGCGCGAGCGCATGGCTTTCGTCGCCGCCGGTTACTGGGACCTGCAGGCGGCCTTTCCCACCGACCCCACGTTCGGCGCCACGCTGGTGGGGCTCGACGGCAGCCGGGTCGCGACCGGCAAGGACTTCGACAGCCAGGGTCGCGTCGGCCGTGACGACGTGGTCGTCGTCGACGAGCCTGCCGCCGGCGTGCTGGTCGGGGCGCTCGACGGGTCGCCGTTCACGGTGGCGTCGGTCGACGAGAAGCCCTACCGCTCCTCACCCAAGGCGCCGTTCATCACGTCCACCCTGCAGCAGGAGGGCGGGCGCAAGCTGGGCATGACGTCGGGACAGGTCATGCGGACGGCCCAGGGCCTGTACGAGCGGGGCTACATCACCTACATGCGCACCGACTCGGTGACGCTGTCCGACGAGGCCCTGGCCGCGGCCCGAACCCAGGTGCGCGAGCTGTACGGCGACCGCTTCCTGCCCGCCGCCGCCCGGCAGTACCGGGGCAAGGTGAAGAACGCCCAGGAGGCGCACGAGGCGATCCGTCCGGCGGGGGATCGCTGGCGCACGCCCGACCAGCTCGACGGCGAGCTGCGCGGGGCCGACCTGCGCCTCTACGACCTGATCTGGAAGCGGACGCTCGCATCGCAGATGGCCGACGCCGTGGGCAAGACGGTGTCGGTGCGGATCGAGGCGCCGCTGTCGGCGACGGTGGCCGTGGGCGCGGACTCCCCGGTCGTCCTCCCCGAGGCCACGGCCTCGGTGTGGGCGGCGTCGGGCCGGACCATCACGTTCCCCGGCTACCTGCGGGTCTACGTCGAGGGCTCCGACGACCCCGAGGCGGATCTCGACGACCGCGAGCGGCTGCTCCCCGAGCTGGTGGCCGGGCAACGCCTTCCCGACCCGGACCTCGAACCGGTGGGGCACACCACCCACCCGCCCGCCCGCTACACGGAGGCGTCCCTGGTCAAGAAGCTCGAGGACCTGGGCATCGGGCGCCCGTCGACCTACGCCTCGATCATGCAGACGATCCTGGACCGGGGCTATGTATGGAAGCGCGGCCAGGCGTTGGTGCCGTCGTGGTCGGCATTCGCGGTGGTCAACCTGCTCGAGGGCCATTTCAGCGCGGAGGTCGACTACTCGTTCACCGCTCGCATGGAGAACGACCTCGACGAGATCGCCGCCGGCCAGCGGGCGCGGGTGCCGTTCCTCCGCACCTTCTGGTTCGGCAACGGCACGCCGGGGCTGACGAGCCTGATCGACCACGCCATGGCCAACGCCGATCCGGCGGTCGTCAACGCGATCCCGCTGGGCAAGGACGACGAGGGCAACGACATCGTCGTCCGCAACGGCCGCTACGGGCCCTACATCAAGCGGGGCGACGACACCGTGTCGCTCCCGGCCGACATCGCACCCGACGAGCTGTCGATCGCCCGCGCGCTCGATCTGCTGGCGGCGCCCAAGGGCGACGAGCCGCTGGGCACCGACCCGGGTTCGGGGCTGCCCGTGTACGTGAAGACCGGTCGTTACGGCCCCTACGTGCAGCTCGGCGACGCCGACACCCTGCCCGAGGGCGCCAAGCCCAGGATGTCGTCGTTGTTCAAGACCATGTCGCCGTCGACGATCACGCTGGCGGAGGCGGTCGGCCTGCTGAGCCTCCCCCGCACCGTGGGCACGGATCCCACGACCGGCGAGGAGATCGTGGCCCTCAACGGCCGGTACGGGCCCTACGTCAAGCGGTCCGGCGAGACCCGCAGCCTGGGGAGCGAGGACGAGCTGTTCACGGTCACGGTCGAGGACGCGGTCCGGCTGTTCGCCGAGCCCAAGCGGCGGGGCCGGGCCACCGCGTCGGCGCCGCTCCGCGAGCTGGGGACCGACCCGGTCAGCGGCCAGCAGATGGTGATCCGCAGCGGGCGCTACGGGCCCTACGTGACCGACGGCGAGACCAACGCCTCGCTGCGCGAGCGCGAGGGCGACACGATCGAGGACATCACCGACGAGCGCGCCGCAGATCTGCTCCAGGCGCGGCGCGATGCCGGTCCGTCGACGCGTGGCCGCAAGAAGGCGGGTGCTCGCAAGTCGGCGGCCAAGAAGTCCGCGACGAAGAAGTCGGCCGCCGAGAAGACCGGGGCGAAGAAGTCGGCCGCCAAGAAGACCGGGGCGAAGAAGGCGGTGCCCAAGAAGTCTGCAGCGAAGAAGTCCGCCGCCAGGAAGCCGCCGGCCGACAAGTCCACCTCCTGACGACTGCCTGCGGACGGCAGCGCTCTACCGTTGCCTGTCATGGAGGCGCGCAAGCACGACGTGGACGATCCGTCCGAGGTCGTCGAGTCGCTCCGCGCCCTCCACGGGCATCCCGGCGAGGGTGCCTCGTTCGTCGAGCGGACCTTCGGGACGCCCACGTTCTTCCGGCTGTGGTTGGCCCAGGCGCTGTCGTCGCTGGGCGACTGGCTGGGCTTCCTGGCCATCCTGATCCTGGCCAACCGCCTCGGCTCCGGCGCCCCGGGCGCCTCGGTGGGCCTGGTGATGGCCGCCCGCATCGTCCCCGGCTTCTTCCTGTCCGCCGGGGCCGGGGTGCTCATCGACCGGATGGACCGCAAGCAGGTGATGGTCGCCTCGATGCTGGTGCGGGCGCTGGTGGTGGCGTCGCTGCCGCTCGTCGATTCGGTCATCGGCCTCGTGTTCGCGTCGCTGGTGCTGGAGCTGGCGACGCTCTTCTTCTCGCCCGCCAAGGAGGCGACGGTCCCCAACCTGGTGCCCGTCGAGAAGCTGGCGACCGCCAACTCGCTCGGGCTCGCCGCCGCCTACGGCACCTTCCCCCTGGCGGCCGGCCTGTTCGCCCTGCTGGCGGAGGTTGCGGAGTGGCTCGGCGGCATCGGGTCCTTCGATGCCCTCCGCACCAGCCAGGAGGCGGTGGCGTTCTACGCCAACGTCATCTGCTACCTGGCCGCAGCGCTGATCATCTATCGGCTGGCCATCCCCCGCGACCACATCCGCACCCACGACGACCGCGCCCCGATCGACCTGGGCCAGGTCTTCAAGGAGGTCAAGGAGGGCTGGCACTACGCGTTCATCACCCCGGTCGTGCGGGCCGTCAACGTCGGCCTGGCGTGCGGGCTCATCGGCGGGGGCATGCTGATCCCGCTGGGGCAGACGTTTTCCGAGCAGGTCCTGCACGAGGGCCCCGGTGGATTCGGCGTGTTCGTGTTCGCCCTCGGCGTCGGCACCGGTGCCGGGGTGGTCGGGGTGTCGGCGCTGCAGGCCCGGCTGCCCAAGGCCCGGACGTTCGTACTGTCGCTGTTCTGCGCGGGCGTGGCGCTGATCGTCGGCGTGTCGATGTCGACGCTCATGCTGTCCGCCACGTGGGTGGCGATCATGGGCATCTTCGCCGGCAGCGTCTACGTGCTGGGATTCACGTTGCTGCACGAGAGCGTCGAGGACGAGCTGCGGGGCCGCATCTTCTCGGCCCTCTACACGTTGGTGCGGCTGTGCGTGCTGCTGGCCATGGCCGTCGGGCCGTTGCTGGCGGACCTGCTCGACGGCGTCTCCGACCGGTTGGTCGGTGGCCAGATCGACGTGGGCATCGAGGTCTCGGTGCCCGGCGTGCGGCTGACGTTGTGGCTGGCCGGCCTCATCATGTTGGTGGCCGGTGGCCTGTCGGCGGCGGCATTGGGCGGTCTGCGTTCCGGCTCGGTGGGTGGCGCGGAGTCGGGGGGACGCTCTCGGGAGCGGTCGGTGGCATGAGCTCGCAGCCGACGCCCGCCAGCCGCTTCATCGTGTTCGAGGGTGGCGAGGGCAGCGGGAAATCGACGCAGGCGGCGCGGCTCGCCGACCGGCTCGGGGCGGTGCTGACCCGCGAGCCCGGCGGGACGGCCATCGGTGACGCATTGCGGGCGATCCTGCTCGACGCCCGCACGACCGGGCTCGACGACCGGGCCGAGGCGCTCCTCATGGCCGCCGACCGGGCGCAGCACGTGGCCGAGGTGGTCCACCCGGCGCTGGCGGCCGGCCGGCACGTGGTCTCCGACCGCTACGTCGGTTCGACGCTGGCGTACCAGGGATTCGGGCGGGGCCTGCCGGTCGACGACCTGCGCCGGCTGTCCGGCTGGGCGGCGGCCGGCCTGACGCCCGATGTGGTGGTGCTGCTGGACGTTCCCCGGGAGTTGGGGTCGACGCGCGCCGCCGGTCGCGGCGATCCCGCGCTCGACCGCGTCGAGGCCGCCGGCGACGGCTTTCACGATCGGGTGATGCGGGGGTACCGGGCGCTGGCGGCCGCCGATCCGTCCCGCTGGGTGGTGGTGGACGGCACGACGCCCGCGGACGACGTCGAGGCGGTGGTGTGGAAGTCGGTCGCCGGCCGCTGCCCGGAGCTGGCCAAACTGGACCCATGAGTGTCTCGTCCGAGCAGGCGGCCGCCAGCGATCCCTGGCGGGACGTCGTCGACCAGGCCGCTGCCATCCGCCAACTCGAGGCGGCGGCGCGGGCCCCGGTCCACGCCTACCTGCTGGTGGGCCCACCGGGCTCCGGCAAGCGGGCGCTGGCCCGAGGCTTCGCCGCCGAGGTCCTGGCCGCGCCGGATGCCACCGACGAGGACCGCGAGCGCCGTGTGCGCCTGGCCTTGGCGGAGCAGCACCCGGACCTGCGGATCGTCGAGCCGGAGGGGATGACCTTTCGCAAGGGCGAGGCCGAGGGGATGGTGCGGCACGCCACGCTGGCGCCGGTCGAGGGCGGCCGGAAGGTCGTCGTGGCGCTGGGCTGTGAGCTCATGGAGGACGAGGCCGCCGGCTACCTGCTCAAGATGATCGAGGAGCCGCCGGCGTCGACGGTGTTCGTGCTGCTGGCCACCGAGGTCGTGCCCGAGCTGGTGACCATCGCCAGCCGGTGCGTGCGCATCGAGGTGTGCCCGCTGGCCGCGGAGCCCATCGCCGAGCGGTTGGTGGCGGAGGGTGTCGAACCCGAGCGGGCGGTGGGCGCGGCCTCCGCTTCGTCGGGAGACATGGATCGCGCCCGGACGCTGGCGACCGACGACCGCCTGGCCCTGAGGCACGGGGCGTGGCGGGAGGTGCCCCGCCGGCTGGACGGCACAGGCGCCCGTGCCGCCGAGGTGGTGGCCGAGTTGCAGGCCATGATCGGCGAGGCACTGGTCCCGCTGCAGCGACGGCAGGCCGACGAGGCCGCCGCCATCGAGGCCCAGGTCGCCCAGTTCGGGCTCCGGGGTGCCGGGAAACGGGAGACGGAGACGCGCCACCGGCGTGAGGTCCGCCGGTTCCGCATGGCGGAGCTGCGCTTCGGGCTCGCCACCCTGGCCGCCGCCTACCGCGACGCCCTGGTCGCCGCTGGGCCCGGCCCGTCGTCGGCCCGCCTGGCCGACGCATTGGCCCGCATCGACGATGCCGGACTGGCCCTGATCCGCTATCCCAACGAGACGTTGTTGCTGCAGGCGCTGGTCGCCCGCCTGGCGCCGGTACCAGGAGGCCGGGACTAGGGCGCTGCTATCCTCTTCCGTTCACGCCCGAGTAGCTCAGACGGCAGAGCAACGCACTCGTAATGCGTAGGTCAGGAGTTCGATTCTCCTCTCGGGCTCCGAGG
>JBOGHG010000165.1:0-8853 GCA_050744525.1 Acidimicrobiales bacterium | reverse complement strand
CGGCCTCCGGAGCCGTGTGCGTGGGTTCGAATCCCGCCGAGGGCGCTGCTGCCCAACCAGTCAGGCAGTCGTGGGCAGTCTCAGAGCCGTATCGCGGTCGCGAAACCGCCGAGGGCGCTACTTGTACCTCCGCGTCCGTACTTCGCGGCCAGCGACTCGTGGTCAACCACCTCCACCTGCCAGCCGTGCTGACGAAGCCAACCCGCGGCCGTTGCTCCCAGGCCGCCTTTCCACATCGCCGTGATCCGATCCATCGTCGGGGTCGCGCGAGCCTGCCTCAGCAGCGACTCATCGTCCGTGCTGGCGTGGTCCAACGCGAGTCTGCTTCCCCTGCTGGAGAGCTCGCCAATAGTGATGAGCAGCCGCTCGGCGTCGTGGCCCGAGAGATAGGGGATGAGCCCTTCGGCAACCCACGCGGTGCAGGCAAGTGGCTCGAGGCCAGCAGCGATCACCGGTGCGGACCAGTCAGTCTGGAGATCGACCTCAATGGTGATCCGCGTGCAGCGCGGCTCGGCGCCCTCGCTCGACAACACTCGTTGCTTGAACCCGAGCACATCAGGAAGGTCCAGCTCGAACAGCCGTGTCCCGGCCGGCCAGTCCAGCCGGAATGCCCGCGCATCAAGACCTGCACCGAGCACCACGACTTGGCGGCAACCGTCTGCTGACGCGGCTCGCACGAAGTCGTCGTAGAAGCGGGTGCGAATCACGACCGCTTCCTCGAACGCTGCTTCAAGCGCGGCCAGCGCAGGGTCATGGTCTGTGGATGGCCCCTCCTCGAACACAGGCGGGGCCGCGGCCACAAAGGCGGCCGCGTACGGATCGTGGATCAGCCCCCCGACCCGACCGCTCTCGCGCGCTCGCATCATCGCCGCACCAATGGCGGTCTCGCCCGCGCCCTCAGGCGAGAAGCCTTCGCTCACCATCGCGCTGTTTGCCCTGCTTGCCGATCCTGTCGCCGAGCCGCACAGATTCGCCCCGGGGCCCGATGCGTGGCTGGCCACAGCTGCCCATGCCCATCAAGGATCTCCACTGTCGCCGGTAGTGACAAGGACCCGGCGACAGGAACAGCACCAGTTCCTCGCCGTCCACCGAGTCCTCGAGCCCGCCGGGCCCCCGGTCGGGGGATCAGCTTGGGCGGTCCGCGTCGTACCAGGGGACCGTCGTGGTTCGTACCGAGGGACGGTCATGGTTGGTACCGCGGGCCGATGCGGCCACGCGGAGCCCGGTCGTACCGTCGACCCGTGCCCGAGAACCGCTTGCGACCCGGGGTCGCACGGCGAGACAAGGAGTCGATCATGGCGAGCACCACGCCCGCAGGAAGCGAGACACCCGACCAGGGTGCTGCCCGGAAGGACGCTCTCCGGTGGGTCCGCAAGAAGCGGATCCTCTACACGATCCTCGGCATCTACGCCGTCCTCAGCCTCATGTGGTTCATGATCGACATGGCCGACGGCACCGAGAACCTCTGGTTCTACTGGCCCATGCTCGGTACCGGCACCGCGGTGGCGGTGGTGGCCGTCATCATGTTCGGCATCGGTGGGCTCTTCGGCGCCGACTGGGAGCGGCGCCAGGTCCAGCGCTACCTCGAACAACAGAACGGCGGCGGCCGCGGGCGCACGACATAGGGGGCACCGGGCTGCGGCGCCAGCGTCGTCAGCAACGCGGTCACGACGCCCGAGCGCGGGCGTGGTGCGCGGCGACCTTGGCACGATTGCCGCAGACCGCCATGTCGCACCAGCGGCGACGCCCGCCCTTGCTGACATCGAGGAACAAGAGGACGCACGTGGGGCCGGCGCACCGGCGTATCCGATTGGGCTCGTGGCGGAAGATGTCCACCGTTGCCGCCGCAATGTCCAGGCGCAGCTGTTCGCCAGGCGCCCTTGCCCTCACGGACACGTCGGTGCGCCCAGGTGACAGTTCGGCGTGGAGGACGCCTGGGGCCTCGCGCAGGACCTCGTTCAACCCGTGGATCGCGCCGGGCTCGGCGACCGTCGGATCCAGCACGGCCCGCAAGCTCGCCCGGAGGCGACGCACGAATCTCAGGGTCCGCGCCGCCTCGCGATCGGTGACGTCGAGCGAATCGGCCCGGCTCGACACACCCGCGAGGGCCGCCCACGACACGACGGCGTCGAAGTCGGCGAGGAGCTCCACGCGCTCGCCGTCGATGACCGGCTCGGTGTTGCACAGGTCCGTCGCCGGATGGTTCCCGGTCCACAGGAACGGCGCCGACTCCGACATGCGACTAACCGTACAATCTCGGAATACCGGTTGCACTGCACGGGCCCCGGGACCTAACCTGTGCTCCGATGGTCAGCGGTTAGAAGCTCGGGAGTGTGAGATGACGGGAGCGGCGGTGGACCTGTCCGAACGGAGCGGCGACGATGCGGGGATCGGTCGCGTCGTCTCCGTCAACGTCGGCACGCCACGCGTCGTCGAGCGGTTCGGTCGCCGTGTCACCACGGCGATCTGGAAGGACCCCGTGGCCGGGCGGGTGCCGCTCGCCGGCGTCAACCTCGATGGCGACGACCAGGCGGACCGCCGCGTGCACGGAGGCCCGGCCATGGCCGTGTACGCGTACGCGGTCGAAGACTACGGATGGTGGTCGCAGCACTTGGGCGTGCACGCGCTCGTCCCCGACGCATGGCGACAGCACGCACGGAGCGCCCTGCGACGCCAGGCCGCCAAGTCATAGCGACGGCGCCGGGACGCGTGCCGCGCGCTCGGGGCCTCACTCCGGCTCGTCGGGGATGCCGGCGTCGACGGCACCGGCGCGCTCATCGCGGGCCGCCCACTCGAGCAGCTCGTCGATCGCGAACACCGCCTGGTCGATGCCTGCGTGGAGATCGCCGAGCTCGGCGAACCGCCGGGGGACGGTCGCCATCGTGAAGTCTCTGGGCTCGGCGACGTCGACCTCGCCCCACGTGAGCGGTGTCGACACCGTGGCATCGGGGAAGCCACGCACGGAGTACGCCGCCGCCATCGTGTGGTCCCGGGCGTTCTGGTTGTAATCGACGAACAGCGCCGCCGGGTCACGGTCCTTGCGCCACCACGTGGTCGTCACGTCGTCCGGGGCGCGGCGCTCGATCTCACGGGCGAACGCCAGCGCCGCTCGACGCACGTCGGCGAACCCGAACGACGGCCGGATGCGCACGTAGACGTGCATCCCCCTGCCGCCGGACGTCTTGGGCCAGCCGACCGCCCCGAGCTCGGCGAGCACCTCGTGCACCACGCCGGCGACCCGCCGCACGGTCGCGAACGGACAGTCCGGCATGGGATCGAGGTCGATCCGCCACTCGTCCGGCTTCTCCACGCCGGCACGCCGCGAGTTCCACGGGTGGAACTCGACCGTCGACATCTGCACCGCCCAGATCACGTGGGCGAGCTCGGTCACGCACAGCTCGTCGGCGTGCAGCCCGTAGCGCGGGAAGTGGACCCGCACGGTCTCCAACCAGGGCGGGGCACCACCCGGCACGCGCTTCTGGTGGACCTTCTCGCCGCTCACCCCGGTCGGGAAGCGGTGCAGCATGCACGGGCGTTCCCGCAGGGCGTTGACGATCCCCGTCCCGACCGCGAGGTAGTAGTCGACGAGGTCGAGCTTGGTCGCGCCCGTCCCCGGGAAGTACACCCGGCCGGGATTCGAGATCCGCACCGAGCGCTCCCCCACCTGCACCTCGGTCGCCGGAGGCTTCGCCACGAGGGCCGACCGTACCGGCCCGCGCCGGCCCGCTACGGAGTGACGGTGGGTGACCGGGCGATGTCTGCCCGCGCGCTGATCCGGGTACCGGCCGCGCGAGGGCGCGAGACTGTTCGTGCTATCTGACGGAAGGGTTCTCGATGCTCACTCCCCCCGGCGGGGTCGAGTCGCCCGACCAAACCGCAGACACGCGGCCGGGCCCGACCACCACCCGACCGGTCGCGCGCCGGGGGCGTCGGTCCATCACCGGCGCTGCGTTCCGCCGGCGACGGAGCATGGGGTGCGGCTGCCCATCGCTCGCCGCCCATTCCGGACTCATCGTCCTGGCCGTGGCACTGCCCGTGCTGGAGGCACTCATCCTGGGGATGATCGGTGCCCACGGCGCACAGGCCCTGGCTCCCCAGGCCTCGGCGCCGGCGCCGTTCGGCGTCTTCCATGACCTTCGTTGGCTCCTCGTCTTCCATCCCTCGTGGCACGCCTTTGCGCTCGAGCTGGCCAGCCTGATCGTGGTCAGGTCCGCGATCACGGCGCTCCTCCTCCGTGCCGCGTGGCCCATCGGGAAGGAGCCGCCCGGTGCCCTGCGGCTCGCCATCGGCTCGGTGGCGTTCACGGTCGTCTCGGCGCTGGTGCTCCTGCCGTTCGCCGCCCTGCTCCTGGGCATGGCCATCGTCTCGCTGTCGTGGTTGTTCTTCATCGCCGTTCCGTCGGTGCTCGGCGTGGCGGCACTCCTCCACCACGGCGCCGTCGTGCCGACGTGGTGGCGCGAGCGCCCCCCGGGTCGCACGATCGCATGGATCCTTCTCTCGTTCCTCGTGCTCACCACCTCCAGCGCCGTGATCATGCTGACGCCGGCGCCGTTGCGACTGCCCGCGGTGGGCGCCGCCGGGCTGTTCAACGCCTGGGCCTGGCACAGCATCGTCCACACGCTCAGCTGCGCCCGGCGCGCCCGGCGGTTCATCCCCGTCGCACCGCTCGGCGTGGCCACCCTGGTCGGTGTCATCGTCCTGGGGGTGAGCGTCGGGTTCTCCGTCACCTCCCGGAGCAACCAGGTGGCGCGGGCGGCCCATGGGACCACCACGGCCCCCGGGGTCGGCACGGGAAGCGCGGCGGACGCGACCGGCAGACCCGTGCTGCTGGTGTCGGGGTTCGGGAGCCGCTACAGCGGACAGGACGACGGCATCGGCACCTGGGCGGACGGGCGGCGGTTCTCGTACCGCGGCATCGGTCCCGACGGGCGGCCGCTGCCGTACGAGGACGCCGAGACCTACCAGGACGTTTCCCGCTCGGTGGCCATGATGGCCCGGCAAGTGGACGCGTTCCGGGCCGACGTCGAGCGGCCGGTCACGATCGTCGCCGAGAGCGAAGGTGCGGTGATCGCCAAGGCCTATCTGATGTCGCACCCGGATGCTCCCGTCGACGCGCTCGTCCTGCTGAGCCCCCTCGTGGAACCGGGCGGCGCCTACTACCCGCCCGCCGGCGACGACGGTTGGGGGGTGGCGGGTGGCCTGGGGCTCCGGTGGATCACCGCCGTCGTGCGCACGCTGTCACCCCTGGACGTGTCGACCGACGAGGGCCTCTTCCGGTCGCTCGCCGACGAGGCCCCCGCCCTGCGGGAGATGCTGGCCTGCCCCGTCGACGGCGTGGACCAACTGGCGGTCTTCCCGCTGGCCGACGCGGTGGCGGGAGCCGAGCCCCACCTGGACGGCGTCCCCAGCGCGGTCGTGCCGGCGTTCCATGGCGGGCTGGCGGACAACCCCGCCGTCCAACGCACCATCCGTACCGTGCTCGAGGGTGGCGTGTCGCCCGAGCACCGCTGGTGGAAGGCGACGGACAGGGTCATCCGGGCGGGCGCTGCCGCGTGGCGGGTGCCGATGCTGCCGATCTCTGTCAACCCGGCGTGGGAGGCGGGCGACGACGCGTCGAGCTGCGGCGACATCGCCCACCTGGTCGAAGCCCGGATGAATTGAGTCCGTCGAGGACCCACGCCGTGACGGGTGGCGGGTTCGGGTCGGAGCTCGGCGCCGCCGTGACCGTGTGTATCGTCCGCCCGTGACCAACAAGCGACTGACGCCGATCGGCGCCCTGGCGATCACCGGCGCCGCGCTCACCGGCGCCGCGCTCACCGGCTGCGGCGGCGACGACGACGGCGCAGGCGGGGACGGTCTGTCCACCGGGTCGGGGGACGAGGGCGGGAGCGGCACCGTGACCGTCGTCGCGCACGACTCGCTCAGTTTCGACCGGGACGACTACACGGCGGGTGCCGGTGAGGTGACGTTCGACTACGAGAACGGGGGGAACCTCACCCACACGCTGCTCATCGACGGGGTCAACGACTTCAAGCTGTCGGTGACGTCGAGCGGCGACACCGACGAGGGCAGCGCCGAACTCGAGCCCGGCGACTATCGCATCTTCTGCGACGTCCCGGGCCACGAGAGCATGGAGGCGACGCTCACGGTCGAGTGACCGTCGCCTCCAGCGAGGATCCCGGTTGCCCGCCGCCCGCCCGGACGGCAGGCTGCGGCTACGCAGCCTGCAGGATGATCTCCCAGCCGATCAGGTAGAGCACCGCGAGCAGCACGAAGCCGCCGATGATCGTGTTGCGGTGGTCGTCGAACGCCAGCTTGTTGAAGGCGCTGTCGTACCCGCCGATGTAACCGAGCGCGGACGCCTCGATGAATGCCCAGATCAACAGGACGATGATCCAGTAGATCACGGTGCTGTTGATCGCCTCCTCCCAGAACCCGAGGCCGTGGGCGGCAAAGACCATGAAGAACAGCATCGGGATGCTGAAAAGGGTGTTGACACGCGAGGCGCGGGCGGACGGCTTGGCCAGCGACGCCGCCCGGGCATCGGCCTCGCCACCCTGGGCCACCCCTTCGGCGGAGCCGATGATCACCTTCTGCGCGCGCCAGATGACGCCCCACACATTGAGGAACATGGTGACGCCGAGCAGCATGCCGGTGAGGATTGCCGTGCCCCGCTGGCCGGAGAAGTAATTGTCCATGTCGTCCTGCACGGCGACGATCGACAGCCCGAACAGGAACGTCAGCAGGGCCGCGTAGCGGAACCACCACAGCGCGCGCCACGTGATCTTGCGCAGGGCCTCGGCCCGGCTTTCGGCGGACATCTCGGCAAATGACGGCGTCTGCACGAAGTTGAAGAAGTACAGGAGCCCGATCCAGGTGATGCCCGACAGGACGTGGGCATAGCGGGACAACATCTCCCAGGCGCCCGCAGGATCAAAGAAACGATTGAACAGCTCCACCGGTCCCCCTGACCGTCGGCGGGTAGAAGCGCCGCAAAGCTAACTATTTGCTCCGCTTCGCTCAACGTTTTCGACGACGAATCGCGGCGTCGGCATGCCGAAACCGCAGAGGGAGACGGTGCTACTGCTGATAGCGCTCGACAACGTCGCCCGGGCGCACGCGGGCGTCGTTCGGGTCCTGACCCATCTCCCGGCGGGCACGGCGTTGGCGGAGCAGGTCCCAGCACTGATCGAGCGCTACCTCGACCTCGCGGAGCCGTCCCGCGGCATCGGACCCGGGCCCGTGCTGACCGGCCTCGCGTTCGAGTGCGTGCTCCTCGTCGACCAGCGCGCCGATGCGGCTGATCACCTCGGCGTCGTCCATGGGGCGAGGCTACCCCCGGGCGTCGCAGCCGGGACACGGAGGTCGCCGACGCCGGTCACTCGCAGGTCTCGCCCTTCGGGGGTTCGCCGATGATGAAGGGGTTGGCTTCGGTCGTGGTGGTGGTCTGCGATGGGCTGGCCGTCGAGGCGGTGGTATCGGCGGCGGCGGTGCTGCCGGCCGCCTGCCCGGCATCCGTGGTGGTCGTCGCCTGCTCGGTGGGCGCCGGCTGGTCGTGCACCGTGGTGAAGTCGGCGCCCGCCACGACCACCACCTCGCCATCATCCAGTTCGGGGTTCTCGACCAGCGTGGCCGGCGTGGTGAGGTAGCGCGCCACGAGCTGCCCGTAGTCGGCCTCTTCCGGGGCGTGCTGGACCGTCGTGGTGGCGGCGGGGTCCGTGGTGTCGGGCTCGGCCATCTCGAACCCGATCCGTTGCAGGGCCCCGGAGATGTCGCGGGCGAAGCCATCCTTGGTGGTGGCGTTCAGCACCGTGACCGTCGCCTGCGCCGGGCTGAGCTCCCCGGGTGGCAGCCCCCGGAACACGTTCAGGGACCGCTGGGCGTTCTTCTCGTCCAGGAGCACGCGGTTCTCCGGATCCGGAGGGTACGGCAGGGTCGGCAGGTTGTACGTCTCCAGGTCGTCAGAGTCGAACTCGCTGAAGTGGTTGCCCAGGCCGATCATGTCGCGGACCCCGAGCCGCTTGTCGAAGCGCACGGTGTCCGCGGCGATGTTCACGAGGTCGGTCACCCGCAGCGGGTTGGACCGGACCTGCGACAAGGCCTTGGCCAGCGCCCGGTGGATGAAGATCTGCTGGCGCTGGACCCGGCTCAGGTCGGAGCGGGGATCCCCCTCCCAGCCATCCGGCGTCATGATCTGGAGCTTGCGGGACCGGGCGAAGGCCAGCGCCTGCTGCCCGTCGAGCAGCCGGCAGCCGGGCTGACCGACGTAGAGGCCCGACGACTTGTCACGTACCGCCGTCGGGAACCAGATGGACACGCCACCGACGTCGTCGACGACGCGCTTGAAGCTCTCGAAGTCCACCTCGACGAAGTGGTGGATCGGCACACCGAAGTTCTGCCGCAGCGTGTCGATCAGGTTCTGCTCGCCCGCCCCTTCGCCGGGGCGGCTGTACGCCGAGTTGATCATCCCGGTCTCGCCGGTGTCGGCGATCGTGACCATCAGGTCGCGGGGGAACGAGGTGAGCGCCAGCCGATCCGACCCGGGGTCGACCCGCGCCACCATGATCGTGTCGGTGTTCGTGCTCGCCTGCCCCTCGCGGGTGTCCACGGCGACGATCAGGTAGTTCTCGGGATCGCCGGAGGGAGGTTGGTCGAGGCTCAGGTTGTCGACCCGGTTGATGCTGTTGTACTTGACGAGCACGTAGCCGCCGACCGAAGCCCCCGCCAGGCACAGCACCACGATCGAGATGAGCGCCGAGAGGATGACCCGCTGGCGCCACGAGCGCCGCGGGCGCGGGCCGCGCCCCGGCTCCGCGTCCCGCGCCGAGGGGGGCCCGTCGTAGGGCCCGCGGC
>JBOGHG010000164.1:4729-8854 GCA_050744525.1 Acidimicrobiales bacterium | reverse complement strand
TCGTCGGCCTGGGTGGCCGCGGCCACCGCGGCCGTACCAGCGCCGAGGATCACCAGATCGAAGCTCGCCATGGTCTGTGCTCCCTCCGTCCTGTCGGCTTCACAGTCCTGGCCTCGAGGCCGGCGACCCCGAAGATCACCGCGCCGAGCAGAGACGCGACCCCGGCGGCAAGCACCCCGACGATCGGCCCGGCGCGACATGCGGCGGACGCCGCGGCACCGACGCCGACGGGCCCGACGCCGGCCTTGGCATCGGGTGTGTTCATGGCGCTGACGTATGCGCACCGAAGAGCGCGCTGAGCACGGCTTGTCCGTCGGGTGGAGCGTGGACCTCCAGGGCGATGCCGCGCTGGTCGAGCACCAGAGCGAAGCTGAAGAACCGACAGCAGCCCTGTTCCGCAGAGGCGAGCCGGGCGATCTCGGTCACGTCGGTGTTCACGCCGAGCTCCAGGCGCAGCCCGTCATCGAGGGGCACACGGGCGGTGACGCCCTGCAGCAGGTCGCGCTTGTGAGCGAGCAGGGCGTTCCACTCCTCGAGCCGGCCCGCCATCTCGCCTGCCCCGAGCGTGCACGCGATCGGCGCGTCCTCGTTGGCAGCGTCGCCGTGGGTGTTGTCAGGTTTGGCGGTCAGCGGCACGGGCTCGGCCGCCCCCGTCCCGGGCGTTGAGGTGCAGCCACAGTCGTCGTCACAGGGACCGTCCGGGGTGTGCGCACGCAGCGCCGCAGCGACTCGCTGGAGGTCAGCCGCGAGCGTGGTCATCTCGGCGATGCGAGCATGGGCGTCGGTGATCTTGACGTCCACCACCGCCTGGAGTCGGTACTGGACCGGTGCGCACAGGCCCGTCTCCCACGCGTTGGTGAGCTCGGCGATCTCCTCCAGCGAGGAGCCCAGCTGTTTGGCCTGGGCGATGAACCCCAACCGGTCCAACGTCGCGTCGTCATAGACCCGGTAGCCGGCCTCGGTCCGCTCCGGAGGCGGGAGAAGACCGATGTCCTCGTAGTAGCGCAGCGTCGGCGGACTGAACCCGCTGCGCTGCGCAACCTCTGCGATCCGATAGGTCGTCGTCACGCCCGTGAGGGTAAGCCTTCAAGTCGACTTCAAGGTCAAGAGGCTCGTTCGGACTGCCTGGTCACAGCCGATTGATTCCTAGGCTCCACGGCCATGTCCGTGCTGCGCTCGATCCTGCTGTTCGCCCTGGCCGCGCTGGCCGAGATCGGCGGTGCCTGGATGGTCTGGCAAGGCGTCCGCGAGCACCGCGGTCTCGCCTGGATGGGCGCCGGCGTCGCCGCCCTGGCCGCGTACGGCTTCGTCGCCACCTTCCAAGACGACCCCCACTTCGGCCGCATCCTCGCCGCCTACGGGGGCATCTTCGTCGCCGGCTCCCTCGCCTGGGGCGTGGTCCTGGACGGCTTCCGCCCGGATCGCTACGACATCACCGGCGCCCTCATCTGCCTCGCCGGCGTGGCCGTCATCATGTACGCACCCCGCCCCGCCTGAAACACCCGTTGGCGGGCGGGTTTCGCAGTCCGCCTGAAGGCAGGCTCATGACGATTGTCATGGCCAAGTCCGGAGACCCGTCAGTACCGGATGCTCGCGCCCGTCCGTACCGTCGATCCCATGGAATCGACCCCCATCATCGATACGAAGACCGACGCGGCGACCGGGCGCCGGATCGGGCCTATAGGCACCGCCGTGCGGATCGCCGGAGGGCTCGCTCTGCTCTACCTCGCCGGCGCGGATGGCTTGTCGTGGGACGTCCATTGGTACGAGCCGGTCATCGGGCTGGTGGTCCTGCCCGCGATCATGCTCGCCGTGGGACTGGTGGCCCGTCACCGCACGACCGGTCCCCTGCGCCTCACCGGACCCACGTGGACCTGCCTCAACTGTGCGGTCATCGTGGCGCTGGTCGTCAACCCCTACACGGCCGGCGGCGCGTTGCTGTTCTACGGAGCCACGATGCTGGTCGCGGCGTGGTGGGGACAGCCCGGATGTGAGATCACCGTGATCCCCAACGTGCTCCTGCGGCGGGACGACCAGATCGGCTGCCCGACGCTCTCGGTGGTCGACGAGGCCGAGGCTCGGCTGCGTCGCACGGACTCGGCCGCAACCTGCTGAGCGCTACGGTGACCAGGTGAGCGAGGCCAAGCGAGCGGCCTACCGCACGTGGTTCGCGCTGTTCGGCGCCCACAACACCCCGGGCGGACGGTTGCTGTGCATGGGCGTCGCCGTGCTGTTGCTGGTGTTCCCGCTCGCCGACTTGGCCAGCGGCCGGGTCTCCACCGGGGCGACGATTCTCGCGGCCGGAGGCCTGGTGGCCTTCGCCGCCGCGTACCTGCGGCTGTTCTGGATCCTGCCCCGGATGGCCGACGAACGGCGAATCGAAGGCATGGCCCCGCTCGCGGTCGTGGCCGTCCTGGCCGTCGTGCTCGCGGCGGCGTTGCGGCAGGAGTGGCTGGGGTTGCTGGTCTACCTGAGCGTGGCCGCGGCCCTGACGTTGCCAACCCGCGCCGGGCTCGCCGGGGTCATCGGGGCCACGGTGGCGGCGCTGGCGATCGTGGGTGGGCTTGATCCCGTGGTCGTGCAGGCGCTGCTGTTCGGGCTGTTGCTCATCGCGGTACGGCGGCTGATGGAGCTCGTCTGGGAACTGGAGGCGACGCGCGATCAGGTCGCCGCCTTGGCGGTCAGCGAGGAGCGCCTGCGCCTGGCGCGCGATCTGCACGATCTCCTTGGCCGCAACCTGTCGGTGATTGCCTTGAAGAGCGAGCTGGCCCGCAAGCTGCTGGGGCGGGACCCGGTGGCCGCTGAGCGTGAGGTGCGCGATGTCGAAGTGGTGGCCCGCGAATCGCTGCAGGAGGCCCGCGCCGCGGTGCTCGGCTTGCGTCGCCCCAGCCTGGCCAGTGAGATCGACGCTGGGCGTGACGCCCTGACAGCGGCGGGCATCGAGGTCACGGTGCGCACAGGCGACCCGTTGCCCGCCGCGGTCGAGCCGCCCCTCGCGTTCGCCGTTCGGGAGGCGACCACGAACGTGCTGCGCCACAGCCGGGCACGACGTTGCGACATCGCACTGGGACCAGCTGGTGACCGTGCGGTGCTCGAGGTCCGCGACGACGGCATCGGTGGCTCCGACTCACCCGAGCACGGGACCGGGCTGCGCGGTCTCGGCGAGCGCGTCGCTGAAGTCGGGGGAACGCTCGAGGCGGGCCCGGCGCCGGGTGGCGGCTTCCGGTTGGTCGCCGTCGTGCCCATCGCCCAACCGCGGGAGGTCCGGCCCAATGGCAACGGGTTGCTGGAGGCCCGATGATCCGGGTCCTGCTCGCGGAGGACCAACACATGGTGCGCGGCGCGCTCGCCGCACTGCTGGCCTTCGAGCCCGACCTCGAGGTGGTCGCCCAGGTCGGCGCCGGCGACAAGGTCGTCTCCGCCGCCTTGCAGGCCCGGCCCGACGTGGCCCTGCTCGACATCGAGATGCCCGGGATGGACGGTATCGAGGCGGCGGCGAGGCTGCGCAAAGAGCTTCCCGGCTGCCGGGTTCTCATGCTCACCACCTTCGGGCGGCCGGCCTACCTGCGCCAGGCCATGGAGGCCGGCGCCTCGGGGTTCCTCGTGAAGGACGCACCCGCCGAGCGCCTCGCCGACGCCATCCGCCGCGCCATGAGCGGGCAACGGGTCATCGACCCCGAGCTGGCAGCAGCCGCGCTCCAGCAGGGTGAGAGCCCCTTCACACCCCGCGAGCGCGAGGTGCTGGAAGCCAGCGAGGACGGGTCCCCGGTCGCCGAGGTCGCCCGCCGGCTGTTCCTGTCGGAGGGCACCGTGCGCAACTACCTCTCCTCCGCGATCAGCAAGACCGGCGCCCGGAACCGCATCGAGGCGCTCCGGCTCGCCCGCGACAAGGGTTGGATCTGACCGGGCACGACGACCAACCGAGCCCGCCGGCACCGGCCCATGGCCGCTACTGCCGTGGGTAGCGCGCCGGGCGCACGCAGTCCGCGCGAAGGGCCAAGCCCACACGACGTCGCCGAGTACCTCGCCAACACGATCGTCTCGCAAGGCAGCTCACAGCGTGCGGTGGTGCATGTGGACCACGCCGTTGCCGAACCGCCGCTCGTCGAGTAGCTCGAGGTCCAT
>JBOGHG010000164.1:0-4629 GCA_050744525.1 Acidimicrobiales bacterium | reverse complement strand
TGACCTCCTCGTCTCCTCCCTCGGGCGGCCCCCCTCGGTCGAACGCGATCTTGGTCCCGTCGGCAGAGCTCGCGTATCCCGGCTCGGGGCGCGCTCCTTCCCACGCCGATACAGACGACCCGGCCAGCGCGAACTCATCGGCTCCCACTGCTACGCGTACGCGACCCGGGCGCCGGCCGGCGTGGCGCGGCGCCCGGGTGCTCCTGCCGGTGGGCGGGACCGGCGGTTTGGCGGGTCTATGGCACGGGCACGGACTCGCGATCGCGGTCGGCCCGGGAGCCGTCGGTGGCGGTGCGCTCGGGCTCGGGCGAGGGGGGCGGGCCTCCGTCGGTGTGGCCCTCGACGTCGATGTGGGGCAGGAGCCGGTCGAGCCAGCGGGGCAGCCACCAGTTGCGTTCGCCGAGCAGCTCCATGGTGGCTGGTACCAGGATCATCCGCACCACGGTGGCGTCGACGAGCACCGCGGTGGCCAGGCCGAGGCCGGCCAGCTTGAGCAGCACGGCGTCCTCGAGCACGAAGGCGCCGAAGACGGTGACCATGATCGCCGCGGCGGCGGTGATGACGCGGGCCGTGTTGGCCAGGCCGTCGGCCACGGCGGTGCGGTTGTCGCCGGTGCGGACGTACTCCTCGCGCACCCGGGACAGGAGGAACACCTCGTAGTCCATCGACAGCCCGAACAGCACGGCGAACATGATCATCGGCATCCAGGCGGGCACCGGGGTGGCGCTGTCGATGCCGACGAGCCCGCCGAGCCACCCGCCGTCGGCGGCCAGGGCCATGACGCCGTAGGCGGCGCCGATCGAGAGGATGTTCATGATCGCCGCCTTGAGGGCGACGGGGAACGAGCGGAACACGGTCATCAGCAGCAGGAACGACAGGACCACGACGCCGCCGATGAACAGGGGCAGCCGGGAGGCCGTCTGCTCGCTGTCGTCGATGAACGTTGCGGTGGTGCCGCCGACCGACGCGGGGGCGCCGGTGGCCGCGATGGTCGGGGGCAGGACGTCGTCGCGCAGGGTGTGGACGAGGTCCTCGGTGGCCTGGTCCTGGGGGCCGGTGGTGGGGATCACCGAGATCACGGCGGCGTCGCCGGTCTCGTTCACGACGGGCGGCACCACCGTGGCGACGCCGGGGGTGTCGGCCAGGTCGGCGGCGATGGCGTCTGGCGCGTCGGGGGCGGCGCCGGCCAGGTCGACGGCGACGAGCAGGGGCCCGTTGGCTCCCGGGCCGTAGCTGTTGGCCACGAGGTCGTAGGCCCGCTTGCTGGTCAGGTCGTCGGTGCCGTTGCCGGCGTCGGGCTGCCCCAAGCGCAGGCCGGTCGCCGGCACGGCCAGCAGCACCAGCACGACCAGGGCGGCCAGCCCGGCGGCCAGCGGGTGGCGCTGCATCACCCGGCTCCAGCGCCACGACAGCGTGCGCCGGCCCTCGACGTCGTGGCGGAACCACGGCATCCGCAGCCGGTCGATGTTGCGCCCGGCGAAGCCGAGCAGGGCGGGGAGCACGGTGATCGACGCGAACACCACGGTCGTGACGGCCAGGGACGTGGCGAGGGCGAAGCCCCACAGGTAGCTGCGGCCCATCAACACGAGCCCGAAGATCGAGATCACCACCGTCGACCCGGCGAAGATCACCGCCCGGCCCGCCGTCGTGCCGGCCAGCTCGACCGCCTGGCGGGGTTCGCGGCCCTCGGCCAGGGCGCTGCGGTAGCGGGTGACGATGAACAGGGCGTAGTCGATGCCGACGCCGATGCCGATCATCGTGACGATCTGAACGCCGAAGTCGGGGACGTCGACGAGGTTGGCCATCAGCCACACGCCGCCCAGCGCCACGCCCAGGCCGAACCCGGCGGTGACGAGGGGCAGGCCGGCGGCCAGTGCGGAGCCGAACGCCACCAGCAGGATGATGATCGCGGCGAGCAGAGCCACCGACTCGGATCCGGCCTCGCTCTGCTCGACCTGTTCGATGGGGTAGCCGCCGAGCTCGATCTGCAGCCCGTCGCCCTCGGCGTCGCCGGCGAGGTCCATCACGCGCTCGACGGACTCGGCGGGCAGCTGCTGCGCGGCAAGGTCGAACCGCACCTGCACCATCCCGGTCGATCCGTCGGGGGAGACGGGCCCGGGCTCGGCGGCGAGGACGTGGTCGACCCCGGCGATGTCACCGGCGAGTGTGTCGATGCGGGCTGCGGTGGCCGGGCCGGTGACCCCGTCCGCGGCGGTGTACACGACGTCGACGGCGCCGCCGGCGAAGCGTGGGAAGCGCTCCTGCAGCAGCTCCACGGCCTCGGCCGAGTCGCTGCCCGGCACCGTGACGTCCTGATCGGTGTCGCCGCCGGCCACGCCGGCGAGCAGGGACGCGGCCACGACGGCCACCAGCCACAACGCCACCACCCGCCGGCGCCGGTCGTAGCTCCACATCACGAGCCGGCGCAACACCCGGTTGGATCGCTCGCTCGGCCGCGGAGTGGTGGGTGCCAAGGTTGCTTCGTTGGTTTCCATACCGGCGACGATCGGCCGGAGAAGTGAAGGGGTCGTGAACAGGCCGTGAGGATGTTGGGCGTTCGCGTCCCTACAAAGGGCGCTCGGTGGCCTCGCACGCTCTCCGTCCCGTCTTCACACGGTCTTCACACGTGTAGGGGATCGTGGGCTCGGATGGATCGGACGGTGGCGGCGGGACGGAGAGCCCAGACATGAACCGACGCCACGATGGGCAAGATGGGGAGGTGTCGAAGAGTGTGTTGGTGGTGGACGACGAGCCCAAGATCGTCGAGGTCGGGGGGGATTACCTGCGCAGCGCCGGGTTCTCGGTGACCACCGCCGCCGACGGCGAGGGCGCCGTCGCTTCGGCCCGGGCCCGACCGCCCGACCTGGTGGTGCTGGACCTGGGCCTGCCCGGGATGGACGGCCTGGACGTGGCCCGTGAGCTGCGCCGCGCCTCGCCGGTGCCGATCATCATGCTGACCGCACGGCGCGAGGAGACCGACCGGGTGCTGGGGTTGGAGCTCGGGGCGGACGACTACCTGGTCAAGCCGTTCAGCCCTCGGGAGCTGCTGGCCCGGGTGCGGGCGGTCCTGCGGCGCACCGAGGGCCCGCAGAGCGAGCGGGAACGGTTCGTGGTGGGGGACGTCGCGGTGGACACCGGCCGCCGCCAGGTGACGGTGGGCGATCGTGTGGTCGAGTTGACCGCCACCGAGTTCGACCTGCTGGTGGAGCTGGCCCGTCAGCCCGGCCGGGTGTTCACGCGGGCCCAGCTGCTCGGCGTCATCCACGGTGTGGTGGTCGAGTCCTACGAACGCACCGTGGACGCGCACATCAAGAACATCCGCCGCAAGCTGGAACCCGACCCCCACCGGCCCCGCTACCTGCTGACGGTCCACAGCGTCGGCTACCGCTTCGCCGATGACTGAACGCCCGGCCGACCGGCCGCCGAGGCGGCCCGAGGGCGAGCCCGGGCCGCCTGCCCGGCCGCCACCCGATGCGCGACGGCGCTTCCGGCGGCGGTTGCTGCTGGTCGTGGCGGCCCCGGTGGTCGGCTGGTTGGTCGTGGCGGCCGTGGTGAGTGCGGCGACAAGCCACTGGGAGGACCGGTCCCGTGGCCTCGCGTTCGGCATCGGTAGCGTGACCGTCCTCGCCGCGGCCGCCGCCCTGGCCTACCGCCGCATCAGCCAACCGGCCGGCGACCTACTCGGCGCGGCCGAGCGGGTGGCCACCGGGGACTACGAGGTCGACGTGGAGGTGCGAGGGCCCCGCGAGCTGCGCCTCCTCACCGAGACCTTCAACGGGATGGCGGCCCGGCTGGCGGCCAACGAGCAGCAGAGGCGGCGCTTCCTGGCCGACATCACCCACGAGCTGCGGAACCCGCTGGCCGTGCTGCAAAGTGAGATCGAGGCGCAGATGGACGGGGTCCATCCCCGTGACGACCACCACGTGGCCTCGCTTCTGGAGGAGACCCGGCGGCTGGGACATCTGGTCGACGACCTGCACACGCTGGCGCTCGCCGAGACGGGTCGCCTGGTCCTCCAGCAGGAGGCGGTGGCGTTCGGCGTCCTGGTGGACGAGCTGGTGGGGCGGCACGAGGCGCAGGCCCGGCAGCGGGACGTGGCCCTTCGTGCCTCGATCGCGCTCGGGTTGCCCAAGGTGTGGGTGGACCCGACCCGCGTCCGCCAGGTCCTGGACAACCTGTTGGCCAACGCCATCCGCCACACACCGGCGGGCGGGGAGGTGTTGGTCGACGTGTCGGCCGAAGGCCGACGCCGCCAAGGGGTGGCGGGTGGGGGTCGGGCCGGAGTGTCGGCCGAAGGCCGACGCCGCCACGGGGTGGCGGGTGGGGGTCGGGCCGGAGTGTCTACGCTCCTCGGGTCCGGCTCGGGCGACGGCCCGATGGTGCGGTGCCGGGTGACCGACGCCGGCCCGGGTTTCCGGGAGGACCAGCTGGGCCAGGTGTTCGAGCGGTTCGAACGGGCGTGTGACTCCGGCGGCAGCGGTCTGGGGCTGTCCATCGCCCGAGACCTGGTCCGGGCGCACGGGGGCACGATCGACGCCAGCAACGATCCCACCACCGGCGGCGCCTCGGTCAGCTTCACCCTGCCCACATGAGGCTGCGGCCGGCTTCACCCCTCGCCCGCGTGAGCCG
>JBOGHG010000163.1:0-8900 GCA_050744525.1 Acidimicrobiales bacterium | reverse complement strand
CGAGCAGCTCCCTGGGGTTCTCGAACCGCTGCAACACCGAAGCCGTGCCCAACATCCACCGATTCTGTTTTCGCGAGACCCGCCACTGGTGGATGCTCAGCCCACTACTTCAGGACTCACCTAGGCGGCGATGGTGGATCGGAGTCTGGCCCGCCAGTCTTCGAGCCAAGCGATGCGTCGTTGGGGGTCGGCGTCTGGTGGTGGGCGCGGGACCGGTGGCGGGTCGGGGTCGTCGCCGCTGTCGCCATGCTTCCAGCGCCAGCGGTTGTGGTAGCCGCAGCGCAGCTGGCCGTTGTCCACCGTGGTAGTGCCGCCCTGGGACCAGGGCTGGACGTGGTCGCCCTGGCAGCGCCAGGCGGGCTGGTCGCAGCTGCGGTGGCCGCAGCCCTGGTCGACGACCTCCAACACCCGACGCAGCGCTCCGGTGAACCGTCGGGCCCGCCCCAGGTCGTTGACCCGCGACGGCCCGTCGAACACGACCCGCTCGATCAGCGCCTCGTCGAGCAGGCTCGCGACGGTGCCCGGGGTCACCACGACCCCGTCGGCCAACTGGCAGACGCGACCTCTGAACGTCTCGTAGCCCACGAACACGCTGATCAGCGGCCGGGGGCGCTTGCCGTCGGCGGGGGCGGTCATGGCCCGCCGCGCCAGCTCCACCAGGGCGTCATGGCGCCGCTGGGCCGGGGTGCGAGCCAGATGGCAGGCGTTCGCCGCATCGCCGTGCTCGGCCCGGGCCGCCGCCCGGTCGGCCTCGAACAGCTCCTGCTCGATCCGCCCCAAGGCCCCCGCCAGCGTGGCCCGACCCAGCGGCGTCAGCCGGCCGTCCAGGATGCCGGTGCCCCTCAGGCCCTCGGACAGGTGCACCCGCCGCAGCGCCTCGTCGTGGGCGGCGTCGCCCTCGGTCCCGTCCGGGTCGGCGCACTGACGCCAGTACTCCACCGCCCGGAAGAAATCCGCCCACGACAACCGCCGGGCGAAATCCACCAACACCGCCTCGTCCCGGGCGAAGAACTCGGTGGTACGACCCCCCGCCAGCGACGCCATCACCGACGCGTGCCGCTGGGAGATGTCCCCGACCGCCAGCGCCTCGGCGGTCAATGGCATCGACCGCAGGCGCCGCCCCAACCACGCCTCGGCCCGGGCCTGGGCGATCGGCAGGCGGCAACGATGCGCCAGCCACGCCCCCACCGACCGCGACCCGTCATCGGCATAGACCCGCCGGGCCTCGAAGCTCGCCGTCAACTTGGTGGTTGCCGCCGCCAACCGGCCCTGCTGGCGACGCAACTCCACCACCGCCTCGGCCAACTCGCCGTCGTCCAACGAGTCCGGATCAACCCCGAGCAGCCGATCGAGCGCGGCGGTCAGCTGCGCGCACGCCGTCTCTGGTTGCTGCCCAGCTGACCCCAACATGTGTTCGATTGTAGCACGCTGCATGGCCACTGGCCAGGACTTTCGGCGCCATTCTCAGGAATCGGACCGGCTCGAAGAACGAAGCCAAGGGCGCTGGCCGAAACGACTCCCTCGGCGATCGCGCCCCACCGGTAGGTTCGGGTCTGATGCCCGAGCCATCGAGCGCGACCGGCGCGCCCGATCCCACCCCGCTGATCGACGCCAAGGCGCTCACCAAGCGCTTCGGCGAGTATGTCGCCGTTGACGGGGTCGACTTCATCGTGCGGCGCGGCGAGGTGTTCGGCTTCCTGGGGCCCAACGGCGCCGGCAAGACCACGATCATGCGGATGATCGCCTGCGTCTCGCCCATCAGCGAGGGTGAGCTCAGCGTCCTGGGCATGAGCCCGGTGACCGACGGCCCGGCGATCCGGTCCCGGCTCGGCGTCGTCCCGCAGGAGGACAACCTCGACACCGAGCTCACGGTGTGGGACAACCTCGTGATCTACGGCCGCTACTTCGGCCTGCCCATGGCCCAGATCCGCGAGCGGGCCACCGAGCTGCTGCACTTCGCCCGGCTCGACGACCGCCGGACGTCGCGGGTCGATCCCCTGTCGGGCGGCATGAAGCGGCGCCTGATCATCGCCCGGTCGCTCATCAACCGGCCCGAGCTGGTCCTGCTCGACGAGCCCACCACCGGCCTCGATCCCCAGGCCCGCCACCTGCTGTGGGAGCGCCTCTACCGCCTCAAACGCGAGGGCGTGACCCTGGTGCTCACCACGCACTACATGGACGAGGCCGAACAGCTCTGCGATCGCCTCGTGATCATGGACGACGGCCGCATCGTGGCCGAGGGATCACCCCGCCAACTGATCGACCGGCACTGCACCCGCGAGGTCGTCGAGCTGCGCTTCGCCCTGCCGGAGCAGCAGGACGCTGCGCTCTCGCCCCTCGGCGCCCTCGGCGACCGGGTCGAGCCGCTGGGCGACCGGGTCCTGCTGTACACCTCCCACGGCGACGAGGCGCTGGCGCGCGTCACCCGCGATGGCATCCAGCCGGACTCGGTGCTGGTCCGCCGGGCCACGCTCGAGGATGTGTTCCTCACCCTCACCGGTCGCACCCTCGATGAGTGACCGCGTGACCGTCGCCGACCCCGCGCCGGCGACCGCCACCCCCCGATCGGCCTTCGACGCCCTGGCTGCGGCCGTGCCCATGCTCCGGGTCGCGGAACGCGAGGCCCGCGTCTGGCGCCGGTTCTGGCGAAGCTCCGCGCTGACGCTGGTCCTCATGCCGCTGATGTTCCTCGGCGCCATGGGGCTCGGCCTCGGTGGCCTGGTCGACGAGAACACCGGGCCGGTCGCCGGGGTCGACTACTTCGCGTTCGTCGCGCCCGGGATCCTGGCCGCAAGCGCCATGCAGGGGGCCGCAGGTCAGTCGCTCTGGCCGGTGATGGGCGGGATGAAGTGGCTGCGCACGTTCCACGGCGCCGCCGCGACTCCGCTGCGTCCGGGAGACGTCTTCGGTGGTTGGGTCCTGTGGATCGGCACCCGCGAGGCCATGAACGCCTCCATCTTCGTCACCGTGGCGGCGCTGCTCGGCGCGGTGCCGTCGCCGTGGGGTGTTCTCGCCGTGCCTGCGGCGGCGCTCACGGGCCTGGCGTTCGCCGCGCCGCTGAGCGCCTACTCCGCGGTCCAGGACAGCGACCTGGGCTTCCCGGTGATCATGCGGGTCGGCATCGTGCCGTTGTTCCTCTTCTCGGGGACCTTCTTCCCGGTCGACCAGCTCCCGGACTGGCTGCAGCCGGCCGCATGGGTCTCGCCGCTGTGGCACGGCGTCGAGCTCTGCCGCGGCGCCACGACCGGCTCCCTCGGGTTCGGCTCCGCCGCCGGTCATGTCGCCTACCTCGCCGGGTTCACGGCCTTGGGGTGCTGGTTCGGCGTGCGCAACTTCGCGTCGAGGCTGGCGCCATGAGCACCGCCGTGGCCCTGTTGGGCCCGCAGCGGGCCTGGCGGGTGGTCGAGCGCAACGCACGCGCCTACCTGCGCATGTGGGCACCCCTCGTGACCGGCTTCTTCGAACCGGTCTTCTACCTGTTCTCGATCGGCATCGGTGTGGGCGAGCTGGTCGGCGAGCTTCCGGGCCCCGACGGGCGACCCATTCCCTACGAGGTGTTCGTCGCGCCGGCCATGCTCGCCACGTCCGCGATGAACGGCGCGGTGATGGACACGACGTTCGGCTTCTTCTTCAAGTTCAAGTACGCGAAGACCTTCGACGGGATGCTTGCCTCCCCGCTCGGGGTCCCGGACGTGGTGCGCGGCGAGATGGCCTGGGCGCTGTTGCGCGGCCTGCTCTACTCGGGGGTGTTCCTGTTGACGATGGCGGCGATGGGCCTGGTGCCGTCGGGCTGGGCCGTCCTGGCGCTGCCCGCCGCCGGCCTGATCGGCTTCGGGTTCGCAGGTGCGGGGATGGGGTGCACGTCCTTCATGCGCTCGTACGTCGACTTCAGCTACATCCAGCTCGCGATCGTCCCGCTGTTCCTGTTCTCCGCCACGTTCTTCCCCCTGAGCCAGTATCCGGCGGCGCTGGGGTGGGCGGTGCGGCTCAGCCCCCTCTACCAGGGTGTGGCACTGGAACGGGCGCTGATCCTCGGCGACCCGTCGCCCGTCTTGTTGGTACACGCCACGTACCTGGCCGTCATGGGCTGGTTCGGCCTCCGTGTCGCCGGCCGCCGCCTGGGCGCGCTGCTCCAGCCGTGAGGTGAGCCCGTGACCGACGGCGACCTCGTCACGCGGCGCGGGCTGCGCCTCCCGGCGGCCGCGCTCGACGAGCGCTTCACGCGGGGCTCGGGGCCCGGCGGCCAGCACCGCAACGTCACCGCGTCCGCGGTCGAGGTCGTGGCCGACCTGACGGCGCTCGCCGGGCCCGGCGCCGACCGGGTCCGGCGGCGCCTCGGCGAGGTCGTGAGGGCGCGTGCCGACGAGTCCCGCTCGCAGTGGCGCAACCGGACGATCGCCCGGGGCCGGCTCGCCGCCACGCTCGACGAGGCGGCGACGGTCGTCGCCCCCCGCCGTCCCACCCGCCCGTCACGGGCCGCGCGCGAGGCGCGGCTCGAGGCCAAGCGCCGCGCCGCCGAACGCAAGCGTTCCCGGTCCTGGCGGCCCGAGAACGACTGAGGAAGGGAACGGGTACTCAGCCGACCCTCTCGGGCTCGCGCAGCTCGGGGGCGGTACCGGCGACCACGTCCTCCTCGGCCTCGACGTGCACGACCGGCAAGATGCGGTCGAGCCAGCGTGGCAACCACCAGTTGCGGTCGCCGAGCAGCTCCATCGTGGCGGGTACGAGCACCAGCCGGACGACCGTGGCGTCGAGGAGCACGGCCATGGCCAGCCCGAACCCGAACATCTTCAGTGACCGGTCGGCGCCGAGCACGAAGCTCATGAACACGAAGAACATGATCGCCGCGGCCGCGGTGATGACCCGGCCGGTCGAGGCCAGGCCGTTGGCGACCGCGTTGGCGTTGTCGTGTGTCCGGTCGTACTCCTCCCGGATGCGCGACAGCAGGAACACCTCGTAGTCCATCGACAGGCCGAAGAGCACCGCGAAGAGCATCAAGGGGATCCAGGCGTCGATCGGGCCCTCGCGGCCGACGCCCAGCAGGCCGGCTCCCCAGCCCCACTGGAACACCGCCACGAGGATCCCGTAGGCGGCTCCGACCGACAGCAGGTTCATGATCACCGCCTTGAGCGGGACCAGCAGGCTACGGAACACCACCGTCAGCAGGATGAACGACAGCACGAGCACGGCGCCGATGAACCACGGCAGGCGATCCGAGGTGTACCTCGAGAAGTCCACCACCGACGCCGTCGCGCCACCCACCTTCACCTCCGCCGACGTGCCCGCGACGGTCTGCGGGATGATGTCGTCGCGCAGGCGGTTCACCAGGTGCGGGGTCTCCTTGTCCTGGGGCGACGTGGTGGGCTGCACCTGGATGATGGCCGCATCGCCGGACTCGTTGGGGATCGGCTCCGTGGCGAAGGCGACGCCCTCGGCCTGGTTGAGCTCGGCGGACAGGGCTTCGAGCGCCTGAAGGTCGGACTGACCGCCGGGCGTCTCGGCGGCCAGCAGCAGCGGCCCGTTGGCACCGGGGCCGAAGCCCTCGGAGACGAGGTCGTAGGCTCGCCGGATCGTGAAATCGGTCGGTTGGTTGCCGGCGTCGCCGAACCCCAGGCGCATTCCGAAGAGCGGAATGGTCAGCAGGATCAGGAGCGCGGCCGAGATCAGCAGGGCCGGCCAGGGCCGGCGCTGGACCACGTGGCTCCAGCGGTACCAGATCGACTGGTGGCCGGCGCGCTCGGCGCGATGGCGGTGCGGCAGTCCCAGCCGGTCGATGTTGGTGCCGACGAAGCCGAGGATGGCCGGCAGGAGCGTGAGCGAAGCGAGCAGCGTCATGAGGACGCCGATGGAGATGCCCACCGCCAGGCCCCGGATCAGGTCCAGCCCGATCGTGAACAGGCCCAGGATGGCGATGATCACGGTGCAACCGGCGAAGAGCACCGCCCGGCCCGCGGTGTCGATGGCCCGCATCGTGGCGCACTCCGGCGTCATCCCGTCGCTCAGGCCCTCGCGATAGCGGGTGACGATGAACAGGGCGTAGTCGATGCCCACGCCGATGCCGATCATCGCCACGGCCTGGTTCGAGAAGCTCGGCATGCCGATGACGTTGACCACCAGGCCCACGATGGCGATGCCGGTGACGATGCCGAAGATCGCGGTGATCAGCGGCAGGCCCATGGCCAGCAGAGAACCGAACGCGATGAGCAGGATGATCATGGCGGCGATGAAGCCGACGACCTCGCTGGAGAACTCCGGCTGCTCGAAGGCGATGTCGCCGCCCAGCTCGACCTGGACGCCGGGGGGCACGTCGGCGTCGGCTACCACCGCCCGAGCCTCCTCGCCGATGTCGTACAACACGTCGCTGTCGCGGTCGCTCAGGTTGATCTCGGCGTACGCGATCGTGCCGTCCTCGCTGATCTGGTGGGCGCCCTTCTCGCTGTAGGGGCTCACCAGCTCGCTGGGGGCGGTGACCTCGGCAACGTCGTCGAACACCGGCTCCACGGCCTGCCTGACGGCCGGATCGGTGACGTCGTCGGCCTTGAACACGACCTGCCCCGCGGCCCCCGCGCGGGTGTCGAAGCCGTGCTCCTCCATCAGGTCGACCGCCTCCTGGCTCTCTGAACCCGGGAGGTCGAACTCGTCCAGGAACTTGCCGCCCAAGGACGAGTTGAGCGCGAACAGGCCGACGAGCAGGACGATCCAGGCTCCCAGGACTCGCCAGCGGCGCCGGTAACAGAAGCGGGCGAGGCGCTGCAGCATGGGGTACCTCCGATGACGAAACACTGGGCGGGCGGGACGGACGCCCGTACGGGTCATCCGCTATTCCGTGTTGTCGCGGCGGCAGAGGATTAACTTAGTGACTGAGACTCTAAGCCACAAGCGGTGTTGCGAGGGGTCGACCCAGACTTGCACAGCGACGCCGAGCCGTCACGAGAAGGAGTCGTGGTGAACGCCGCCGCCGCACGCCGCGCCGAGCTGTCCGCCGCCCTCCTGGTCGCCGGGCGGTCGCTCGGCAACTCGTCGTCGATGCTGCTCACGGCCTGCGCCGACCGGCTGGGCCTGCACTCGACCGACTGGGGCTGCGTGCTGCTGCTCACCGAAGCGCTGCCCGAGCCGCTCGCGGCCGGACAGCTCGCCGAGCTCACCGGGCTGACGACGGGCGCCGTCACCGGCGTGGTCGATCGCTTGGAGGCGGCGGGCTACGTCAGTCGGGAGCGCGACCCCGGCGATCGCCGGCGGGTGATCGTGCGCCTGGTGCCCGAGGCGATGGCGAGGATCCAACCGATGTTCGACGGCCTGATCGCCGACATGCTCGCCCTGCACCGCGACTACTCGGACGACGAGTTGGCGGTGTTCGTCGACCTGCTCACCCGGTCGAGCGAGGTCCTGCGCGCCCACGCCCGCCGCATCCGTCGGGGCGAGGACTGAAGTGACGCGGTCCGTCGCCGAACGCATCCGCGACGCCGCCCGCGACTGGATCGCGGGCCGGCGGATCGTGCTCGCGGGCATGCCCGTCGCCGCGACCCCCAGGTGGATCGACCAGCTGCGCAGCGTGGGCGCGGAGCGCGTCCTCGTCGTGGGCACCACGCTCGGCACGGGCAACCTGCCCGACCCCGAGCACGCCGAGTGGATCGACCTGGACATCCGCGCCACCGACCCCGTGGACGAGTTCCGCCGGTTCGAACGCCTGGCCGCCGATCCGCCCGCCGACCTGACCGAGGCACTGGACGGGTTCGATCCCCGGGGCGACGCGCTCGTCCTCGCCGGACCGTTTCACGCCGTCACCGCGATCGCCGGCCGGCCGGTGGTAGGGGGCCGCCGGGCGGAGTGGGTGGCCCTCGAGGACAAGACGACCAACGACGGGCTGTTCGACCGCGCCGGCGTCGACCGCCCGCCGTGCGAGATCGTGGCCGCCGACGACCGCAGCGCCCTCGGTGCCGCCGCCGTCCGGCTGGACCGCGGGCTGGGCACCGTCTGGTCGGGCGACGCCCGCCAGGGCTTCAACGGCGGCGGCGCCTTCGTGCGCTGGGTGACCGACGAAGCCCGGGCCGACGGCGCCCAGCGCTGGTTCGCCACCCGTTGCCGGCGGGTGCGGGTGGCGCCGTTCCTCGAGGGAACACCCTGCAACATCCATGGCTTCGCCACCGAGGACGGCCTGGCGGTGTTCCGCCCCGTGGAGGCGATGACGCTGCGGTCGGCGGATCCGCCGGCCCTGCACTACGGGGGCGCCGCCACCTTCTTCGATCCGCCCGAGGCGGACCGGGCGAGGATGCGCGTCGTGGCGCGGCGGGTGGGCTCGCTGCTGCGGGACGACGTGGGGTTCCTGGGCAGCTACACGGTCGACGGCGTGCTCACCGGGGACGGCTTCCGGCCGACCGAGCTCAATCCACGCCTCGGTGCCGGCTTCACACCCCTGGTCGGGGGCGTGCCCGAGCTGCCGTTCGTGGCCCTCCACTGGGCGGTGGCCGCAGGATGGCCGTGTCCCGTGGCACCCGACGAGCTGGAGGCGACGATCGTGGCGGCGGCCGACGCCCACCGCGCGGGCGGCGGATGGGTGGCCGGGCGGACGCGCTGGCACGAGACCCGCGAGCATCCCGTCGTCGTGACCGACGACGGCTGCGAGGCGGCGGCCGACGCCGACGTCGCCAACGGCGTCGTCACCACCGGCCCGTCGAGTCAGGGCGGCTTCATCCGCTTCACCGCCACGCCGGGCGCCACCCCGGTGGGGCCGCCGCTGGCGCCGCGGGCGGCATCCGCCTACGCCTGGGCGGACGGCGAGCTGGACGCGGGCATCGGAGTGCGGCTGCGCCCCGCGCCGCTGCCGGCGACTCGAGCGGTTCCCACCGCGCGCGGCCACCCGCCCGAGCGCATGCGGACGGAGAGCGGGGCGCTGCTGCGAC
>JBOGHG010000162.1:0-8916 GCA_050744525.1 Acidimicrobiales bacterium | reverse complement strand
GCGAACTGCTCGACCACCAGGATCGAGATGCCCTCCTGCGCCACCTGCGCGACGATCTCGTAGAGCTGCTGAACGACGATCGGCGCCAGTCCCATCGACAGCTCGTCGAGGACAAGCACGGCCGGGTCGGTGACGAGTGCCCGCGACAGCGCCAGCATCTGCTGCTCGCCGCCCGACAGCGAGCCCGCCAACAGGGTGCGCCGCTCTCCGAGCAGCGGGAACCGGGCGTAGGCGCCCTCCTCGAGGCTGCCCAGGCGGCCAGACACCTGGGTGGCCATCCACAGGTTCTCGCGTACGGTCAGGTTGGGGAACACACCACGGCCCTCGGGGATGGTGCACACGCCGATGCGGGCGAGGTCGTGGCACGAGGCCCCGGTCACGTCGTGGCCGGCGACGCGCACCTTGCCGGCCGTCGGCGCCAGCAACCCGGCCGCCACCTTGACGGTCGTGGACTTGCCCGCCCCGTTGGCGCCCAGCAGCGCGACCACGGCACCTCGCGGCACCGCCAGGTCGACACCGTGAAGCACCTCGATCCCGCCGTACCCGGCCCGGATCCCGACCAGCTCCAGCAGCGGGTCCGCGCCCGCTGCCGTGCCGTTCCCCACCATCATGAAAAGACCTCGACTCGGCCGCAGGCCGAGGCCGCTTCCTGCCTCCGGCGGAGGGCGGGTAGCGAGGGGGCGGCGCTGAGGATGCGGGGCCGGCCCCGCACCGGAGGCGACAGGACCCGTGAGCGGAGGGGCGCGGACGGGCGGAGCCGCCTCATCCGACGCCCTCCGGGGTGCCGAGGTAGGCCTCGATCACGGCCGGGTCGTTGCGCACCTGGTCGGGGGGACCCGAGGCGATGGTGCGGCCGTAGTCGAGCACGTTGATGGTCTGGCAGACGTCCATCACGAGCGTCATGTCGTGCTCGACCAGGCAGACGGCCAGGCCATCCGCCACCAGGCGGCGCAGCAGGCCGCCGAACTCCTCGGTCTCGCGCTCGGTCTGGCCGGCGGCCGGCTCGTCGAGCAGCAGCACCGACGGGCGGGTCATCAGCGCCCGCGCCAGCTCCACCACCCGGGCGCGGCCGGTCGGAATCTCGGACACCTCGCGGTCGGCGATGGCGCCCAGCCCCGTCAGCTCGATGATCCGCTCGGCCTCGTCTGCGGCATCGGCGCGCCGCCCGAACCACCGACCCGAGTCCCATCGGTTGCGGATGTCGCCGCCCACGCGAACGTTGTCCCGCACGGTCAGAGACGTGAACAGCTCGAGCCGCTGGAACGTCCGCGCCAGGCCCAGGCGCGCCCGGCGGTGCGGCGGGGCCGAGGTGATGTCGGTGCCGTCGAGGACCACGTGCCCGGCCTGGGGCGCCAGCAACCCGCACACCACATTGAACAGCGTGGTCTTGCCGGCGCCGTTGGGACCGATGAGGCCGGTGATCATGCCGCGCTCCACCCCGATCGACGTGCGGTTGAGCGCCGCCTTGCCGCCGAAGCGGACGGTGACGTCCCGGGCCTCGAGCAGGGGCACGGTCAGCGACCCCCCACCGGCAGGCCCAGCTCGCGGTCGAGCATGTCCCGGTCGGCGGGCTCGAACGGGCGCGCCACGCCCACCAGCTCCAGGGGGACGTCCTCACGCCCGTCGGCGGACGCGGCTGCGGCAGCGGCGACCGCCGGCGGGGCCGGCGCCAGGCGCTTGGCCGCCAGCGGCATGGCGACGATCACCAGCCCGACGATCACGACGAACCACCAGTTGCTGATGCTGTCGTTGCGGGCCAGCAGGTACCCCACCGCCACGGCGGCGCACCCGGCCATCACCACGGGTTTGGCGCGGCGGAGCTCACCGAACTCCACGACGATCTGTTCGACCGCGCCGGTGGGGTTGCGGCCGATGCTGACGCCCATGAGCGCCGGCAGCACGGTCGTGAACCGCGCCAGGAAGTCGAACAGCCCCTCGGCGTCGGGGTAGTCGACGCCCAGCTTGTCGAAGGTGTTCTGCAGGGCGACGAACGCCACCCCGAACAGGATCCCGCCGAACAGCGCCCCGCTCACGTAGCCGATGCCCCCCACGACCGTGAGCATGAGCAGCGACAGGCTGAGGAAGATGTCGTAGCGGTCGAGGTTGGCCGACCCGAGCTGCGACGTCATGAGCGCGCCGCCGACACCGGCGATCGCCGCCGACAGCATGAACACCGACAGCTTCAGCGCCACCGGGCTCTGCCCGAGGGTGGCCGAGGCGGCGGGGCTGTCCTTCAGGGCCGTGAGCCGGCGGCCGTAGCTGCTGTGGCGCAGCGCCACCAACCCGACGCCGATCACGGCGAACAGCACGGTCACCGCCATGAGGAACGTGGGCATGGCCGCCAGGTCGAGCGGCCCGATCTTGGGACGCGGCACCGTGAGGTTGCCGCTGGGGAAGATGCTGAACTCGGTGTGCAGCAGGGGCAGCTTCCGCTCGGTGATCTCGCGCAACACCATGTTGGACACGAATACGCCGAACGCCATGGTCGACAGCGCCAGGTAGAGCCCCCGCAGCCGCAGCGAGGGCAGCGCCACCAGCGCCCCGATCACCGCACACACCACGGCCGCCAGGACGTAGCCCCACAGCGTGGAGCGGGCGGCGCCGCCGCTGCCCGAGATGCCGTAGTGGTGGACGATGATGGCGCCGATCGCCCCGAACGACAGCACCGCCAGGTTGATCTCGCCGGCGTAGCCGGTGAGCAGCACCAGCGACAGGGCGATGACCGCCGCCGTCATCGAGAACGCCATGGAGTTGACCGCGGTGGGGGCCAGGATCTCGCGCAGCAGGAACATCACCCCCACCAGCACGAGCCCCGCCAGCACCGCGCTGCGCACGCTGGGAAGCCGGAACCGCTCCCGGGTCCGGAGGATGGTGGCGCCGCGCAGGCGGTCCTGCGGCAGGAACAGCAGCACGACGAACAGGGCGATCATCGGCAGCGACACCCGGAAGTTGCCGGTCCACGTCCAGTCCTCGGCCGGGAAGTAGCCGATGACGTAGCTGCCGGCGAGGCCGAGCACCAGCGCGCCGAGGAACGTGCGCGGCAGGCTGCGCAGCCGGCCGAACATGGCGGCGGCGAAAGCGCCGATGACCAGGAGCGTCAGGTCCGTGGCGCGCATGGCGGTGCCCTGGATGGGCGTGAGCAGCACGCCGGCGAGCGCCGCCAGGAACGCGCCCAGCGCCCACGACAGCATGGCCAACCGCTCGGGGCGCCCGGCGTTGAGCTCGAGCAGGTCGGGGTCGTCGACCACCGCCCGCATGGCCACGCCGCTGCGGGTCCGGAAGAACAGGAACCGCAGCCCCAGCGCGATGACCACGGCCAGCCCGAGCGACAGCAGCTCGTGGTAGCTGACGTTGACGCCGGCGATGCTGACCGTCTGGTCGGCCCCGAAGAACAGGAGGAACAACCGAGGCTGGCTCGGCGTCGGGTCCCACACCCACACGGACAACGCCAGGAACCCGAGCATCACGCTCACCGGCACGACGATGCGGGTGACCTCCGCCGTCCCCCGCAGCCCCCGCATGACCACGCCGTAGAGCACCGCCCCCAGCAGCGGCGCCAGCACGCCGAGCAAGAGCACGAGGGCCAGCGGCGCCGGCCAGCCCCAGTCGAAACGCACCTGCCAGTACACGAACGCGGCGAGCATCGCGATCGCCCCGTGGGCGAAGTTGAAGATCCCCGACGTCGTGTAGGTGACGACGAGGCCCGAGGCGGCAATGCCGTAGACCCCGCCGGTCACCACCCCGATGATCGTGTACTGGAGGAACGTCTCCACGACGACGCGGCGGCCAGGATCGCCTATTGCTGTGGCTGGTACCTGGTCGAGATGCGATTCTCGTCCAGCTCAGCCTGCTCGACCACCCGGCCCGTGAGCTCCACCCGGCTGTCGGCATCGCAGTAGAACTCGCCCTCCTCCTCGGGGTGCACCTGAACGAAGGTCGTCCCCTCGAGCTTGAGGGTCATCGAGCACGTGGGCGGCAGGTTCTCGCCGGGGTTGGTCTCGGCGTGCAGGCCGCCGCCGGTCCAACTGGTGATCTGTGCGAGCTCGTCGAGCACGCACTGACGCGTCAGTTCGGCGCCGCACGCCTTGGCGGCCGTCGCCCACAGGAGGAACGACGACGTCGCCTGCGCGCCGAGCTGGCTGGTGTCGCCACCGTGCTCGCTGACGATGTCGAGGTACTGCTGGATGGCGGGGTTGTCGTCGGCCTGCTCGAACGGCGTGAACGACGTGCGGATGTGGACGCGGTCGCCGTTGCCGGTGCTGTTCCAGTCGGCGAACGACTGCAGGTAGGCGTTCGACTCGGCGAGCCAGATCGGCTCGTAGCCGGCCTGGCCCGCGGCGTCGAGCAGGTTCTGCATGAGGGGGTACGGCTGCCCCGAGTAGTAGACGACCTCGGCCCCGCAGTCGCTGAGCCGCTGCACGAAGGGCCGCCAGTCGGGCTCGCCGGCGATGTTGTACTCCTGGGGACAATCCAGGAACTCGAAGCCGAAGTCGTCGAAGGTCTGGAGCACCTTGTCCTTGGTGTCGATGGTGGCGGCGAAGTTGCCGAACATGACCGTCGACTGCGTGATCTCGTCGGGGAACAGCTCGGCCAGCTCGCCCGCCCAGGCGGCGGGGTAGACGTCGGCCGGGTTGGGAACCGCCTGGTACGTCAGCGGGGCGTTGGCGAACTCGGGGCTGACCGAGTAGGTGGGCACGGCCGGGAGCCCGCAGCCGAGCCGGGTCTCCTCTTGGCCGGAGTCGAGCGCCCACGCCTCGCCCACCAGCATGAACACCTCGCCGCACGCCTGGGTCATGGCGTTGACGACGTCGGTGATGGCGGCGTCGTAGTAGTTGCCGACGAGCTGGCGGCCGTTGATGCCGCCCTGGTCGTTGCACCAGTCGATCATCGCCTCGATGCCGTCGGACGCCTCGTGGCTCAGCCCGGGTGACGTCGGGAAGCCCGCGTCGTCGCCGTAGCCGATGACGATCTCGGCGTCGGTGACACCTTGGTCGGTGGCCCCGGCCGCACCGGCCCCGTCGTCGGCCTCGCCACAGGGGGACTCGAGGTCCCCGAACATCGCCGTGTCGCCGCCGCCTGCGCCGTCCTCCGCGGCGGTGGTGTCGGTCTCGCCGGTTTCCTCGCCGGTCGCCGTCGGGTCGTCATCGCGGTCGGAGGCGCACGCGGCGGCCAGGAACGCCAGCGCGGCAAGTGCGGCGAGGCTACGCAACCAGGTGTGACGCACGGCGTTTCCCCCCTCGTGTCGATGCTCGACGCTGGCGTCCCGCCGCGCGCCACCGGCTGCCGAGAACGTGTTTCAGTTATGACGCGGCGTCAGATTAGCGGCAGCCGGCCTGGCGCGCCGATCGTCCCCGGGTCCTACCGACGTCGCCTGGGCGTCTGTAGAGTGTTTCACCGTATGTCTGCTATCGACCACGCTGCGTGCCCAGCCGTGACCCGCACCGCAGCCGTCATCCCCGCCTGGAACGAGGCCGCGACCGTGGGTGCCGTGATCTATGCGGCGCTCGACGCCCGCCTCATCGACGAGGTGATCGTGGTCGACAACGCATCGTCCGACGCCACCGCCAACGTCGCCGCCGCTCACGGCGCCCGTGTCGTCCACGAGCCCAGCACCGGCAAGGGCGAGGCGATGCGGGCGGGTGTCGCCGCGGCCTCCGGCGCCGACGTCATCGTCTTCCTCGACGCCGACCTGGTTGGCCTCCGTCCCCACCACGTCGACGGGCTGGTGGCCAGCGTGATCGCGGGCGACGCCGACATGGCCTGCGGCCTGTTCGATCGTGGCCCCGTCGCCAACGCGATCTTCCTCGAGGGCCTGCCGGTGCTGACCGGCCAGCGGGCGCTGCGCCGCGAGCTGTTCGAGCAGCTCGACCTGCGGGACGTGCGTGGCTACCGGGTGGAGGCCGCGCTCAACAGCGTGGTCGCGCAGCGCGGCCTACGCCGCCGCGACCAGGTCCTCCCCGGGCTGTGGCACCGCACAAAGGAAGAGAAGCTGGCGAGTCCGGTGGTGGGCTTCGTGACCAAGCTGGGCATGCTCGGCAGCGCCTGCTGGAGCTACACCCGCTTCGCTCTGGCTCGCCGCGTGCAGCCGGCGACGTAGCCCACCCGCTCACCCGGTCGCGGCGAAGGCCTCCCACGCCGCGGCCGCCCGCTCCGCGTCCCAGACGCCGTCGTGGACGACGATGCGGTAGCGGAACCGGAGCGCGTCACCGGCGGCCAAGCGGTGGGGACCGTCCCAGAGGAACGCCGGATAGACCGTGTTGGCCCAGCCCTCGCCGTAGCCGGGGCTGCGTTCCCGTGAAGTGGCGTAGAACGGCACCGGGTGCGCAGGGTTTCGGGGATGATCGAGCACGCACACCCCGCCCCCCGGGAACCCCCCGATTGCCGGGCCGGACAGGTCGCACCAGCGCGACCGCCGGGGGGCGACCCGGTCCCGCGCCTGGCCGTCGTCGAGCAACAGGCGCGTGTCGCGCCAGTCGCCACGCCCGCGGAACGCCAGCCCCGAGTAGCCGCCCCATTGGCCGTTGTAGGGCGAACGGTCGAGGACGGCGTCGCGCGGCGCCCGCAACATGACGTCCCAGTCGATGGCGTAGGCGTCGTCGCTCAGGGCGACGTGCCGGAGCCGGCGCCGCTCGTGGATGGCCACGGTGCTGCGGTCGGGGCGGATCCAGTCCAGCTCACCGTCCACGACGTCGTCGACGAGGCGGGGCCGGTGCTCGTGACGCTGCACCCCCCAGCCACTGCCGCCCCCCTCCTCCCAGAAGTTGTCGCCGTCCACGAACTTGACCACGAACCACACGCCGCGCTGCCACGGATGGTCGGGTGGCTCCACCCTGGTGAGCACGAGCCCCGACGGGGTGGCGACGGGATGCAGATGGGGCTTGCGGCGGTGATCCCAGACGTAGGTCCAGCCGCCGTCGCCGGCGGCGAAACGGAGCGGCCGGGGTGGGGCCGCGTCGTCGTCGGGGGCGGTCATGCAGTGCTCGCTTCGGTCTCGTCGACGACGGCGTCGAGCCGGTCGAGCAGAGCAGCGAGCAACTGCGCCTCGCCTGCGGGCCGGGTGGGGCTGTCGGGGTGCACCCGCGCCGACGGCGCCCAGCCGCGGCGGTGCCAGACGAGAGCGGCGTCGTGGCGGTACGCGGGCACGGGATCGCGAAACGCCAGCGCCCCCAGGGCCTGGAGGGCGTCGTCGACCTCGAGCGCGAGGCGATCGCCCGCCGCCCACAGCCGGTCGCGGTGGGCGAACGCCGCCGGGGCGAACGTCGAGAGCCCGAGCAGGTAGTCGCTGCCCCAACGCACCATGTCGATAGCCAGGTCGTTGCCGGTCAGCACCAGGAAGTCGGGGCGGCGCAGGTCGCGCAACGCCAGGCGGGCCCACTCCGGGGCCCGCCGCAGCGAGGAGTGCTTGGCCCCCACCACCTGGGGAACCTGGAGCACCTCGCCGTAGGTCTCCATGGTCCAGATGCGGCCGTCGGGGTGGAACTGCCGGCCCAGTTCGAAGCCGAGGATCCGGTCGACGGCGCCGGCGATCTCGGCGTGGGCAGGTGCCACCTTCCCGTCGGCCAGGGCGGCGAGCCCGGCCGACGGGAACAGGATGGGCACGCCGCCCGCGTCCGCCACCTCCAGGCACGCCGCCTTGTAACCCGCCAGGTCGAGGCGCGGTCGGCCGTCGCCGCCGTCCGCGACACCGCCGTCGACATGGGCGCCGCCGACGAAGCGCCAGCCGGCCACGGGCTCCCGGCCTCCGATCGCCCCGGCCGTGACGGCGAGCACGCGCCTGCGGTTCGCGGGGTCGAGGCCGGGTCCGTAGGACGTGTCCATGTTGACCGCCGGCACCAGTCCGGCCTCGACGGTGCGGGCGATCCCCGCCGCGAAGGCGTCCCACGCAATCGATCCGTCGGCGTGGAAGGGCAGCAACACGGCGGACATGCCGACCGGCCGACGCCGTGGCCGCAGCGGCGGCAGGTCGTCGATGGGCCGGCGGCCCGTAGCCCCGCTCGCAGCACCGGGATTCACGCCACGCGCTCCATGTCGTCGGCCCCGACGGGGTGGAGGGCTGGCTCCCCGGCGGCGAAGCGGCGGATCTCCTCGATGACCAGTTCGGCCAGGCGGCCCAGCTCGGTTCCCTGCGAGCCGGCCAGGTGGGGCGTCACGACGCAGTTGGGCAGCGCCAGCAGGGGATGGCCGGCGGGCAGGGGTTCCGGGTCGGTGACGTCGAGCACGGCCGAGAGCCGGCCTGCGCGCAGTTCGGCGGTCAACGCCTCGTGGTCGACGAGCACCCCGCGCGCGGTGTTGACGAGCGTCGCACCGTTCATCATGCGACCGAGCTCGGCCGCGCCGATCATCCGCTCCGTCGAGGGCAGCGCCGGGGCGTGCAGGCTCACCACGTCGCTGGTGGCCAGCAGGGAGTCGAGGTCGACGCGGCGCACGCCCAGTCGCTCGGCCTCGTCGTCGGCCAGGTAGGGGTCGGCCACCACGACCTCGCAGTGGTAGGGCCGGAGCAGCGGCACCACGGCCCGCCCGACGTGCGAGGCGCCCACCAGTCCGACCCGCTTGCCCCAGTTTCCCACCGGATGGCGCCGATCGACGGGAGGGGCCTCGACGCCGCGCAGCCGCTCCCGCTCCACGAACGCGGCCTTGTTGGCCCACACGACGGCGGCGACCGTGAACTCGGCGACCGGCACTGCATTGGCGGCCGCCCCGGATGTGATGCGGGGCACCCGGGCGAACGTCTCGGGCGTGACGACGTCGCGCATCGTCCCAGCCGCGTAGGCGAGCATCCGCAGCCGGGGGGCGCGATCGAGGAACGCCTCGTCGAGGCGGCTGCAGCCCCAGTGGCCGAGCAGCACGTCGGCCGCCGCCAACACCTCGTCGGCCCGCTCGGAGGGCATGCCCTCGATCGCCGACGGGTCGAGCAGG
>JBOGHG010000161.1:3060-8988 GCA_050744525.1 Acidimicrobiales bacterium | reverse complement strand
ACACGTACCCAGGCTCGTTCCAGTGGACGGGATCGTGCTCGCGCAGCCAGGCGAGCGCAGCATGGGGATCATCCGCCCAGAAGTCACCGCGCACGTAGTTCAGGTCGAGCTCGTCAGGTCCCATCGAGCCTTCTCACGACCTCGTCGAGCGGACGGTCCCGCGACAGGGGCCCATCGAGGACGAGCTCGACGACCGAGCGGGCTTCGTCAGGTGTCACGGGCGCACCGCTGAGGAGCGGACGAAACCACAGGGGGCCAAGTGGAACGTCCAGCAAGAGCTCCTGGTCCACCGCCGGAGTCATTTCCCCGCGGGCGGGCGGCGAGGTCCCCGGACAGCGAGCCGGTGTCTGGTCACCGGCGTGAGGGGCGGAGGAATCCGTCGCACTCCCCCGAGCTGAAGATCTCGACGGCACTGGCCGCCCCACCGAGGACGGTCGAGATGTCGTCCGCTCCGAAGGCGTCGGGGCCGGCCGCCACGATCTCGTCGAGGGTTGCCCGGAAGGCGAGAAGCTGGTCCTGCTGGGCGGGCGCGAAGCGGTCCAGGTCGGACATCGCCCGGTCGGCGACGGCCTGCAGGGCCAGGGCGTCGTCGTAGGTGGCCAACGGCGTGCCGGGCGCGAAGCTCGGCGTCGTCTCGCCCGCCGCCAGGGTACGGGCGAGCCGGTGGGCGTTGCGGACCTGATGGCGGAGCTTGCGAAAATCGACGACCCCGACCTCGTCCTGTGCCGTGTGGTAGCAGGGCCCCGTCGCATCAGAGAAGAACACGGTCGGTACGCGTGCCTGGATGAAGGGGAGGTAATCGCTGCGCCCCTGCCCGAAGATCCAGCTCAGTTGGTGGGTCTCGAGGCGGCCAAGACGCCCGACCGCCCGTTCCACCGCGGCCTCGAGCGCGTCGCCACCGGTCTCGGCGCCGATGGCGAAGGTGGTCGAGCGCAGGCTCGGCAGGATGTTGGCCCCCTGGATATCGAAGTTGATGTACGCCACGGTCTGGGCCACCGGCACCAGCGGGTTGGCGAGGTAGTGGCGTGCGCCGAGCAGACCGTCCTCCTCCCGGTCCCACAGCGCGAGGATCACCGATCGCTCCGGGCCACCCCGTTGCCGGGCGAGCTTCTCACCGATCGACAGCACCGCAGCCGCGCCGGTGGCGTTGTCGGTGGCCCCGTTGCAGATGTCGTCGGCGGCATCGGCACTGCGACAGGAGGTGCCGATATGGTCGTAGTGCGCCCCGATGATCACGTACTCGTCGGGGAGGGTCGCGCCCGGGATCAGCGCGACGATGTTGGTGCCGCCGGCGAAGGGTTGGGTGAACGCCTCGGCGCCGGGCCTCGATGGATCGAGGCCCACTGCGAAGTCGTCGACGCGGTCGATGATGTAGTCCCGGGCCAGGGCCGAGCCCTCGGTGCCGTTGTCGCGGCCACCCATGGCATCGCTCGCCAGACTGTGGACGTCCCGCACGAGCGGGCTGCAGCCGGCCGCCACCAGCGCGGCCGCCGGCAGAACGGTCGCCAACCAGATTCTTCCCCGCATCGCCGTCTCCCTCAGCCGTTCGCGGATCGGCGGCCACAGTCTCGCAGATCCGCGAAACGGCGGCGGGGCGGGCGGGCGAGGAAACCGGCCACGACGATCGGCGCCCGCGGCGGGAGGCCATCTCGAGCTTGCTCTCGGGCCAGGTCGGTTCGCTCTCGCGTCAGCCTCGCCGCATTGGGTGTCCTGGCGTTGCGATGGGCCAACTGCCGTACTAGGACGGCGCCATGTTGACGACCCGTGGTTTCGCGTCACCCGCGTGTGACCGTGCCCGACGCTTCACCGCGTAGTCGCATCCGGATCGTCGGTGACGGCCACCGGGTGACCCCGTTCGAGCTGTTCTTCGACCTCGTGTTCGTGTTCGCCATCACCCAGATCACCGGCTACGTCGCTCATGCCCACACCGGTGTCGGCGTGGTCCAGGGCGTCGTGCTCCTCGCACTGCTGTGGTGGGCGTGGAGCTCCTACACCTGGCTCGGCAACCAGGCCCACGCGGACTTCGGGGTCATCCGGCTCGGAATGGTCGTGGCGATGATCGCGATCTTCGTCATCGCGCTGACGATCCCGGAGGCATGGCACGACGAGCCGGGCGGTCTACCCGCACCATTCGTTCTGGCGTGCGCGTACATCGTCATCCGGTTGGTCCACGAGGGCCTCTACTTCGTCGCGGCGGAAGGGGACCCGGGACTGCGACGCCAGCTCGTGCTGAACCTCCTGCCCCTCGTCGCCGGCGGCTTCCTGCTACTGATCGGCACCGCCGTCGGTGACACCGCGCAGACGATCATCTGGGTGCTCGCACTTGGCACCGACTGGGCGATCACCTACGTGACATCCATCCGAGGCGGCGGCTGGCGGATCCACAGCGTCGACCATTGGGTCGAGCGGCACGGCCTCGTCGTCATCCTCGCCATCGGCGAGTCGATCGTCGCGATCGGCGTCGGCGCGTCGGGAACGCCCATTGACTGGCAGCTGCTCATCGGCGCTGCCCTCGGCATCCTCGTGGCATCGGCCCTCTGGTGGCTCTACTTCGGCGTGTCAGCCGATGCCGCCGAGCGCGCGCTGCACCGCCGCGACCCCGAGTCGCGTGCGCGCCGCCATCGAGTCGTACACGTATCTGCACTTCTGGATGATCCTCGGCATCGTCATCACCGCCGTGGGCATCGAGGAGGTGCTCGCGCACGCCCGAGAGGACGCCGGGCTCGGCGGGTTCGCCGCCGCGTGCCTCTGCTTGGGCTCGGGGACATATCTCGCCGCGCACGTCCTGTCGTGGATGAGGCTCGACGGCGTCGTCAAGCGACAGCGCCTCGCCACGGCCGCCGCGCTCGTCCTCGTAACTCCGGTCGCCGCGTGGCTCAGACCGCTCGCCGCCCTCGCGTGCGTCGCGGCCGTGCTGGGCGCGCTCGTGGTCTTCGAGACGCTCAAGTACGCGGCCGTCCGCACGGAACTCGCTCGCGCGAGGACATAGGAAGACGCGCCACGTGCGCCAGCGGCGTCACGGCTGGAGTGGCGGGTCGGCGTTGACTGCCAACTCCAGCGCCATCTCCGCGAACCAGTCACCGGCGCCGGGATTGATCATTCCCCACTCCGGGTCGATCGTCTCGCCCGCCGGTCCCAGCCCCCGGGTGCACTCCCCGTCGGACTCGCCAGGCGTCTTGACCCACAGGTAGGCGTCGAGCAGCGGGTCGCCGGTGGCAAGGGTTGGCGCCCGACCCAGACCGCGATCGGGCGGATTGCACCAGTCCTGCGGGTCGGGGTAGGCCGATGGCTGCCACGGCCCCTGGCCGTTGCGGCTGGTGTCGACCACGTAGCGGGACGTTGGTTCGACGTCGCCCAGCATGTTGCTGTAACGGAGGTTGATACCCGACGTGTTGAGGGTGGGGTCGTCGGTCTCGTCGCTCCACTCGCCGTAACGATCGAGCGCCACACCGGTCCACTCGCCGAGGAGCTCGGCGATCTTGGCGGGGAGCGGCCCCCCGTTCCAGTACTGATTCGGGCAGTTGAAGAAGTCGCCTGCCGCCACCTCCGTGGCGTACGCGATGCAGGCCGAGATCCAGCGGCCGTACTGTGCGTTGTTGACCGTGAACTGGTAGTTGGAGACGTTGAGGTAGAAGCCGTCGGCGTCGGCTACGCCCGCCTGGACCAAGCGGTGGGCGATGTCACCCGACCCCAACCAGGCGCTGTGGGTGCCGTCGAGGTAGGTCGTCACGTTGGGCAGGTCGGCGAGTGCATCGACGGCGTGGTTGAGCATGGCGAACCTCTCGGACGCCGCCGTGGCCGGGTCGGCCTCTGCCGGCTGGCACCACTCCAGGGCGCTGGACCCGTCGGCACCGCCATACGGGTCGTACCAGGGAATGATGCCCAGGCCGTCCGGCTCGAGGATCACGATGGCCGGGCGGTCACCGATGCCGGCCGCGAACCCGTCGATCCATGCCTCGTACTCGGCTTGCGTGGTGGCCCCACCCGCGGAGAACTGGGCGCAGTCGCGGAACGGGATGTTGTATGTGACCAGCACGGGGAGGGACCGCTTGGCCGCCGCCCGGGTGACAGTCAATCGAACATCCTGCTCCACCGACTTGGGTGTCCCGCCCTCGAACCATACGGCCTGAGGAGTGTCGGTGATCGCCCGGATCAGGTCGGCCGCGTCCTTCTCTCCCTGCGAGGTCAGCTCGGCGATCTGCCGCTTGGCTCCTGCCTGCGGAGGTGGGACATACAGGTCCTCTCCCGACGCCGGGGGTGCCGCCGACGCAGGCGCCGTCACCAATGCCGCCGTGAGCGCCATCGCCGCCAGGCTCGCCATCGGTAGCCACGGGACCGACGCACTGCCCTTCATGGCCCCCCTCCGTTCAAGCTGTGGAAGCGCTCCCAGGTTAGGCGACCGCGCCGCTGCAAGGCGCGTTGACCGGCTTGCCGCTCATGCTCATGGTGGCGCCTGGAGCGCGGCGCTGCGGTCGTACGCGAAAGCAGCGTCCGGTGCTGGGATCGATCGCACCCTCAGGCGGCGGTCGCCGACTGCATGCGCTCGCCCCACTGCAGACCCTGCTCCACCGCGAGCGGGTACACCTGACGGGCCCGGGCGGCGTCGAAGAGCGCCAGCGGGTGGCGGCCAGCCAAGCGGGCGATCGCGCTGTTGGGTCGTATCAGGGTGATCGTTGCGCCCGGATGACGGTTGCGCCAGGCCTGCAGCTCGCGCGCGAGCAGGAAGCCCGCCGTCCGGCCGATCGGTCCCAGGACGCGACCGGCGATCGGTGCCACCACGATGACCTGCTGGGCGTCCACCGCGGCGTCGATCGACGTGGCCGACCACATGCCGCCGTCGATGTAGGGACGGCCCTCGATGCGGTGCGGAGGAAACAGGCCGGGCACCGCCGACGACGCCGCCGCAAGGTCGGCCAGGGGATATCGTGCTCCATCCAGGATGTGCCGCCGCCGCGACCGGAGATGGATCGCCGAGGCAGCCACGAGATGGTGCATCGAGTCGCCGAACAGCGACAACGCCGCCTCGTAGACGACAGGTCGACGGGTCGGCAGCGGCGGCGACTGCATGCCGGCGAAGTCGTCGTAGGTGAGCCCGAGCATGACCGCCGAGGCAACCCACGCACCCGCCGAGGTACCCAACGACGGCGCGCTGGCCACCGGGATCCCAGATCGGGCGAGCCCCTGCGCCACCCCGGCCCCATAGGCGATGCCGAAGACGCCGCCACCGCCGTAGACGATCGACAACGGGTGCGGCCGCTCGACGATGCTCGGCACGCCCTCGAAGTCGACGTTGCCATCTGCGCTGTGCCCGTGCCGAGCCACCGTTGTCCGCTCCGTCCTCCCCGCGACGGCCGACAAGCATTGCCGGCCCTCCATCAACCTTCAACCGATGGACGAACCTCACGATTCCCGCTCGCCGCCGGCCATCGAACCGAGCCCGTTGTAGACCACCGCCCGTCGACGCCGAAGATGTCGCCGACATCGCCGTCGCCGCCCTCAACGACGACCGACACGTCGGGCAGGTCTACGAACTCACCGGTCCTCGCCTCCTGACCTTTGCCGACGCCGCCCACGAGATCGCCGAGGCGACGGGCCGCGACATCAGCTACGTCCCCGTCACGGCCGAGGAGTACCAGGCGGCCGCCACCGCGGCTGGCGTCCCGGCCGAGGAGGTCGTGCCCCTGACCGACCTCTTCGCCACTGTGCTCGACGGTCGCAATGCCCGCCTGGCCGACGGCGTCCAGCGGGCCCTGGGCCGGCGGCCGCGTGACTTCCGTGACTACGCCCGCGCCACCGCGGCCAGCGGTGCGTGGAACATCGCGGCGGACGCGAAACGATGAGCCTGCCCGTTCGCTTCGCCCGGCGGGCCACGCCGAGTTCGAGCCGGGGAACTTCGCAGAGCGCACATCGCTAGGGCAACGAACCTAG
>JBOGHG010000161.1:0-2960 GCA_050744525.1 Acidimicrobiales bacterium | reverse complement strand
GCGGCGAGGGCCACCGAGCTCGGCGGGCAGGTGATCGTCCCCCGTTCGACGCTCCCTGGTCCCGGCTGACGGTCATCAACGACCCCAGGGCGCGACGTTCATCGCGAGCAAGTTCGTGCCTGAGAACAAGGACCTCGGTCGCCAGGCAACCACTGGGCCGGGCGGGGCCTAGCCCGACCGGGTCGTCATCCAGGACCGGCTCTTCGACCCATGGCGCACCTGCCCAACGCACGCGCCTGAGCCGTCTGGGACGGGGAGACCCGAGACTGCTCAGGTTTGCCGGGCAGGACCCGACCGACGGCGCGATCGGCCATCAATCCCCATCTGCTCGACGCTCACCGAGCACAACGGCGTGGATGACGGCCTGGGTGATGGGGTCGAGTCCGCGGTGTCCGCCCGACACCCGGCACGGGGGAACCGGCGCACGGTACGTTCCGGCCGATGGACATCGGAGGCACGGTGGCGCGGGGCTTCGAGCCGGTGCGGGACGAGTTCGAGCGCAACTTCGCGGAGCGGGGCGAGGTCGGGGCCGCCTGCTGCGTGTACTTCGGCGCCGAACCGGTGGTCGACCTGTGGGGCGGCACCACTACCGCCGACGGCGAGGTGCCCTACACCGATCGCACCCTGCAGATGGTGGCGTCCGCGACCAAGGGGGCGCTCGCGATCGTCGCCCACCGGCTGGCCGAGCGCGGCGAGATCGAACTCGACACGCCCGTCGCGCGCTACTGGCCCGAGTTCGCCGCCGCGGGCAAGGCGGAACTGCCGGTGCGGTGGCTGCTCAGCCACCAGGCCGGGCTGCCCGCGATCCACCGCGTGCTCTCCGAGGAGGACATGGTGGGGTGGACGGTGCCGGTGGCGGCCCTTGCCGCGGAGCCCGCGGCCTGGACGCCCGGCGCCGACCACGGTTACCACGCCATCACCTATGGCTGGCTGGTGGGAGAGGTGATCAACCGCGTCACCGGCGCAACCTGCGGCCAGGTGTTCGCCGACGAGGTGGCGCGCCCGTTCGGGCTCGATCTCCACATCGGGCTGCCGCCGGCAGAGCACCACCGCGTGGCGCCGCTGATCCCGGCGCCGCCCCCGGGCGACGGGCAACCGGACGAGTTGACCACACGGCTGCTCGATCCGGATTCGATCGCCCACTGGGCCTTCCTCATCTCGTCGGGCCTGTTCACGATCATGAACGACCCCGTGGTCTGGGCGGCCGAGCTCCCCGCCGCCAACGGCATGGGGACCGCACACGCGCTGGCGCGCCTGTACGCGGCGGTCATCGGGGAGGTCGACGGCGTCCGCCTGCTCGCGCCGGGCAGCGTCGCCCGCGCCACCGAGGAGCATTGCCGCGGGATCGACCGGGTCCTCGGCTACGAGACCGCGTACGCCCTCGGCTTCCAGCTCCCATTCCCCTTCCGGCCCATGGCCGGCCCGGGCAGCTTCGGGCACTACGGGCTCGGCGGCTCGGTCGGCTTCGCCCACCCGGGCCTCGGGTTCACCTTTGGCTACACGGTCAACCAGATGGGCCCGGGCACACCCGCGGACCGCCGCTCGGTGCCCCTGGTCGACGCCGTCGCCCGCTGCTGCTCGGCGGCGACCTAGGCGCCTTCCGGCCCCTATCCGGTGGTTGCGGGGGGTGCGGCGCCTTGTCGCCCGCGGCAAAGGACGGCCATCGTCAAGGTCATTGCGCCCCACATGGCGGCCAGCCCGGCGAGCGACGCCAGCCGGAAGCGCCACAGGAGGTCGGCCCCGACGGCCTCCGGGATCGGGTCGACGGAGGGGAGGACCTCATCGCTGACGGCGAGCACCGCAACGGTCACCGCCACGGCGGCGAGCCACCGCCAGGCCAGCTCCATGTGTCGGTGGGCGAGACGGAGGGCGACCTCGTGGGCGAGCACCAACGCCAGGACGGCCACCGCGATGAGCGCCAGGTACGAAATCGTGCGCTCGTTGACGGTGTCGGGGTCACCGACACCGGGTGGGTTGGGCGGCTACTTGAGCCATTCGAGGGCACGACGCTCCTCTACTGCGGTCCGCCCATCGCCTATGCCGACGCCATCGATCCTCTGCGACGCTCGATGCGCGCCGCGGTGGTCGCAGAGGGCTGGGCCCACGACCGCGCCGGCGCCGACCGGCTGCTGGCCGGCGGCCGGGTGGGGCTCGAGCCCGCGAACCGGCATGACGCGTGCGTGCCCATGGTCACGGCTATCGGGCCCTCGCAGCCGGTGTGGATCGTCGAGAACGCGGCCGGCGCGAACCGTGCCTTCGCGCCGCTGAACCAGGGACCGGGCGACACGGCGTGGTTCGGCCGCGACGCGCCCGGCGCCATCGACCGGCCGCGATTCCTGGCCGCGGTCGCCGCACCGCTCCTCGACGACGCCGTGCGTTCGCACGGACCGGTCGACGTCATGGGCATCGCCGCGCAGGGCATGCAGATGGGGGACGACGTGCACATCCGCCTCCAAGGGAGCACCAACCTGCTGCTGGCACCTGGCGCCCGCTCCCGCCGTCGGACAGGCGCTGTACTACTCGGACTACGGCCCCGAGGTGGCCACACCCGACGTCGGCGACAGTGCGGTCCTCGAGCTGGTCGGACTCGGCGCCGCGGCGGCCGCCGGCTCGCCGGCCGTGGCCGCGTTCGTCGGCGGGACGATGGCGGACGCGCGGACCACCACCGAGGAGCTCGACCTCGTCTGCGCCGGTCGCAGCACGCGTCTCCGCATGCCCGTGCTCGACCTTCGGGGCACGCCGCTCGGCGTCGACGCCCGGCGTGTCGTGGAGCTGGGCATCACGCCGAAGATCACGACGGGCGTCCTGCACGCGTCGGCGGGCGTCGGCCAAGTCGGTGCGGGTGTCGGGGCCGGCACGGGCGCGGTGGCGGCCAAGGTGATCGATCACGGCGTCAGCGACGAGTGGGTCGGGTGGTTCCGCGAGACCGTGCAAACCGGGACGACCACGCTGGTGCTGCT
>JBOGHG010000160.1:0-9146 GCA_050744525.1 Acidimicrobiales bacterium | reverse complement strand
CAGCCCCGGTCGGATCGGCACGCAGTCGGCGGCGTTCGACGACACCCGCAAGTCATTTGTCGGCGAGTTCCGCGCCCGCGGCAAGAAGTTGTTCGTCGTCGTCAACCACTTCAGCTCGAAAGGCGACGACCAGCCGCTATTTGGCCCCGCGCAACCCCCGGCTCGTTTCAGCGAGATCGCTCGCCATGGACAGGCACAGGTCGTTCACAGCTTTGTCGCAGATCTCCTCGCAGCCGACCCGAACGCGAACGTGATCGTCCTCGGCGACATCAACGACTTCGAGTTCTCAGAGACGGTGGACATCCTCGAAGCGGGCGGTGTGCTTCACACGCTCGTCAAGGACCTGCCGCCAGCAGAGCGCTATTCGTACGTGTTCGAAGGCAACTCGCAGGTACTGGACCAGATCCTGTTCAGCCCGAACCTCAACGACCATTTCCCCCACGACTACGACGTCGCCCATGTCAACTCCGAGTTCGCGGACGCGATACAGGCATCCGACCACGAGCCGTCCGTGACCCGGATCGACCTGCGCGGCCGACCGACACCGAAGCCCTAGCGGGGAAGGAAGGAATGCCGGCGACACCGACGAGCTCGATCTTCGCGGCGTCGTCGAATAGCGCGCTCACGCCCACGAGGGCCATAGCCGGATAGTGGTGTCCGAAGTGACGGCGGTAGACGCCGCCGAGTTCACCGAGGGACGCGCGGTACTCCGCGACATCGGGGACATAGATGGTCACGTAGACGAGGTGTTCGGGCTGCCCCGCCAGTTCGACATCGCCGCAGGCAACTTCGTCGCCGCGCTGACCCGTAGCCGGTCGACGGGGGCCAGCCCCAACATCTCGTCAATCATTCTCGCCGTACGCTCGGCCCCCGAGGTCGACCCACGGACCGAAAGCACACTCGCGGTGCTGGCCGACCTCGCACTCGGACCGCCGGCGCCGACGAGGAAGCTGCCTCCCGGTTGCTGCTCAGGGGCGGCGCCATGTTTCGCGGCCGGCCATGCCGTACTGCTTGAGCGCCAACACGCGCTCCGGCCGGACCGCAATGAAGCAGTTGTCGGGGGACTCGAGACCCTCGGGTGCGACGTCGTCGAGGTTGTAGGTGAACACGCCCGTCCAGAGCCGACGCTTGGTCTCCAAGTCGGTGTCGACCGTCGCCCGTCCCCCACAACTCGACGCCGTCGCCGCTCTCGTCGACCTGCCAGTGCAGCAACGTTGGGATTCGCGGCGATGTTGCGGACCTTCACGCTGTTGGTGTGGGAGAAGATCCACAGCGTGTCGTCTTTCCAAGCCGGCCACACCGGCACGACGTCGGGATTGCCATCCGCACCGACGGTGGCCATGTGCGCCCAACTCGAGAGCCGGACCGTCTCTGCTCTCACATCGTCCAGATCCACATCTCCTCCTTCAGCTCGCCACGATTATCGGCGCATTCTGCCGGGCGTACGGCGCGGTGGTCGCGCCGTACCTCTCGGGTCGGTAGGACGACCCTGGCAAGGCGACACACCGCCGGCCTCGTAGCCAAGGCGGAAGCGGCGGGTGACGGTGACCGCGACTACTCGGCCATACTCCGCCGCACTGTCGGCGCGGCCGGCACCGGGCGCGGGCTGGGCGTCGTGAACAGCGGCGACGGCGGCGGTCATCGTGGTCACCCTAAGCCATCCTCGACGGCCCCTTCACGGGGCGAACGACCGCCGGCCGGCCGCGCCTCATGCGCCGTGCAGCACAACATATGCGGCGACGATCGCAGCACTGTTCGTGGCCGTGTGCACGATCAGCGGAGCGACGAGGCTCCCCGACGACAGCCGCAGAGCGCAGAACAGGAGACCGCCGACGGTGGTGAGCGCAACGGCGGACGTGACCGCGCCCACCTGGGCCCACGCGCCCTCCGCCAGGTCGTTCGTGGCGAGCGTCCCGAGAGTGGGCCGAATGTGCCACAGCCCGAACAGCAGGGACGACACGGCGACAGCCGTCTTCATCGGGCCCATCCGGGCGAGCAACCCGAGCAGCACACCCCGGAACGCGAACTCCTCCAGGACGGCCGTCCCCAACGGGATGCGGACCAGCGCCTGATACGCCAGCTCGACGGCCGTGTCCACGTCTGCCATCCGCTGATCCTCGAACCACGGGCGCGTGAGGGGCATGGCGGCGCCAACGGCGATACCAGCGACGACGATCCCCGCGACCGCAACGCCCACGACAACGCCCCGAGGCGCCGCGGCGCGCGACAGGCCCAGCTCGCCCGCGGACAGCCCAGCGGAGCAGCTCACGATCGCGAGCAGGGCCGCCGTCGCGAGGTTGACCGGTACGTACAGCACGGCCAGGACGAGCGACTCCCCCACCCCGTTGCGAACCGCCAGCACACCCACGACGATGGCCACGGCTGTCGTCGGCTCCAGTGTCTCACGGGTCGACCCCCTCACCGGCACAACAGCGTGGCCTAGGACGGCGTTGAGTATCGCTTTGTCGTGGCGTTCGCCTTCAGCGAGCGCCCTACGATCAGGGCGCAGCATTTGCCCCGCGGAGTAGCGAGCGACTGTGCGGCGGAGGGGGGACTTGAACGATCCTTCCGCTTCGACGTCGCGCTGTCTCCGCCGTGCTCCGTCAGGTCTATCCCCACACCATGCCCTGGCGACGAACACGGCTTCTGGAACACCGGGCCCCGCCGCTAAGCCCCACCGAGGGTGGCGTCGATCGCCCGGGCAACGCCCGCGACGGCTCGGGTCACCCGGGTTGCTCGTCCTCCTCAAGGACGGCTCGGGCCAGCTTCTTCGGCGCGACCAGCGTGTAGGAGGTGCGGATCCATTCCTCGATCTCTCGCCACCGCGTGGCGCTCGTGGTCGCCGGGATGGTCACCGAGATCCAGCCGTGTCGGCCCAACCCGTAGCCGGTCGGCTCGGCGTGGGGATCGGTCGCCACGACCGCGGCAGCTTCCTGCTTGGGCAGCTTCACGCTGATGCCCGTCGCGTCAAGCGAGCAGAAGATGAAGGTCTTGCCATTCACGCGGAAGGTGGGCTCTCCATCCCACGCCTCCACATCGACCCGTTCGGCCTGCGGGAGCCGGGCTACAACCTCCTCGAGCCGATCCATGTTGGTCACTGCTGCACCTTCGGCGGTGCCTGCAGGCTCCAGATGCGGCCATCCCGATCCCGAACATGCATCTCCTGGGTACCCCAGTGTGTGTCCTCGAACGGCTTCAGCACCTCGACCGGTGCCCCGGGCCGGCAGGTCACTGCAGTCCAGGGAGCCCAGGCGATCGACCGACGCCTGCGCGACCGAACCGACAGGCGGACCCGTCCGTTCCAGGTGCCGACGCCCTGGACGGCTGTCGACCTCACATCGCGCGCCCGGTGACCACCTCCCCGTGGCCAGCTCCGCGGCCGTCGAGGCGTTACCGTCCAGGTCGGCGAGTGCGTTCGGTCGTGAGACCCACCAGACTCGTCCGATCGAGCCGGTCGACCGGCTCGAGGAGCGACACGACTACGCGGCATGGTCGGCTCTGTCGCGAAGCGCCACAGCCACGCACTCGTGGTACGCGGTGAGCCGGGCATCCGTACCTCGGCGCTGCTCGCGTCCGCGGCCGACTACGCACGGCTCGCGCACCGGGCAATCGACGACGTCGAGTCCGAGACCGCGTTCGCCTACGCCGCGCTCGAAACCTTGCTCAGACCACATCTCCCCAGCATCCACGCCACGGTTCTGTCGTGTCGACCCACTGCTGCCGCGAGTCTGTGATCACTGCGCCGGTTCAGCCAGCCTTGCTGATCCGCCGGACGGACCAGCGGCTTTCGCCACCTCAGATGGCCGCATCACCGGCGCTATGGTGAGCAACTCGGTTCATCGGCCGGGTCAGCGGTTGCCGGCAAGCGCGAGGAGGCCCAGATGGCCAACATCAAGCCGCTCCGTCGGGAAGACCTGCCACAGTACGAGGACCTGTTCAAGACCTACGACCAGCAGATGGGCTTCGTGCCCAACAGCTTCTTCACCATGGCCAGGCAACCGGAAATCCTCGAAGGCTTCCGTTCGCTCATCCTGGCGGTGTGGAACACCGGCACGGTCGATCCCCAGCTCAAGCCGCTCGTCGCGCTGATGACCAGCTACGGGGCGGGCTGCAGGTACTGCCAGGCTCACGAGGTGGCCCGCGCCCACGAGACCGGGGTGTCCCTGGACAAGATCAGCCAGATCCACGACTTCGAGCACAGCAACCTGTACACCGACGCCGAGCGCGCCGCGCTCCGGCTGGCGTTGGCCGCCGGGCAGCACCCCAACCGCGCCACGCGCCGACACTTCGAGGAGCTGCGCCGCTATTACGACGAGGGACAGATCGTTGAGATCGTCGCGGTCATCGCCGCATTCGGGTTCCTCAACCGCTGGAACGAGACCATGGCCACCGACCTGGAGCCCGAGCCGTGGGCTTTGGCCCAGCAGACGCTCATGGGGTTGGATTGGGAGCCAGGGCGTCACGCCCCCCACGGAAGCACCGGGTAGCCGACTCGACGCACTCGCCTTGATCGCGATCGCGGTCGGACGGCGCCGATCGCCGCGACGGAGCGGTCGGGCTGGGTCTGATCATCCGCCGGTCGTGGTCCGCCAGTCGATGCTGGACGCCGCGGCACCCAGGGTCACCATGTGCGAAGCGCTGCTCTACGCCCACCGAGCGGGCCTCGACGGCGAGGCCGTGCTTCGGTCGGTCGGCCCCGGCGCAGCAGCGGGCTGGCCCTACCGCACACAGCGGGTGGTCACGCGCGCTCCCCAACTGCTGGCACGGAGATCTTCCGGAGTCGTTGAACGCCCGGCTGAGCATCAATGGCATCGAACTTCGGATCGCTGCCCGCTCATAACTGCTCGCCACCGGCCCTTTGCCACCTCGCCCAGAACGGCGCGTATTGCGCTCGTGCAAGCCCGCCCACCGCTCGGGTTGCCGCGGCCGGTGTTCGGGACGGATTTCGTTGTGACGCATGTACGCGGCGAAGCGGCGCGAAGATTGGCGTAAGGCCGACGGCTGTGTGTGCGGGTGCGACGCAGTCGGGGGAGGCGGCCAGACGATGAGTTGGTTGGTAGCTTGCCTGAGGGCCTTGCGTGGCCGTTGGTTGCAACGGTTGGGCAGGGCAAGTCGGCGGAGGGTGAACGAGTCGGTCCTCGGGGCCGTGGCGTTCGTGGTTGGGCTGGCGGCCTTGGCCGGGGCTTACTTCGGGCGGCCCGAGCAGGTCACGTCGATGTGGGCGCTGGCCGAGGTCGGTGACGAGGGACCGGCGCAAGTGACCGAGGTGATCGACTACGACTTTGGTTCGAAGACCGGCAAGCACGGGATCTTCCGGGTCGTACCCGGGTTGACGAGCGAGTCGGCGATCCGGGTCGACTCACCCGACGCTCCCGACGCCATGCTCATCACCAAGGAGTTCGACGAAACCCGGATCCGGATCGGTGACGCCGACCAGACTGTGTCGGGTGCCCATCGCTACCAGATCGGTTACCGCCTTCCGGGTGTGCGCCGCGGTTCGTTGCTGGCCTGGGATGCGGTGGGCACCGAATGGGACGTCGACATCGAGGCGGTCGAGGTGCACGTGGTCGCGCCCACGAGCTGTTCGAGGTGACCTGCGCCCAGGGAAGTGCTGGGTCTCGGACGCCGTGCGACGACGTCCGCGAGGTGGAACCCGGCCACGTGGTGGCGATGGTCGATCACCTCGACGCCCACGAAGGCGTCACGGTGACCGCCCGCGAGGGATCACCGCTCCCCGCCGCGCCGACCGCGCCGGCGCTCCCCGGCCGGCCCGACGATCCCGGTACCGGTCTGCTCCTACCCGCGGCGACGGCCACCGCCGCCGCGCTCGTCGGTGCGGCAGCGAGCCTCCGGCTGGTACGCCGCGCCGGCCGTGAGCGCGTGGTCGTCGGCGCTGGCGGCCCCGCCGACGCGGCGTTCGGTGCGCTGCATCCGGCCGACGCGGACGGCGTCGGGGAGGTGCGGGTAGACGATGCCGAGCTCGGCCGGATGGCCACCGTCGACTTCGCTCCACCCGAAGGGATCACCGCACCCCAGGGCGGGGTCGTTCTGGCCGAGCACGTCCAGCCGCAGCACCGGGTCGCGAGGCTCATCGAGACCGCCATCGAAGGCTCGGTCGAGATCGACGCCGGCGGTACCAGGCTCGTCCGCGAGGGCCCGGGCAGCCCGTGGACCGCGTCGATCCTCGACCGGATCTTCGCCGGCCGATCCGAGGTCCAGCTCGGCACCTACGACCCCACCTTCGCCAGCGGCTTGCAGCTGCTGAGCGCGACGCTCGATGGGTGGCGGGCCGGCAGCGGTCTGTGGGACGAGCGCGCGGCCAGACGACGCCATGCGGCCATGGCCGTCGGAGGTGCCCTCGTGGCGGTGGGCCTCGTCGCCGCGGTCGTCGGTGGCGTGCTGGCCGACCGTTGGGGCACCGGCTGGCTGGTCCTCACCGGGATCGGGGGGCTCCTGGCCGGCGTCGGGGCCGCTCCGGTCGTCGCTGGGTGGGAGCTGCTCGTGCGCACCGCAGCCGGATCGGCGGCATGGCTACGGGTCGAGTCGTTCCGCCGCTTCCTGGCGGACTCCGAGGCTTACCATGCCGAGGAAGCCGCCAAGCGCGGCGTCCTGCGCGAGTACACCGCTTGGGCCGTCGCGGTCGGCGAGATCGACCGCTGGGCCTCCGCGATCCGGGCCTCGACGGCGATCCCCGACGAGACCGACTTGCGCTACGCCTCCATGGCGCCCCTGTTGCTGTCGTCGACCATGTCGAGCGAGACCCCTCCCGCTCCGCGCTTCGAGGGCGGCGGCTCCGGCGGGTTCAGCTCCAGTGGCGGCAGCGTCGGCAGTGGGTCCGGTGGCGGCGGCGGTGGAAGCTGGTGACCCACCGACGACGCCGGCTTCGGTGAAGCGCTGGCGGTCTCGCTCGACGGGGCTCCTGGCCAGCCCCGGCCGTGACGCCACGTTGCGTTTGTGGGACCGCTCGCCGGCAGCCTGGTCTCGACGCTGACCCACCCGTTCCGCCGCTACCAGCGCACCGGCACGTACGGTCCCTCTTCGGCAGGATCTCGACGCGTCCGGTGTGGGCGACGGACCCACGAACCGATGGCTTCGTCATGATCGCGTTCACGCCCGAACGGGCATCTTGAACCGCGGGGGCCGTCGCTGACGTCGAAGATTTGCACCTCGACCGAAACAGGGTGCTTGGCCACCCGACATCGTGGCGGCCCGGCACACCATCACGCGATGGCGGAACGGACCCAACACGGAGCAGGACGGACCGGAGCGAGCCGCTCGGAGTTGCGTGGAGGCTGCGCTCCAACGCGCGGCGAGCCGGTCATGGCGGGCGTAGGGCGCTGTCATCGTCGGGTCTCCGGCCGTTGCACGCGGCCTGGAAGCCAGCCGTGTCCGACGCCGTCATGGGCCGCTCGACAGCGTCCACTTGTTCCTGTTCGAGTGGCGGGGAGGTGTGATCCTGAGCGATCGGCTCCCGGCCGATGTTCTCCCCGAACCGGACGGCTCCGTAGCCCAGCTCCTCGAGTTGCACAACGGCGTCGCGGACGACTGGAGCTGCCACGAAGTCGAACTGGCTCGTCCAGATGCCAACGGCACCGAGGTTCAGGCGGCAGGCCCGGCGATTGCCCGTTCGAGAGTGCAGTCGAATTCGTGCAGCTGCTCGTCGAAGTCACGGACGGCGGAGCTGCGGGCGGTTGGGCCGAGCATCCGGCGGAGGTCCTCTGCCCGCTGCCGTACCCGTCGAATGGGCTGGTCGCCTGCGATCGAGAGAACCTCGGTCGCCGTGGCCACGGCTTGGTCGAGTTGCTCTGCTTGCGCGAAGGCGATGGCCAGGCTGAGCAACAGTACGGAGCTGCTTGCTGTCGACCTGCCAGCGTGGTCACCCTCGACGCCGAGAGTCGGCTGACTAAGGGCGGCGACGCCGATCTCTGGCTCGACCCCCACCCGCATGCACCTCTTCGACCCGCTACCGGCGAGAACCTCACCTACGGCCACGGCGGCACCACCACCAGCACCACACCCACCGAACCATCGTCGGCCCCGACGAATCGTCCGGCGCCGGCAATGCCGCTGTCAGCGGGACCACCGCCACCAGCGGCGACACCGGCACTCAGTAGCAGAGCTGATTGTCACCCAGGGTGCATTGGAACATGATCACCCAGGTCGCGTTCGTAGAGGCATCCTGGTTGACGTCAAGGCAACGGTTGGCCGCCGGCCTCGGGCCGCTGCGCGCCGCCGTGACCACCCACATCGGGCCGGACTGGCCCGGCGGGCGCGGGCCCGCCCGGATGCTCGACCCCGACGGGGTTCGACACCCCCTGGCCAAGTTCACACACCTCATCGACGTGTCTCTCAACTCCGCCTTCGCCGTGACCAGCCAGGCCGCCCAAGAGATGGCCAAGAACGAGCCCCTCGCCTCGAACCAGCGCGGGGTCATCATCAACACCGCCTCCATCGCGGGCTTCGAAGGCCAACCGGGACAGGCCGCCTATTCGGCGGCGAAGGGCGGCATCATCGGCATGACCCTGACCATCCCGCGGGACCTCGTCGAACACGGCATCCGCGTGATGGCGATCGCGCCGGGGCCGTTCTTTACCCTCGCCTTCGCGGAGGCGGCGAGCGTCGCTGGGATAACCACCGAGCAGGCCCAGGAACAGTGGGGCTCGACCGTGCCCAACCCCAAGCGCATAGGCGACCCGGACGAATATACGATCCTCGCCGCGCAGATCGTAGAGAACGACTACCTCCACGGAACCCAGGGCACCCCAGAGCCTCCACCGAACCCGGGGCGCTTCAGACCATCCGCCTGGACGGGGCGCTGAGACGCTAAGGCGTCGCAACCTCGCGCCGCCGCCACACGACGCCGCATCCCCAACTTGTCGACCCGGCCAGCCATTCGCGACGTGACCCGCAAGTGTCCGTTCCGGGCGCACGGAACGCGGTCGCATAACGTTCACCAGCGAGTGGCGTTGACCCCGTACAGATCGGGCTCATACCAGTGATCGAACGGTCTCCGAAGAAGCACAGATCGACCTTCCTGAAGAAGCGCTTGATGTCAACAGTCTTCGACGAAGTCGAAGGCCGATTTCTTGGGCTTGTGACGGCTGCGGTCCTGTGTGCGGGCGCGTCGAAGCGAACCGCCTCGAGGC
>JBOGHG010000159.1:0-9212 GCA_050744525.1 Acidimicrobiales bacterium | reverse complement strand
AAGCCACCCGACCGCCCGGGCGATGCTCGGGTCGTCGGGACCGACGCCCGCGGCCACCAGGGCGGGCACGGCGGCCCCGGTGCCGTACACGTGGTTGGCGCCCCAGCGACCGAACCACGAGCCTCCCAGCTCCTGCTCGGCCCGCAGCCAGGCGACCGCCTCCCGGAGCCGGGTGCGATCGGCATCCGGCTGGTCGCCCAGCATCTCCACGGCATGGGCGGTCACATCGGCCGACGGCGGATCGGTGACCTCGCCGAAGTCGCAGAACGGCAGCGCCGCGCACAACCTGCTCGTGTTGTCGGCGTCGAACGCCGCCCAGCCCCCGCCGCGGCTCTGCATGCCCTCGACCCAGGTGACGGCGCGGGCGACGGCTCGCCGGCGCCGGATCGCGTCCCGGCCCGCGATCCGGCGCAGCGCCAGCACCACCTCGGCGGTGTCGTCCACGTCGGGGTAGTTGACGTTGGCGAACTCGAACGCCCAGCCGCCCGGGGCCAGCTCGGGACGGCGCACCGCCCAGTCGCCGGCGACGGTGACCTCCTGGTCCAGCAGCCACTCCCCCGCCCGCACCAGGGCCGGATGCTCCGGCGCCACGCCGGCGTCGGCGAGGGCAACGACCGCGAGGGCGGTGTCCCACACCGGCGACTGGCATGCCTCCAGGCGACGGCCCCGCCCGTCGTGGATGGTGAACCGATCGAGGCCCTCGAGCCCGCGTGCGATGGCGGGATGATCCGGCGGGTAGCCGAGCACGTGCAGGGCGAGCAGCGAGTACACCCACGGCGGCTGGATGCCGCCCCAGGAGCCGTCCGCCTCCTGGCGGCGCACGATCCACTGCTCCGCCAGCCGGAGGGCCAGCCGCCGCAGCAACACCTTGGGGGGAGCCCAGCCCGGCAGGCGCTCGTACGCCTCGAGCACCCGGTCCAGGCGCTCGAACCTTCGCTGCCACCCCGGACTTGCGGCGGTTGGAGCCCCCATGGGGGCGCCAGCCGCCGCAAGTTCGCCGATGGAGAACGGCAGCGGGCGCACCAGGCGATGCGCCGCCACCACGGTGAGGGGGACGATCGTCTGCCGGGCCCAGCAGGCGAAGTCGTACACGTTGAGGGGGACCCTCCGCGGCAGGAGGATCACCTCGGGCGGCAGTGCCGGGAGGTCGTCCCAGGACCACTGGCCCAGGAGTGCCAGCCAGATGCGGGTGAAGACGCGCGTCCGCTCGATGCCGCCGGCGTCGAGGACGAAGCGGCGGGCCTGCGCCAGGTGTGGGGCATCGCTGGCGTCGCCGGCCAGGCGGAGCGCGACGTAGGCCTCGACGGTGGTTGACAGGTCGCCGGGGCCCCCGTGGAACGTGGCCCAGGTGCCGTCGGCCCGCTGCTGCGAGCGGATCCAGTCGGCCGCCGCCCCCGCCGTCGCTGCGTCGAGGATGCCGAGGACGTGACGCAGCATCAGGTCCTCGGCGTCCATGGTGACGTTGGTCTCGAGCTCACCCTTCCACCAGCCCTCGGGATGCTGGAGCGCCAGCAGGTGATCACGAGCGCGCTCCGTCGCCGCGGCGACGGAGGCCGCGACCGGAGCCACCGCCGGGGCGCCGATCGCCATCAGAACTCCCTCTCGACGACGAAACGGGCGAGGTCCGCCAGCTCGCTGCAGGCGGTGGCCGCCAGGCCCGCCCCGTCCAACGACCGGCAGGCGGCGTCCAGGTGGTCGCGGGCCAGCGCCTCGGTGGCCTCCCGGGCCCCGGACGCCTCGACCAGCTCGGTCGCCCGGGACACGGCGCCCGCGTCGAGCGGACCGTTCAGCAGCAACAGCCGCAGCTCGTCGGCCCCGTGCCGCTCGCCGGCGCCCAGGGCGAAGACCACCGGCAGCGACTTCTTGCGCGTGGACAGGTCGTTGCCGCGGGGCTTGCCCGTTCGCTCGGGGTCGCCCCAGATGCCGAGGATGTCGTCGACGGCCTGGAAGGCGACGCCGAGGTGGGCGCCGTAGCTGCGCAGTGGGTCCACCACCGCGGCTGGCGCGCCCACCAGCATCGACCCGACGGCGGCGGCGCACGACAGGAGGGCACCCGTCTTGCCCGCCACCATGCCGAGGCACTCCTCGGCGGTGACGTCGGCCCTGCCCTCGAAGGCCATGTCGTCGGCCTGCCCGCCGATCATGGCCGCCACGGCGGTGGTCAGCTCCACGCTGGCGGCGGCCCCGGCCGGGCCGCGCTCGAGCAGGACCTGCTGGCCGAGCGTGAGCAGGGCATCGCCGGCCAGCACGGCGGGCCCGACCCCGTACAGCGCCCACACCGTGGGGCGGTGGCGCCGCTCGCGGTCGCCGTCGATGACATCGTCGTGGAGCAGCGAGAAGTTGTGGACCAGCTCGACGGCGACGGCGCCGGGCACCCCCGCGCTCGCCTCGGCGCCCGCGGCCTCGGCCGACAGCACGGCCAGCGCCGGGCGGACGCCCTTGCCACCGGCCCGGGTGCTGGGCGCCCCGTGCTCGTCGCACCAGCCGAGGTGGTAGGCGGCTATCCGCCGCAGCTCCGGGTTGAGCCGCTCGACGGCGGCGACCATCGCCGGGTGCACCGCGTCCCGCGCCCGCGCGAGCGCATCGGGAACGGACGTCATCGTGCTCATGCGCGGACCTCCTCATCGGCCGGCAGGCGCGGCAACGTGCGGGTGTGGCCGGCGGCGAGGAGGGCGTGGCGGGCGGCGGTGGTGCCGCTGCGCACCGCGCCCTCCATCGTCGCCGGCCAGCCGGTGGCGGTCCACGCCCCCGCCAGCACCAGCCCCGGCACCGCCGTCGTGCTCTGCGGTCGGGCGGCAGCCGATCCGGGCGCACCCCTGAACGTGGCCGCCGGCTCGCGCGAGACCAGGGCGTCGACGACCCGGGCGGCCCGCGCCCGCGGGAACAGCTCGGCCAGGCTCGCCAGGACGCCGGCCTTAACGTCATCGGACGGCCGCTCCATGTACTCGTCCGCCGCGGACAGCGACACGGCCAGGTACTGGCCCCGCTCGAGGCCGGCGCCGGCGCTGCGGTCGAACACGAACTGGACGTCGGTGCCCACTCCGGCAGCGAGCTCGAGATCCGTGACCCGCCGGTCGTAGACGACGTGGACGTTGACGATCGGTGACGCCCCGAGCCGCTCGCCCACGAGGGCCAGGGCGGCCAGGTCCGCCGCCACGCCGGCGACCGCGGTATGGGGGACGGCGACCACCACGGCGTCGGCGGCGCGCTGCGTGTCGGCAACCCTGACGGTGAACGCGGGCCCGCCGGTCGGCGGCCGGTCGACGGTGCTGACCGCCGCGCCGGCCAGCACCTCGACGCCCGCGTGTTCGAGCGCCCGCCGGCCGGCGTCGCCGTGCAGCTCCCCCAGCGGCACCGAGGCCCAGCCGATGTCGGCGGCGCCGGCATCGCTGAGCAGCCCGGTCTGGAACACCATCGCGGCCAGCGCCAGCGACGCCTCGGCCGCCGGCAGGTTCACGGTCGGGCGGCAGATCAGGTCCCAGAGCGCCTCCCGGGCCGCCGGCGACTGGCGCTGACCGGTGAGCCATTCGCCGAACGACCGCCGGTCGGTCTCGGGGTCGGCGACGTCGACCCGGCGGAGCGCCAGCGCCGCCGGCCCGAGCCGCAGCCGGTCGCGCAGGCCGAGGTGGCGGTACGTGAGCAGTGACCCACCGAGGTGCGCGGGCGCCGGGAGCAGGCGGCTGCGGCGCAGGCGCGACATCCGACCGCCGGGGGCGATCACGGGCAGGTCGAGGCGCGGCTGGAGGCGTACCCGGTCGGCGATCCCGAGGCGATCGAGGAACGCCCTGTAGGCGGTGCAGCAGCGCAGGAACACGTGCTGGCCGTTGTCCAACCACAGGCCGTTGTGGCGGAACGACCAGGTGGCCCCGCCCAGCCGCCGACGCCGTTCGACGAGCGTCACCCCGGCACCGGCGTCCGCGCACGCCAGCGCCGCCGCCATGCCGGCCAGCCCGCCGCCCACCACGCAGATGTGGGACCGGGTCATGGGCGTGCCCCGCCGGGGAGCGACAACAGGCTGCGGGCGGCGACGGTCGCCTTCTGGCCGGTCGTCAGCGAGACGCGACCCCGCAACACCGCCGCCGGGTCGCGCTCGATGCGATCCAGCAGGCGGTGGTAGATGCCGGCCATGGCGGCCACGCAGGCGCGCGAGCGGTGATCCAGGTGCGGTAGGAGGCCCAGCCCCCGCTCGTACCAGCCCCGCGCGCGTTCGGCCTCGAACGTCAGCAGCGCCGCCAGCCGATCGGCGGGTCCGGACGCGTCCGCCGCGCAGCCGAAGCGTTCCAGGTCGTCGGCCGGCAAGTAGACCCGGGCGAGCTGGTCACGGTCCTCGACCACGTCGCGCAGGATGTTCGTGAGCTGGAGGGCGACGCCGAGGTCGTCGGCCAGCGGCGCCGACGCGTCGGGCCGGCCCGAGCGGCCGTTTGAGCGGGAAGCATGTGCGGTGCCGAAGATGGCCAGGGACAGCCGCCCGATCGACCCGGCCACACGCCGGCAGTAGACGACCAGCTCGTCGAAGGTGGCGAAGCGCGCCCCGTCGAGATCGCTCCGGCAGCCCTCGAACAGGTCGGCGATGGCGTCCGGCGGCAGCGGGTAGTGGCGCACGACGTCCGCGAGCGCCACCAGCACGGCATCGGCCGGGTCGGCGGCCGCACCCGCAGTCAGGGTCCGGGCCACCCGGTCCTGTAGGTCGTCGAGGGCCCGCGCCCCGACGTCGGTGCGGCCGGGCTCGTCCACGACGTCGTCGACCCGGCGGGCCAGGGCGTACACCACCGCCATCGCCCGACGCTTCGGCGCGGGCAGGAGGGCGATGCCGTAGGCGAAGTTCTTGGCCTGGCGGCGGGTGATGTCGACGCACGTGGCGTAGGCCCGTTCCAGCTCCGGTTGCTGGCGTCTCCCAGGCCGAGATCCCGGTCCTGGAGACGCCAGAACCTGGAGCGCGTGGCGCAGGGACCGGGCCCGCGTCGGTCGCACCGGGCCAGCCAGCACGTCGTAGCGGGCGGCCTCGATCGCGTCGGCGGCCGCCAGCCCCCCGGCGACATAGCCGGCGACCGCCAGCCGCGACCAGCCCCGCAACGACCGGGTCAGCGGGATCCCCGCCGCCAGCAGGTCCCGTGCCCGGGCGAGCTCGAAGGCGACGGCGGAGCGCAGGGCCGGCGACGCCGCCGGCGCGGTCAGGTCGGTCTCATCCACGCCGAAGCGCTCCAGGTCGTCGCCCGGGAGGTAGATACGGCCGGCGGCGGCGTCCTCCCCGACGTCCTGGAGGTGCTCCACGACCTGCAGGCCGCTGCACACGCGGTCGGACAGCGTCTGGCGCTCGGGTGTCAGGGCCCCGGCGATGGCGAGCACCGCCGTGCCGATGGGGTTGGCGGACAGGCGGCAGTAGTCGAGCAGGTCGTCCCAGGTGGCCCGGCGCGCGACCGCCTGGTCCCGCCGGTTGGCGGCGATCAGGTCGAGGAACGGTGCCGCCGTCAGGTCGGTGGCGGCGATCGTTCGGCCCAGCCGGGCGGTGACCGGGTGGCAGGGCCGGCCATCGAGCGCCGCCTGCAGATCGCCCTCCAGCCAGTCCAGGGCCGCAGAGCGATCGCCGGGATGCTCGTCGCCGAGGTCGTCGGTCAGCCGGGCGAACGCGTAGACGGCGAGCAGATGGTCGCGGGCGGCCCGGGGCACGAGCCGGGTGACGACGGGGAAGTTCTCGTGGTCAGCCTGGGCGAGGAGCCGGGCCTCGGGGGGCAGTGCAGGCCGGGCCGTGGCGCCCTCCGGTTGGCTCGCCACTGCGATTTCGCCCATGGCGCCGACAGCCCCCGCTTTCGTACAAGAATCTGACCCACTGGTCAGAAGTGTTGTACGTACGTAAGCGCATGAGCCGACGCCTTCGCAACCCCTTCCGGATCAGCGGGCGCCGAGGACGGCACGCATGGTCTCCCGCGCCAACTGCACGATGAGCGCGACGGCGCGCTCGCGTGGCGTCCCCGGCCCCGTGAGGACCGGGCCCACTCCGTCGACGAAGCAGGTGAGCGCACCGTCCGCCAGCTCCCGGTGGCCCGGTTGGCCGCGCAGGCTGCCCGCCGCCAGCTCCAGCAGCAGCATGAAGCCGGGCCTGGCGGACATCACCAGCGCCAGCATCGCCGCCGACGGGTCCAACTGCCCGCCCGCCCGGTCGGCTGCGGCCCGCACGTCTCCGACCACACCGGCCACGACCGACTCGACGGCCGCGGCGAACAGCGCCTCCTTGGACTCGAAGTGCCGGTAGACGCTGCCCTTGGCCGTCCCCGCCTGGGCCGCCACGTCGCTGACCGCGACCTCGCCGTACCCCCGGGCCGCGAACAGCTCGACGGCGGCCGCCACGATCCGCTCCCGAGCCGCATCGGGCACCTCGGAGCGCCCGGTCAGTGCCGCTTCCCAGGTCTCGGTGTGGAACGCCTCCTCGTCGCCGCTGGCCATGAGCTCGGGCAGCACGTCACGGATCGTGGGCAGGGGCAGCCGCCGCCGATCGCGCAACACCCTGATGAGCCGGAGCGCCTGCACGTGGCGCTCGCTGTAGCGAAAGCGGTTGGCGGCCACGCGCTCGGGCGGCGGCAACAGCCCGGCGTTGCGGTAGTGGTGGATGGTGGTGGCGGGGATCCCGGTCTTCTCGACCAGCTCCGCAATCGTGTAGCGCGTGGCGCCCGTCATGCGGGTACGTTCCGCAGGGCGGCGGTGAGACGCTGGGACGACCGAGGAGGCACCGCAGCATGAGGACCGTGGTGGTCACCGATTCGAGCGGCCGGCCGTCGCGGCACTCGGGGAACGAGGCGGCGGTGGTCGTGGTGCCCATCACCATCCTGCTCGCCGACCGTCAGGTTCCCGACGACCAGATCGATCCACTGGTGGTCGACGAGGCCTTGGCCCGGGGCGAGCCGATCAAGACCCGGGCGCCGGGGGTGATCGACTACCTCGACGCCGTGGAGAGCACCGATGCGCAGGCGGCGGTGATCCTCACCCCGGCCGCCGAGCTGACGGCCATGTGGCGCCACGCGTGCCACGCGCCCTGGCTCGCCGACCGGCCGGTCGCGGTCGTGGACACGCGCACGGCGGCGTCGGGCCAGGCCCTGGTGGCCGAGGCCGCCGCAGAGGCTGCCGTGGACGGCAACGGTTCGCTCGCCGATGTCGTGGCCGCGGCGCGGGAGGCGGGCGGCCGCGCCCGGGTGCTCGGGGCGGTCGGGACCGCGGAGCCGTTGGTGGCCGCCGGCATGGTCGAGATCGGGCGCGGGCGGGGCCGACCCACGATCTTCGAGGCGCGCCAGGGCATGATCGAGCCGCTGCGGGTGCTCGACGGCGAGGACCCGGTGACGGCACTCGCCGACCTCTACCGCAGGCGGCGGGGTGCGGGCGACCCGGTCGCGTTCACGGGCGCCGGCGCCGGCCGCGGGGGGCAGGCCATGGCCGAGCGCCTGGCCGGGCTGGTGGGGTCCGACCGGCCGCCGGAGGTCTGCAGCGCGGCGATGACCGTCTACACCGGCCGGGGCGTGATCGGCATCGCCTGGCTCGACCGGGCCTGACGCGTCCACACCGGCAAATTACGCGGTGGACAACCCCAGCACCTTCTCAGCGTTGTGCCTCAGGAACTTGGGCCACACCTCGTCCTTGAACTGCACCCCCGGCAGCTCGCCCATGATGCGTTCGAGCGACAGCCCCATCGGGAAGTAGCCGGCGTAGACGATCTTGTCGGCGCCCCGGGTGTTGGCGTAGTCGATGATGGCCTTGGGGTAGTACTTCGGCGCGAAGGCGCTGGTCGAGTAGTAGAGGTTGGGCCATTTGAGCATCAGCTTCACGGCCAGGTCGGCCCAGGGCTCACAGCCGTGCCGGGTCACGAAGACCAGCTCGGGGAAGTCGTAGCAGACCTCGTCGATCAGCTCGACGTGCTGGCAGGCGAAGCGCAGCCGCGGCCCCGGGATGCCGGCACAGCAGAACACGGCGATCCCCAGCTCCACGCACTTGGCGTAGATCGGGTACATCTTCTTGTCGTCGATCGGCACCTGCGGGAACGTGCCGGCGGGGAACACGCCGATCGAGCTGATCCCCCACGTGTCGTGGGCCCGGGCGATGGCGCGCACGGCGTCCATGCCCTCGTTGGGGTCGACCGAGAGCTGGGGGATGAACCGGTCGGGGAAGTCACGCACGGCCCGCTCCCCGACCTCGCCGTGCACACCGATGACGCCCTTCTCGATACCCCAGAGGTCCATCTCCCGCAGGGTGACCCCCAGGGGATCGGCGGCCTTGTCGAGCTTGCGGTCCGGGACGTCCTTGAACATGTACTCGACCGGGAACTCGAAGTCCTCCCTCGACTCCCGGTCGTGCGTCTGCTGGGTGATGAACGCGTACTGCTTGCGCATGTTCCGGCTCGGGAAGCCGATCATCGTGTCGATGATCCCGATGTCTAACGGGGGCGTCATATCGGTCGTTCTAGCAAGGGCCGGGCGGCGATGCCCGGCCGAGGCTAGGAAGTAGGCATGGCGCCCGACCCCGAACCGACCACCGCCAACTCGACGCCTGCGCCCCCCCGGGGCGATGGCGAGCCCGTCCGCGGGCGCATCGTCGTCGGAGTCGACGACTCAGAGCAGGCGGCGGCGGCGCTGCGCTGGGCCCTGGAGGAGGGCGTCCTGCGGCAGGCCACCGTGGAGGTGGTGCACGCCTGGTCGCCGCCGGTGTCGGCCCTGCCCTTCGGCGCCACGTTCCGCATCCCCGTGGACGAGGGCGAGATCGACTCCGCCGCCCGGGCATCGGTCGACGAGGTCGTCGATGCCGCCCTGGCGGAGATGGACGAGCGACCGCCCGAGGTGCTGCGCACGATCCTGCCCGGTGGCGCGGCGATGACGTTGATCGACGTGTCGGCCGGAGGCCGACGCGATCAAGGGGTGGCGGGTGGGTGTCGGGCCGGAGTTGGCGAGACGGCGGATCTGCTGGTGGTCGGCTCGCACGGCCGCACGGGGCTAAGCCGGCTGGTGCTCGGGTCGGTGGCGATGGCGTGCGTGCAGCACGCGCCCTGCCCGGTGGTGGTGGTCCGGACGCCATCGGAAGGCTGACCCGCCAGGGCGTCGTCGCGGCCGTCGTCCGGCCGGCGGGCGCTACCGTCGAGCGCCATGCGGACCAGCAGTCGGCGACGGCTCGACACGGCGCTCATGGCCGGTGGTGGCCTCGCCATCGGGGCCGTGTCGCTGGTCGGCGCCGTCGCC
>JBOGHG010000158.1:0-9225 GCA_050744525.1 Acidimicrobiales bacterium | reverse complement strand
GGCGCGATCGAGGAACGCCTCGTCGAGGCGGCTGCAGCCCCAGTGGCCGAGCAGCACGTCGGCCGCCGCCAACACCTCGTCGGCCCGCTCGGAGGGCATGCCCTCGATCGCCGACGGGTCGAGCAGGTCGCCGATCCCGGCGAGGGCGTCGATGTGTTCCCGCCGCAGCGCGTAGGGCTCGAGGCCCGGGTACATCGACAACGCGATCGACGGACGCTCGCTCATGCCTTCAGGCGCGGCGTCGGCGTGGCGGGCGGACGGACTGCTTCGCGGCCACGAGGAGGCGGCGCTCGGGGAGGCCCTTGTAGAAGGGATCGTAGGGATAGCAGCCCGAGACGAGGCCGTTGCGCGGTGCCGTGGTGCAATCGCTGAGGGTGCGGCAGATCCGTCTCGTGTCGAGCGGGCGGCCGGCGAGGACGTCCGCCGGCAGGTCGGGGTAGCTCAGCGCCATTCGGCCGTAGCCGACCAATGCGGCACCACCCGAGCGCACCAGGGCCTGGCCGGCGTGGGCCAGCCACTGCTGCAGGTAGCTCAGCCCCGAGGCAACGACCGCCACCCCGGGATGGGCCGCGGCCAGCTCGGCCGTGACCGCGGCGAGGCGAGCGACCTCGAACAGCGGGTCGCGTGGCGGCTGGTAGCCGTCGGACGGCGGGAAGTAGGCCGGCCGCTGGATGTGCGGCGTGTAGTACGGGCTGCCGGCGGTGACCGAGACCAGCGACACCCCCCAGGCGGCGCACCGGCGGATCAGCTCGTGGGCCTCACCGAGGTCGACGGCCACTCCCGATCCGTCGCCGCCGAACGCATAGGGGTAGGTGCCGTCCGAGGCCGGGCGGGCGGGCACGCCCCGGCCGTCGGTTCCCGTCACGTGGGGGATCAGGTCGAAGGCCGACAAGCGAACGGCCAACCCAAGTGCCGGGACCTCGGCCCGCACGCCGTCCACGACCTCACGTAGGAACCGGGCGCGGCCGTCGAGGTCGCCGCCATAGCGCCCGGGCCGGTCCACGGCCGACAGCAGCTCGTGGGCCAGGTAGCCGTGGCAGTGCTTGACGTCGACGAAGTCGAAGCCGGCCCGGTGGGCGAGCGCGGCGGCCTGCACGAAGGCCTCGACCAGGCCGTCGAGCTCGTCGTCGGACAGGACGGCGGCGGCGCCGGCGCCCACCCGGTCGTCCAGCAGCGGGTGCCGGTAGGCGACCCGGGGCCGGGGCTCGCCGTCGGGCCTGCTCCAGCGGCCGGAGTGCGTGAGCTGCAGGCCGACCACGGGCCCGCCGGCCCGGCCGCCCGCCTGCTCGTGGGCCGCCACCAGCTCGGCCCGAAGGGCCGACAGGTCGTCGACCGTGGTGGCGTCGATGACGAGCTGGCGGGCGTTGGCCCGTCCGTCGGGCCGCACCGCGGTGGCCTCGGCCCACACCATCCCCGCGCCCGAGGCCCCGAACCGCCGCCAGCGGCGGCGCACCAGCTCCGACGGCCGTCCGTCGGCCTCGCCGTCCCAGCCCTCCATCGGCAGGACGCAGAAGCGGTTCGCCGCCTCGCGGCCCACGACCTCCAGGGGTTGGGCCAGCGGCCCGCCCGCGTCGACCTCCGGGTCGACGGCCAGCACCAGGCCGAGGTGGCGGAGCCGGGCCTGGACGGCCTCCCGCGTCCGGAGCGTGCGGACCTGCACGATGTCGTCCACCCCGTCGGCGCCGACCGCGCTCAGCATGATCCGGCGACACTAGTGGGGGGCTCGTCGCCACCCCACTAGTGGGCCACTAGTGGGGGGCTCGTCGCCACCCCACTGGACCCCCCGGCGGGGCCGCCTATCGTCCGCCGGCGTGGACAGCACGCGCAGGATCGCCGACGACCTCGTCGCCGCCGCCGTGCGGGTGCTGGAGGGGCTGGCCGGGGGCGCCGCCCCCGGGCTGATGCTGCCCGACACCCTGGCGGGTCACCGGGTCGACGCCGACGCCCACGCCGACCTGTGCTTCACGCTGGGCCTGCTCCACGAGGCCGGGGTCGACGACGTTGCCGGGCTGCCGGTGGTGCCCACCCTGCTCGGGCGGCTGGCCGCGACCGACGGCCGGCGCACCCACACGTTCTTCTCGTACCGGATCGCCGAGACGGTGGAGCGGCTCGGGGGTCTCGACGCCCTCGACGGCGCCACCCGGCGGATCGTCACCGAGGCCGCCGACAGCACCGAGTGGATCCCCCTGCTCGACCAGGCCGTCCTCCCCCGCAACTACGCCGTCGTGCTCGCCCGCTGCGAGGCGGCGCGGGCCCGCCTCGGGCTGGACGTGGACGCCGGTGTGCTGGACGAGCTGCTGGAGCGGGCCCGGGCCCTGCTGGGCGAGCACCCCGACGGGTGGCTCGACGACTCACGGGGCGGCGAGGGGCAGGTGGACATGTACACGGTCGACGCCTACCTGTTCGCCGAACCCTTCGCCGACCGCCTCGGCGGCGTCTGGGAGCGGGGCGTGCGCTCGGCGGCCCGCCTGGTCGAGGCGGTGGCGTCGCCGGACGGCACCGCCCTTTCCTGGGGCCGCTCGATCGGGGCGCTGGCCGTGTGCCACGCCGCCGAGCTGGCCGGCGTGCTGTTGCGCCGCGGCGTCGACGTCGACGCCGGGCGCTGGCTCGGCCTGGCCCGCTGCGCCACCGACGCCGCCCCCGGGTGGTTCTCCGGCGGGTTGGTCGCCGCCCACAAGCGGCGGGCTCCCTTCAGCTACCGCGGCCCGCAGCGGCGCCTGCAGATGACACTCGACTGCGCCGGCAAGCTGGTCGCCGCGGCCCTCGACCTACGGGCGGCGGGCGGGACCACTGACGGCGCGGGGCCCACAGCTGCACCACCAGCCGAGATCTTCGCCGCCCGGGACGAGTGGATCGGCTTCGGCCCCGGCCTGGGGGTGTGGGCGCGGCGGGATCCCCGCTTGCCCTTCGCCCTCCCGATCGTCGGCGGGCCCGGTGCGGACTACGCGCCCGCACCCCGCCACCCGGGCTGCTTCGACGTTCCCACCGACCAGCCGCTCGTATGCTTCGTCCCGGTGGCGTGGCGGGGCGAGGCGCGCTTCGCACCCGGAGGGGCCGCCGTGCGGGTCGAGCACCGACCCGGCACCCTCGACCTCGCGCACGACCGGTTCGTCGGGTCCGCCCGCGAGCTGGTCGCCGAGCCCGAGACGTTGGCCGCTCGCAGGCGCGCCCGCTACCGGGCCCACGGGCGCACGCTCGCCGTCGAGGAAGACCTGACCTTCGAGCGCCCGCCCGGCGCGCTGGCCGTGCTCGTCCCGGAGACGTCGGCCCAGCCGCTGCATGTCGACGCCGAGGGGGAAGGGGTCCGGCGCGTGGCAACCGTCGACGTCGACGGCTTGGCCGAGTGGCGCAGCGTCAACGGCGAACTACGGGCCGTCCACCAGGTGGAGCTGACACCCGGCCCGCAGGTGCGGTTCCGCTGGTCGGTCACGCCCAAGCTGCGGGTCATGTCGACCGCCGCCCATCACTGGTACCACCAGTGCCTCTACCGCTCCCTCGGCGACCGGGTCGACACCCGTCCGGTGCCCTACCACCTGCTCGACCGGCCCGACAGGCTCGGAGCGGCCGTGGCCGAGGTCGACCTCGTCCACCTCCACTGGCCCGAGTGGCTGGTCGGCCTCGACGCCGCTCGGTCGCGCCGCGTGGCCGCCACGCTGGCCGACGTCGGCGTGCCCGTCGTGTGGACGCAGCACAACCTCGCGCCGCATGCCGCCCCCGACGACAGGGCCCTGTACCAGCCATGGGCCGAGCTGGCCGACGGCGTCATCCACCACAGCGAGTGGGGCCGCGGCGCCGTCACCGCCCGGTACCGCTTCCGCCCGGACGCGGTCCATCGCGTCATCCCGCACGGCCACTGGGGGCCGCTCATGGACGCCGACGACGTCCACGACGTCCACGACGTCGACCTGCCCGCGCTCCGCCGGACCGCCGAGGCCGACCTCGGGCTGTCGCCCTGCCACGTGCGCATCGGCCTGGTCGGCGCGCCCCGGCCCGGCAAGGACACGCAGCTCCTCATCGACGGGTTCGCCGCCTGTGGTCGCGGCGACCTGCAGCTGCTGGTGCTGTGCCACGACGGCGAACGCCTGCCCGACGACCCCCGCGTCACCGCCGTGCGCTACGAGGAAGTGCCTCGTCCGGTGTACGACCGGCGCCTGGCGGCCATCGACGTGCTGGCGCTGCCCCTCGACGGCGGCACCTACCTCACCACCGGGCAGGTCGCCGACGCCGTCGGCCACGGCATCCCGGCGCTGGTCTCGCCCTGGCCCTACCTGCGCGAGGTGCTCGGCGACGCCGCCATCCCCTACGGGCGCACGGCTGCCGACCTGGCCGCCACGCTCGACACCCTCGACGAGGACGTGCTGGTGCCGGCCCGGGCGGCGGTGACGCGGCGGCGCGACGCCCTGGACTGGGCGGCGCTGGCGGAGCCGACGTGGGAGCTGCTCGACGAGGTGGCGGCCGAGGGCAGGCGCCGCCGACCCCGCTGAGAGACGCCCACTAGGGTCATCGCCGTCCGCGAACCTGGGGAGGAAACCCGGTGCGACGAGCCGGTGCGGCCGCGTTGGTGGTGGTGGTTCTGATGGCCGGTATGGCGTGCGGCCGCCCACCCCTACCCGGCGGGGGTGGCGGGGGTGGCGGGGCCGGCCGGCTGGGCTCGGGGAACGGCTACGTCGACCGGCGGGAGTGGCGGTCGCGCCAGGACGAGTACCTCGGCTTCGCCACCGAGCGGCTCGAACCCTCCTCGCTGCCGAACGTGCTCGCCCACTTCGCCCGCGCCGAACGGGACCGACGGTTCGACTTCGACCCCGACGCCATCGGTCCCGACGCCTTCGCCGCCACCTTCGCCAAGATCGACACCCACACTGACACCAGCGACTTCGACATGATGCGCCTGATGGCCCTCTGGTACGGGCACCGGCGCGAGCTGCGCGCCGACTTGCGGACCGCGATCGAGCAGCGCTTCACCGGTTTCCGCTACTGGTACACCGACCCGCTGCCCGCCGGTGTCGTCGACAACAAGTGGTTCTGGTCGGAGAACCACCGCATCATCTTCCACGCCCTCGAGTACCTGGCCGGCCGCGCACTCCCGCGCGACACGTTCGCCATCACCGGCCGGTCCGGCAGGACGCACGCCGAGCGCGGGCGCCGGCGGATCGAGGCGTGGCTCGACGAGAAGGCGGAGTGGGGCTTCTCCGAATGGCACTCGGACGTCTACTACGGCGAGGACGTCGAGGCCCTGCTGCTGCTCACGGAGCACGCGCCGCGCGACCTGGCCCGCCGCGCCGCGGCGATGCTCGACGTGTTCCTGTACGACCTGGCGATCCATCAGGTGCAGGGCAACGTGGGCGTCACCCACGGCCGGTCGTACATGAAGGACAAGAGCCGGGCCACCGACCAGGACGTGTTCGGTGCCGTCAAGCTCGCGTTCGCCACGTCGGACCAGCCCTACCCGTCCCGGTCGGACGCCGCTGCGACCGCGCTGGCGGCGGCCCAGCGCTACCGCCTGCCGGCGGTCATCGAGCGGGTGGCCCGGAGCTCCCGGACCGTCGACGACCGCCAGCACATGGGCGCGCCGCTCGACGTCGACCAGCCCTTCGCCGCCGATCCGGCCTCTCCCGTGCCCGGCGTGTCGTTCACCGACCCCGAGGCGATCCCGTTCTGGTGGGAGCGGGGTGCTCTCACCGCCTGGCAGGTCGTGCCGCTCACGCTCGCCACCATCGAGGAACACGACCTGTGGGAGACCACGCTGTTCCAGCCCTTCCGAGCCCTGGCCGATGTGGCCGGCGGCGACCCCCAGGTGGCCGCGCAGCTCGCCCATGCCCTGCGCTGCCAGATCAACGTCGGACTGCTCGGTGCCGTCGACACTGTCACGTGGCGCACGCCCCACGCCATGCTGTCCAGCGCCCAGGACTACCGGCCCGGCTGCTTCGGCTGGCAGTACCACGCCTGGCAGGCCACGCTCGACGAGGACGCCGTGGTCTTCACCAGCAACCCGGGGAACGAGCCCCGGCCCGGCGACCGCTGGGTCGACGCCGACCTGTACTGGAGCGGCGCCGCCACCATGCCGCGCAGCGCCCAGCACGGCGCCGCGGTCATCAACCTGTACGCCCCCCAGTACCCGGCGCCGACGGGCCCACCGCTCGACGCCTTCGGCTACCTGCCCTACACCCACGCCTACTTCCCCACCGAGCGGTTCGACGAGGTGCGGCAGGTGGGCGGCTGGACCCTCGGGCGCAAGGGCGACGGCTACGTCGGGCTGTGGTCGTGGCGGCCGACCGAATGGCGCACCCACGATCCGGCGGCGACGTTCACCAACGGGCTCACGGAACCGTTCGACCTGGTGGCGCGCGGCGGGGCCGCCAACGTGTGGATCTCAGAGGTGGGCGACGCCGGCCGCTGGGGTTCGTTCGACGCGTTCGTGACCGCGCTGTCGACGGCGGAGATCGACGTGACGGACCTCGGCTCGACCGGCGGCGTCTCCCGGGGCTTCGACGTCCGCTACTCCTCGCCCAGCGAGGGAACGATGACGTTCTCGTGGACGGCCCCGTTGACGGTCGACGGCACCGAGGTGCCACTGCACGGCGCCAACCGGTTCGACAACGCCTTCGGGACCACCGCGTTCGGCGACACCGGCATCGAGATCAACGACGGCCGCGCCAGCCTGACGCTCGACCTCGCCACGGGCGACCGCCGGGCCGAGCTCCGCCGCCGGCGTTGACCAGAGGCCCGGCCGCTGGCCCAGTAGGTGGCTGGTGTCGAACGGGGTGTGCGGATCGTCGAGACAGATCCGTCGCTGGCGAGGACGCAGGCCCGAAGGACTCCACCAGCGAATTCGAGGGCCGAGGACGACGACCAGCGGCGAATCTGGCCGACGAGACGTGCGCCCATCCGTTTGACACCAGCCACCTAGGCCCCACTGGCCCACGGACGGTCGCGGGGTTCGTCGTAGAGGACGCCCACGCTCTCGCCCTGGATCGCCCGGAAGGCGTGCTCTCGCCACTGCGACGCTCCGGCCAGCGGCTCGGGCAGGTCGGCATCGGCGAACCAGCCGACGGCCCGGGTCTCGAGCGGGTGCGCCGTCAGCTCGCCAGCGACCGCCCGGCACAGGAACACCAGGCTGTACAGCGGCACGCGGGTGAACCCCAGCCTCAGGCCGTCGAGCAGCGCGATGAGCCGCACGGGAACGCAGTCGACGCCCGTCTCCTCGCGCACCTCCTTCACCGCGATCTCGCTGGCCGAGTAGCCGACATCGGCCCAGCCGGTGGGGTAGAGCCAGATGCCGCTGTCCGCCCGCTGCACCAGCAGTATCTCGCCGTCGTCGTTGTGGACGACTGCGCCGACTGCGACCTTGGGCGTGATGTAGCCGGCCACGCCCTCGCCCACGCCCTTCATCCACTCCTCGACGAAGTGCTCGGCGTCGAAGCCCTCCTCGGCCTCGGCGGCCGCCCGGATGTCGCCCGCCACCGCCAGCACCTCCTCGAACCGCTCGCGCTCGTACAGGCTCCGGGTGAAGCCGAGCCCCGTGCGGGCAACGCCCGAGAGGGCCTCTGACCAGCGGATCAGGTCCTGACGGGTGGGCGGCAACCGGCGGCTCGTTGCTCCCCGCTCTTGGCCCTCGGCCGGGCCGCTCGGGCTGTCGACGTGTCGTCGCCCGCTCACACGGCTCGGGCCGGGCTCGCTCTCTCGCCCTCCGGGACGCTCGCTCACGGGCCGACGTTATCCGGCGAGGCTCGTGTCCCAGCCCGAGGCAATAGGGACCGGCGCCTAGCTCTCGAGGCAATAGGGTCCGGCCCCCGGACCGTATTGCCTCCAGTCCTCACCGGCGGACCTCATTGCCTCGGGACGACCGGGACCGCCCCCCCTCGCGCTCAGCCCGACTCCAGCGCGTGGAGCAGCGCCCGCTCGATCTCGGCGAGCACGCCCGGGTCGGTCAGCTTGGCCCCCTGGCCGTCCCGCACGTAGAACGAGTCGACCACCCGGGGCCCGAGTGTCTGCACCTTGGCGCTGGTGATGTCGAGGTCGAGGTCGGCCAGGGCACTGGTGATCCGGTAGAGGACGCCCAGGGCATCGGCGGCCTCCACCTCGACCACGGTGGCATCGGGCGTCGCATCCAGGTCGAAGCGGACCTCGGGCTCGACCACCCCGTGGCCGCGGCTGCGGGCCTGCCGGGACCCGTACGTCCGGATGCGGTCGGCCAGCCGGGCCCGGATCGCCAGCTGGCCGGCCAGGGCCCGCTCGACGTCGCCGGCCACCTTGGTCCACGAGAAGGTGGGCCCGAAGCTCGACTGGACCCGGAAGACCTCGAGCGCCCAGCCCCGCTCCGTCGTCGCCGCCGCGTCGAGGACGTCCAGGCCGTGCAGCGCCAGCACGCCCGCCACCCGCGCGAACAGACCGTGGCGGTCGGCGGCGACCACGGTGAGCCGGTCCCCCTCGCTGACGACCGCCTGCTCGCCCGCCCGCAACCGCGCCCACTGGCGCTCGTCGGGGAACTCGCGGGCCACGTCCGCGGCAGTGCCGCCCCGCATCACGTGATCGGCGCGTGCCACCAGCGCCCGCACCAGGTCGGCTTTCCACTCGCTCCACGCCGCCGGACCGGTCGCCAGCGAGTCCGCCTCCGTGAGGGCCGCGAGCAGCTCCAGCGACTCCCGGCTGCCGCCCAGCCCCCCCGCCACCGACTCGATCGTGGCGGGGTCGTCGATGTCGCGGCGGGTGGCCACGTCCGGCAGCAGCAGATGGTGGCGGCACAACAGGACCAGCACCGCCGCGTCGCGGTCGTCGAGGCCCATGCGGTCGGCGATGGCGCCGACCAGGCGCACGCCGTTGGCAACGTGGTCGCCGGGCTCGCCCTTGCCGATGTCGTGGAGCAGGCCCGCGAGCACGAGCAGGTCGGGACGGGCGACGCGGCCGGCGAGCTGTGCGGACTGGGCCGCCGCCTCCCACAGGTGCCGGTCGACCGTGAACCGGTGGTAGGCGTTGCGCTGGGGCTTGCTCCGGACCGACGGCCACTCGGGGAAGTAGCGCTCCCAGACGCCCCGCTGGTCGAGGGCCTCGAGCAACAGGATGGCGGGCGGCCCGGCCAGGAGCAGCTCCACCAGCGCCTCGCGGGTCCCGGCCGCCCACGGCACGGCCGGCTGCCGAGACTCCGCCCGCAGCCGCGCCAGCGTGTGGCGGTCGAGCTGGGTGCCGTGGCGGGCGGCGGCGGCCGCGGCGCGGAGCGCCAGCGCCGGG
>JBOGHG010000157.1:0-9240 GCA_050744525.1 Acidimicrobiales bacterium | reverse complement strand
ACAGCGTGAACAGGTCGCCGGTCAGGAGCGACGCCGACACCCCGGCCGCGAGGACGAGGTAGACGGACTGGAAGCCGACGTGGTTGCGCTCGGCACCCGGCTCGCCGATCGCGTAGGCGAGCACCGCCAGCAGCATGACCGAACCGATGACCAGCATGAGCGCCGAGAACCGGTCGGCCACGAGCGTGATGCCCATGGGCGCCGGCCAGCCCCCGGCCTCGGCCACGATGCGGCCCTCGCTGTCGCTCGCGACCAGGAGCACCACGGAGACGACGACGAGTGCCGCGAGCACCGTCAGGCCGATCACCCGCTGGGCCACCCGCGACCGGCCGACCAGGATCGACAGCGCGGCGCCCACAAGGGGGAGCACGATGGGGACGGGGACGAGCCAGGTCATGGGCGCAGCCCCCGCGGGAACACGGTCATGAGGGCACCTCATGACCGGCCGACCGAGCGACCGCCAGGGAGCCGGGCGGCGATGGGGTTGGGGGGCGCAGCCCCATCGGGAACATGGTCATGGGCGCAGCTCCTTGCTCTCCTCGAACTCCTCGACCTCCTGCGCCACCTGCTCGTCGGTCAGCTCCTCCCTCGGGCTGTCACCACCGGCGATGGCCCGGTCGCCCACGTCGTCCTCGACCTCGTCGTCGTTGGTGAGGAGCCAGCTCCGGTAGGCGAGCGCCAACAGCAGCGTCGTCACCCCGAACGTGATGACGATGGCCGTCAGCGCGAGCGCTTGCGGCAGCGGGTCGCTGAACGAGCTCGGGTCGCTCTCGCCGATGAGCGGCGGGTCGCCGCGGCGACCCGAGGTGATGAGCAAAACGTTGGCGCCGTGGGTCAGCAACCCCAGCCCGATGATGATGCGGCTCAGCTTGCGTTGGAGCACGAGGTAGGTCCCGACCGCGAAGAGGGAGGCCGCGGCGGCGGCCAGCAGGATGCTCACCGTTGTTCCCGCACGGGTTCGTCGCCGAACGCCTCGAACGCCATGAGCACCACACCGACGACGGTCACGTAGACGCCGATGTCGAACACCAGCGCCGTGCTGAGCGTGAGGTCGCCGACCAGGGGGAGGTCGAGCGATCCCGTGGCCGACTCGAGCACGCCGCGGCCGCGCAGCAGGGGGTACGTCGCCGTCGCCCCCGCGAGCAGCAGCCCGGCGCCGAGCACGGCCCAGGGCCGGAACCTCGACCGGGCACGGAGCTCGCGCATGCCGCCGGCCACGTAGCGCAGGGTGATGGCCGCCCCGGCCAGCAGCCCGCCCACGAACCCGCCGCCCGGCTGGTTGTGCCCGGCGAAGAGCAGCCAGATCGACGCCACGAACACGGCGTAGAAGACGATCTCGACCGACACGTCGACGAAGACGATGCGGGTGGTCTCGCCGCTGTCCGCCATCGCCGGGTCACCGGTGCGCAGGTGCCTCGGACGCCGCCCGGCGCGCGCGAGAGCCACTGCGCCGATCGACGCCGTGGTCAGGACCGTGATCTCGCCGAGCGTGTCGAACCCGCGGAAGTCGACCAGGATGACGTTGACGACGTTGCGCCCGTGCCCGTCCGGCACCGACCGGGCGATCATCTCGTCCGACACGGGGGGAGCGGTGCGCACCCCACCCGCCAGCAGCCCGAACCCGAACACGGTCACGCCGACGAGTGCGGCGATCGTCAGACGCACGACTCGGCGCCGCGGCGACGACTGTCGCTCGAACTGCTCAGGCAACCGGCGGAGCACGAGCACGAACACGACCGTCGTCAGCGTCTCGACGACGACTTGCGTGAGCGCGAGGTCGGGCGCGCCGTAGAGGACGAACAGGCCGGCCATGGCGTACCCGGCGACGCCGAGGAACACGGCGGCCGAGAACCGGCGCCGAACGATCGCGGCGCCGAGCGCCGCCGACACCAGCAGGGCGGTGACGGGCAGGTCGCCGAGCGATCCGGCCTCGGGCCACCCCGGCCACGACCAGTCCGCCAGGGCCGCTCCGGCAGGCAGGACCGCCGCGGCCGCGAGCGTCACCCCGGCGTAGACGGGCAGCGAACCGTTCTGCACCACGCCGGTGACACGGCCTGAGACTGCTTCGATGGCGCGCAGCGACAGGAGGTAGGCGTCGTCGCCGGAAGGTATGGAGCGTCCTGCCGCCAGGACGGGCTGGATCCGCTCGTTCGCGGCGACGAGCACGGCACCGCCGGCCAGGGCGGCGGCCGACAGCACCAGCGGCAGGTTGAGCCCATGCCACAGCTCGAGGTGCACGGAGGCGTCGGAGAACCCGACCCCGCGCACCGCCGCCGTGGCCAGCCGGTCGCCGAGGCCCGGCGCGAGGCCCAACGCCAGGCTGATCGCCGCCAGCACCAGTGCCGGGCCCGTGAAGGCCGCGGCGAGCGTCGGCTCGGCGCCCCGGGCCCGGTGCTGGCGGCGGCGCCGGGGTGTGACGAAGGCGCCCCACCAGAACCGCCACGCGTAGGCGACGGTGAGCATCGATCCGGCGACCAGCGCCGCCAGGACGAGGTCGGCCCCGCGAAAGGGGGCGTCGGCCAGGGCGCCGTAGGCCTCCTCCTTGGCGATGAAGCCCGCCGACAGGGGGAAGCCGGCCATCGACGCCGCGCTCACGATCGTGGCGGCTTCGATCCACCACCACCGTCGGCCGTCGAGCGCCGGCAGTTCGCGGATGTCACGCGTGCCGGTCTGGTTGTCGAGGACGCCGACCACCATGAACAGCGCCGCCTTGAACACGGCGTGCGCCACGAGCAGTTCCCAGCCCGCGGCAAGCGCGTCGGGCGTTCCCGCGCCGCACAGCACCATCATGAGACCGAGTTGGCTCACCGTGCCGAACGCCAGCAGCAGCTTGAGATCGGTCTGGCGCAGCGCTCGCAGGCCGCCGGCCACGAACGTGACGACCCCCACACCGAGCACGAGCGGACGCCACAGCCAGAGCTCAGCGAAGACGGGTGCCAGGCGGGCCACGAGGAAGACGCCCGCCGTCACCATGGTCGCGGAGTGCAGGTAGGCGCTCACGGGGGTCGGCGCCGCCATTGCCCCCGGGAGCCACGAGTGGAACGGGTACTGCGCCGACTTGGTGAACGCCCCCACCAGCACGAGCACGACGGCGGTGGTGGTCAGCGCGCCCGTCGGCGCCGGGGCGCTGAGCAGCTCGCTGAACCGGTAGGTGCCGGCCTCGTGGCCCAGCAGCACGAACCCGCCCAGCATCGCCAGGCCGCCGGCGCTGGTCACGAGCAGCGCCTGGAGCGCCGCCGCCCGGGCGGCGGGGTTGGTGTGCTCGTTGCCGATCAGCAGGTACGACGTGACCGACGTGACCTCCCAGCAGGCGTAGAGCAACAGCAGGTGGTCGGCTTGAACGATGCCGACCATGGCGCCGGCGAACAGCACGAGCAGCCCGGCCAACCGCCCCAGGTCACGGGTCTCCGGCGAGAAGTACCCGACGGCGTAGACCATGACCAGCACCCCGATGCCGGCCACGATCAGGGTCATCGTCTCGGCGAGACCGTCGAGCCGCAGGTCGAACGACAGGTCGAGCGCCCCCACCCATGAGAAGCTCTGCGCTGGCACGTCGCCGTCGGTGACATCGCCGATCTGGGCCAACGCCCAGACCGTCGACGCCAGCGGCACGATCGCACCGACGATGAGGGCGCTGCGCCCCAGGCGCGCCCCCCACACCACGAGCGCCACCCCGGCGACACCGTAGGCAGCGAGCAACGCGGTCATCGGCGGCGAACGTCAGGCATGGCGTTCCTGGATCGGCGACACGGGAAACCCCAGGAGAGGCGGGGCCACCCTGCTGCACACCCGACCCCGCCCGCAACAGGGCTTGCGGCTCGCTGCTTGGCTGGCAACCCCGGGGCGGGCCGAGCCTAGCGAAGGGGCACGCACCCCGGTTCGCTTGGCACCCGCCCCATGAGGTAGGGGTGGGGGGTAGAGGCGCTCGCGCCGCTTCAAGGAGCCGTTCGTGCCGTTGCTCGAGGTTTCAGGTCAGCAGGTCCACGTGGCCGATCGCGGCGCCGGCGAGGCCGTCGTCTTCCTCCATGCCTTCCCCCTGCAGGCGGCCATGTGGGACTACCAGATCGAGGCCCTCGAGGGCACCCACCGCTGCCTGGCCATCGACCTGCCGGGATTCGGACAGTCGCCCGGAGCGCTCGACCCGGGTGCGACCACGCTGCAGGGCTGGGCCGGGCTCGTAGACGGCGTGCTCGGACAATTCGACATCCCGAGCGCCACGATCGTCGGTTCCTCGATGGGCGGCTACCTGGCCATGGCACTGCTCCGCCACCACCGCTCCCGCATACGCCAGCTGGTCCTGGCCGACACGAAGGCCCGCGCCGACGATCCGGCGACGGCACAGCGCCGCACCGCCCAGCAGGACGAGCTCCGCTCCGGGGTCGACGTCGGCTCGCTGTCCAAGGGCTTGGTGGAGGGACTGCTGTCGGGGGGCTCGATGGGCCGACCGGAGCTGGTCGGCTACGTCCACGCCCTGGCGGAGGGTGCAACACGGGAAGGATGGATCGCCGCGCTGGAGGCGATGAAGGGTCGATCCGACTCGATGCTCCTGCTGCGCCAGGCCGACGTGCGGGGTCTGGTCGTGGTGGGCGAGCTCGACCGCCTGGCACCGATCGCCGAGGCGATGAGCCTGCGCTCGCTGCTCCAGGGCGAGCTGGTGGTGGTGCCCAACGTCGGCCACCTGCCCAACATCGAGGACCCGCTGACGTTCAACGGTGCCCTCGTGGAGTTCCTCGCGGTCCCGGAGCCGTGACCCCCTGATCCGGGGGCACCCTCGGCGGGGGCCGGTCGAGCGCGCGCGTTGCGGCTGCGATATTGAAATTACACCGATGTTGTTTGTCACACCCCGTCGGCACCATGGACTCCGTCCATCGGGGCGTTCGCCCCGCACGAGGAGGAGATGGCGTGGACCGGCAAGGTTTCGACGAGCTGGCGGCGATCATGGATCGGTTGGCCCAGGGCGACGAGGCGGCGGTGGTGGCGCTGTACGAGCGGTTCCGTGGGCGGATCGCGGGTGCGGTGCAGCAGGTGGCGGCGGCGCGGGGCACGCCGCTGCGGCCCGGAGACGTGGAGGGCGTGGTGATCGAGGTGTGCTTCGAGCTGGCGAGGGTCGCAGGTTCCTGGTCGCCCGAGGGTGGGGCGCTGCCGTGGGTCTGGGCGCGGCACCGCGTCGCCAACGTCGTGGACCGCGAGCTCGGCCAGTGGACCGAGCCGCTCGACGAGCGACAGGTGGCGCACGTCGCCGACGTTGCCGAGCCGGCCACCGAGCTGGCGCACGCCCGTGACGCCCCCATGTGGCCGGTGCTCGAGCGGGTTGCCGCCGACCACCACGGCGCCCGCCTGTTGCTCGACGCGCTCGAACGATCGGGGATCAGCAGACGCGATCGGGAGCTGTGGCTCGAGTACGTGTGCGAGAAGGCCGTCGGCAATCCGGCGCCCGCGACGACGGTCGGCCCGGTCTTCGCCATGCGGGAGTCGACGGTGCGCCAGGCGGCTCGGCGGGTGCGCCAACGCGTGCGCCGGCTCGCGACCACCGACGAGCGCTACGCGCCGCTGGCCGGACTACCCGTCCTGGCTTGAGCCACGTTGGCGCCACAGGGTTTCGTCGGCCGGGGTGTCGCTCAGGGGTTCTGGTAGATGCGCGTGGGGGTGACGAGTACGGCGACTCGGCGTTCGGCCGCCACGACCCTGTCGTACTCGGCCCAGTCCTCGTGCACGCCCCCGGCCGCCTCCTCGATCTGCCGCAGCAACAGGCGCAGGGCCTCGGCATCGACACCGGTCATGGGATCGTCCGGGCCCGCGAGCTCGGCGGAACCCTCGACCGTGGCCCAGGCCCAGCCCGCCCGCCACAGGAGCGTGGCGCGGGAACCGTGCCGCAGGTGGTCGAGCTTACGGGTCCCGCCCCGGGCGACGAACGCAGCTACGGGCCTCCCACTCAGCGGGTGGGGCACGACGCCGGCATTGACGACCGTCGACTGCAGCGACCCGTCGGTGCGCACGATCGAGACCGAAGCCAGGCCATGGTCGAGTACCACCAGCGTGCGCACGTCATCGATCGACGCCACGGCGTCAGGCTATGTGCCTGGTGGCGGCGGCGGTGCGTGGACCGGCCACCGCCCCGCCCGGTGGTCACGGCACTAGTCGCCCCGCCACAGTTGGAGCGGGGTACGGTCCCGCCGGCCCGTGAACGGGACCTGTTCCTCCCGTCCGGTCCGCGCCGACGCGTAGGCGGCGCACACGATGTCCAGCACGTGGCGACCGAGCTGTGGCCCGGGTGTCGGCGCCCGTCCGGCGTCGATGTCGGCGGTCAGCGCCTCGAGTTGGGCGACGTAGCCGAGTTGGTGGAGCTGCGGCGACGCCAGTCCCGCCGGCGGCGCCGGCAGCACGACCGGTGCGCCGTTGAGCTCCACCGATGGGTGCGGCACCAGTTCGAGGCGCACGGCACCCGTGGGGCCGGCCGCCTGCGCCTCCCACGTCGGTGCCGGCGCTCGCCACGTCGCCCGCACCTCGGCACGCAGCCCCGAGTCGAAGACCAGCGTCACCGTGGCGTCGTCGTCGAGCTCCAGCCCAGCGCCGGCCACCAGCTGCGCTTCGACCGCGGTCACACGCGCCGGCGCCGCCGCCAGCAGGGCCAGCGTGACCGCGTGCGCGCCGAGGTCGAACAGCGCGCCGCCGCCCCAGGACGGCGCGAGATGGTCGCCCCAGTCGGGGCGGCCCTGGGCGAACCGCACCTCGAGGTGCGTGAGGCTTCCGAGGCGCTTGCGCGCCCCCAGCGACTCCACCACGGCCGGGGAGTGCACGAGGTTCTCGGCGTAGCCGACGCGGCCCCCCCGAGCCGCCGCCACCAGCCGGTCGGCGTCATCGAGCGTCGCCGCCAGCGGCGCTTCCACCAGTGCCACGGCCGCGCCGCCGACCGCACGCTCCGCCTCCCGCCGGTGCAGCGCGGGCGGCGTGGCGACCACGACCACGTCGGCACCGCCGGGGAGCTCGTCGTAGCCACAGGCGATCCCTCCCGTCTGGGCCGCCCGCCGCCGCGCCGAACGGGTGCTGCGGGACGCCACGTGCACGACACGCAGGTCGGGCAGCGCGTCGGCCGCCAACCCGTGGATGGCGGTGACGAAACCCGCGCCGGCGAACGCCAGGGCGACCATGCCGCAGGGTGCCTGTGCCGGTGACCCGTCCGGTCAGGTGCCGGCGAGGCGGGACACGATCGGCGCCGCCGCGTCCATGGCGTCTGGCCCTTGCACCACCACGTACGACGCGTCCCAGCGCTCGCGGCGGGCGGCGAGGTCGTCGCAGATCTGGTCGACGGTGCCGACCCAGGCGTGCGGGTGGTCGCCGACGACCTCGGGCGACACACCGAACAGCGGCGCCATGGCCTCGATCACCGAGGCCCGGTCGTCGGTCACGACGCAGGCGAAGACCAGCATGTTGATCTCGATGTCGTCGTAGCGGTCGCCGGCAGCGTCGCGCACCCACTCGAGCTTCTGGTCGGTCACGGCGGCCGCGCCGTCCTGTGCTGCGGCCCGATCGGTGCGCCCCGAGCGGATCGCCGGGTTGACGCCGACGATGTCGGCTCGGCGCGCCGCCAGGGTGAGCACCCGCCGGCCACCACCTCCGATGAGCACCGGGGGGCCGTCTGGCTGCTGCACGGGCTTGGGGAGGCCATCGAGCCCGCCGATCTGGTAGTGCTTGCCCTGGTAGCTGAAGGGGCCCGGCCCGAACAGGCCCTCGATCACGTCGAGCGCTTCTTCCAGCCGATCGATCCGCACGCCGGGCGGGCCCATGGCGATGCCCGATTGCTCGTAGTCGCTGCTCATCCAGCCGGCGCCGATGCCGAGCTCCAGCCGGCCGCCCGACAGCCGGTCGATGCTGGCCGCCTCCTTGGCCGTGAGCACCGGGTGCCTGTAGTCGTTGTCGAGCACCAGTGGGCCGACGCGCAGCTCGGTCGTGGCGTCGGCGGCGGCCGCGAGCGCCACCGCCGGCGAGAGCTGGTCGCCGAAGTGGTCCGGCACGAACAACGTCGAGTAGCCGAGGTCTTCGGCCTTGCGGGCCAGCTCCGCCCACTCGGCACCAGTCTCGGCCCGGCTGAGCTGCACGCCGAAGCGGAAGGGTCGCGGGTGCGCCATGGGTGCTCACCCTAGTGACGGGACCCGCGTCGGCGACGCTGCGACGCGCCACACGGTGGGTAGTGTTTGTTCGCTTCGTAAGCCGACCGATCAGGCAGTCTCCTCGTCGTGCGCATCTTCTCCAGGCTCGCTCTCGTGGTCATCGCCTCCGGCGTGGTGCTGGCGCTGGCCGTGGGAGCGATGGCCGTGCCGGCGAGGTTGCTCGACGACGCCGGCTCGGGTGAGCCCGGCCAGATCACCCTCCGCCCACTGGCCCAGCGGTCCTACATGTACGCCGCCGACGGCTCCGTCCTGGCTGTGCTCAGGGAGGAGGAGAACCGCCAATCGGTGCCCCTCGACACGGTCCCGCAGCACGTCATCTCGGCGATCCTGGCCGTCGAGGATGCGGGCTTCTGGATCCACGACGGCTTCGACGTGCGCGGCATGCTCAGGGCGTTCCGGGCCAACGTCGAGGAGGGCGGCATCTCGCAGGGCGGCTCGACCATCACCCAGCAACTGATCAAGCTCGACGTCCTGGGCAACGAGCAGACGCTCGATCGCAAGATCGAAGAGATCGTGCTGGCGTCGCGACTCGAGAAGTCGATGAGCAAGGAGGAGATCCTCGAGCGCTACGTCAACTCCGTCTACTTCGGGAACCACGCGTACGGGATCCAGGCCGCCGCCGAGACCTACTTCGGCGTCAACGCCCGTGACCTCAACCCGGGGCAGGCGGCACTGCTGGCCGGGCTCATCCGCAACCCGGTCTCCTACAACCCCGTCCGGTACCCGGAGCGGGCGGCCGAGCGGCTCGACACCGCACTCGAGCGCCTGGTCGACGTGGGGGCGCTGACCGAACCCGAGGCCGCGTTGTGGAAGCAGGCCACGCCGGTCCCGACCGCCGTGCACAACGTGCTGCCGAGGTCCAACGACTACTTCGCCTCGGACGTGGAGCAGCAGCTCCTGGCCGACAAGCGGCTGGGCAGCACCCCCGAGGAGCGCTTCAACGCCGTGTACTTCGGCGGGCTCAAGGTCTACACGACCTACTCGCCGCAGGCGCAGGCCCAGGCGCAGGCGGCGCGCGACGAGAACCTGCCGCTGGAGAACGGCGTGTTCCCGGCGGGCACCGACCCGGCCA
>JBOGHG010000156.1:0-9242 GCA_050744525.1 Acidimicrobiales bacterium | reverse complement strand
CCATCGCTGCGATCGCCGGCGCTCGAGGCGACGGCCCCGTCCGAGCGTGACGGCGGCGGGGACGGGCCGTCGGGGCCGAAGCGCATGCGAACCGCAACCGCCAGCGCCAACAACCAAAACGCGCCCTGCACCGCCGTCAGGACGTAGCGGACCGGCGGGGTGCGGTAGCCCAGCACGGCCTCGCCGCCGCCGACGCCCGGCGGGACGGCGAAGGCATCGGCCCAGCCGTAGGCCTCGCTCCGTTGGGCCGGGCGGCCATCGACCTCCAGGGCCCAGCGGTCAGACGCCGACGATGCCCGAACCACCGTGTCACCCGCTGCCACCGGGCCGCGTGAGGTACGGCCGTCGCCGTCCGACGCCACGAGGGCGGGCGAGGCCGCCGACAGGTCGACGTGCTGCATGGCAGCCACCGACGTCTCCTCGAGAGCCGACGGGTCGACGCCGGTCGCCCGCATCGGCGCGAAGGCGACGTTGCGATACAGCGCCAGGGCGGCGTCGACCGCGACCTGTTCGAGGTCGAGCTGGCCGTCCAGCGCCTCGATCAATCCGTCGACCGCACCCTCGGGGGCCAGGGGCGCCGGCCACGGCCCGGCCGGGGCACCGTCGGTCCGCTCGACCGCGCTCGCCGGCGCCAACGCCCGGGGGACCGCAACGTACTGCACCCCCAGCGGCGCCAGCACCCGTCCCAGCCTGCTGGTCTGGCCGCTGGTGGCCAGCCGCAGCCCCTCGCCCAGGCGATCGCTCGACCCCAATCCTGTGGCCGGCCACAGGTCGGCGATGCCGGGCATAGCCGCGTCGACGGCCGTGTACGAGAGGCCGTCCTCGAGCTCCCAGGCCTGGCCGCCCGGCATCACCGCGGGATCACCCACCCACAGCACCCTCGACGGCTCGGCGGTCAGGGCGTCATCGACGCTCCCCATCACGCCGCCGAACTGGCCGGGGGGCATGTCCCACCAGCCGTCCATCGCCGCCACCACGACCGGCGCGGTCGCCGCCGCCAACGCCAGCACCCCGAGCGCCGACATCATCCGGCGCAAGCCGAAGGAACGGCGCGCCCGCTCCCACGGTTGGTCTGGCCGGGCTCGCCGCGGGACGTCCAGCTCGATGGCGGCCACACCGAGGGCGACGGCGAACGCCAGCGCCGCAGCCGCCGGTGCCATGACGACCCCGGGGTCGGGCAGCCGCACCTGGACGTGTCCCTGCTGCTGCGCCCACAGCAACGCCCAGCACGCCACCGCAACCACCCACGCGCGCACCGCCCAGCCCAGCCTCCACTCCCGCCCGACCAGGAGCGGCAGGGCCGCCGCCCCCGCCAGGCAGAAGCCGAGCGGGGCGATCCCCAGGGGACCGGTGTCGAAGCGCAGCAGGTCGAGCGCCGTCAGCGCGCCCGGAGGCCGTTCGAGCCCCAGCCAGGCGTCGACGGCCGTCCGCGACCGGAGCACGTCGACCAGCGCCGGCAGGTGCAGCAGGGTCGCCATCACGGCCGCCCCGAGCGACACGGCCACCAGTCGGGCGATGCCGCGCCGCTGGTATGCGAACAGCGTGCCGGCCGCCAGCGCGGCACCCACGAGCAGCACCAGCGCGGGCGCCTGGGGGACGAACAGGCCGGCGAGGCCGGTCACCGTTCCGGTGGCGACCACGTGCTGCCACAGCGGCCGGGGTACGGCGGGCACCGGCCCGTCGGGCGAGAACGGCGCCGCGAGCGACGATCGGGCCAGCCGACCCAGCAGCCAGGGCGAAGCGGCGTAGGCCGCCGTGACCGACCAGCGTCCGGTGGCGAGGCCGTCGTAGGGCAGCGGCACCGCGGCATAGGCGACGGCGGCGGCGACCTGCGCCCCCTTCGAACCGGTGGGGCGCAGCAGCCGGTAGGCACCGACGACGCCTACGGGCACGAGACCGACGATCAGCAGCGTGCGAGCCAGGGCCAGGTGGCCGCCCAGCACTGCGCCCAGGCCGCCGGCCACGCCGACAAGTGTCGGCGCCGAGGCGTCCGCGCCCAACCCCACCGCCCGGTACCCGCCGACCCACTCGCGCACCAGGTCGCCGGCGGAGCCCTGGACGGCGACGAACTCCCCCACCGCCGGTACGAAGCGGGTGACGAGGTGCCGGCTGCCGAACAGCACCACGCCCACGAGCACGGTGGTGATCAGGGCGGTGGCGGGCGTCCAGGGGGCGATGCTGTCGGCCGACGCGGCGGGTTCGACCATTGGCGGGGGCCCGGGCCCAGCCAACCCGGACGACGGATCGCTGCTGGCCTCGGGGGAAGCCCGGTTGCGGCCAATGCGGCGGAGCCACAGTCGGGGGGCGATGAGCCCCCGCACCTGCAGGCGGTGAACGTCACGATCGGCGGCCTGGCGCACGGCGTTGACCCGCCGCCGGGCCCGCCACAGCGACAACGGGTGGCGCACGTTCCACAGCCAGGCGCCGAGCGCGTCGCGGGACCGTCCGGCGCGGCCGGTCACCAACCCGCCGACCGCCTGCACGAGGCTGAGCGCGAACGCCTGTGGCACGATGCGCAGCAGGTCGAGCCGGCTCGAACAGCTCAGCAGCGCCCGTACGCGATACCGGGTCTGGTCCCGGGGACCGGCCCACGATTGCCCGTCGCGCCGTACCCGGGCATCCGTGGCCACCAGCACCCGGGTGCCCGCGGCCCGAGCGCGCCAGCAGAGCCCGAGATCGTCGTCCGGCCAATCCACCGCCTCGTCGAACCCGGCCACGGCTGCGAACCGCGCCGCGCGCACCAGCGTGAACCCGGCCGGGAAGGTGAACACCTCGCGCACGCCGTCGTGCTGGCCCTGATCCAGCTCGCGGGCCTCGACGAGCGGCATGGTCGTGCCCACCCGATCGACGCCGAGGCCGACCTGCAGCAGGCGTCGGGGGTCGTCCCGGGCCACGAACTTGGGCCCGACCACGTCGGCGTCCCACCCGGTGGCGGCCGCGACGAGGGCGCTCACGGCCCCGGCGTCGGGGAGGACGTCGTCGTGGCAGAACAGGAGGAACTCGGCCCGGCGGGCCCGGGGCCGGTCACGATCGAGGACATGGTTGGCGGCGGCGCCGAAGCCCTCGGTAGCGGGGACGCGCAGCACCCGGGCGGCGGGCAGGACCGCGCGGACCCTGTCGGAGGGGTCGTCCTCCCCGGCGGCGTCGACGACCAGCACGGACAGCCGGGGGTAGTCCTGCTCGGCGAGCGCCCCCAGCAGGTCTTCGAACCGGTCGGCGTGCCGTCCGTGCGTGACCACGACCGCCAGCACCGGTGGGGAGGCGAGCGGTTGCTCCTCCGGTTCCACGACGACGCGGAGAGTAACCAACGGCCTGCCCGCAGCCGCGGACCCTCCGGCCCGACCCGGTCCCCGTCGGAACCCGCGCGGCTAGCCTCCGCGACGTGCCGCGCCTGTCGACCGACGACATCTCGAGGAGGGTCGAGAACACCGTGTACACGGCCGTCGGGCTGGGGATACTCGGGTTCCAGCACCTGCAGGTGCAGCGGCAGCAGCTCAAGCGGGCGCTCGAGAACGCCTTGAAGCGCTCGAAACGCTGACGTGCTGCGCGTCGCCGTCGATCTGACGTCGCTGCTCACGGCGCAGACCGGCGTGGGCGTGCTCGCGCTTGAGACGACGTGGCGGCTGGCAGCCCGTGACGACCTGGCGCTCACGGCGTTCGCGGTGACCTGGAGGGGGCGGGGGCGCCTGTCCTCGGTCGTCCCGCCGAGGGTCGCCGTGATGGAGCGTCCCATGGCCGCGCGACCGTTGCGTGCCCTGTGGAAGCACTGGGATCACCCGCGCGTCGACCCGTGGATCGGTCGCCACGACGTCGTCTGGGGCCCGAACTACGTTGTGCCCCCCACCCGGGCGGCGGCCGTCGCCACCGTCCACGACCTCACCACCGTGCACTTCCCCGAGCTCGCGACCGGCGACGCGCTCGCGTACCCCCACTTGGTCCAGCGGGCGGTCGACCGGGGGGCATGGGTGCACACGCCGTCGTCCTTCGTGCGGAACGAGGTGATCGACCACTTCCGGGTCGACCCCGATCGGGTGGTCAGCATTCCCAACGGCGTCCGCCTGGTCGCTCCCGGTGACGTCACCGCGGGGCGGCGGCTCGTCGGCGCTGACCGCTACGTCCTTGCCCTGGGCACCGTCGAACCGCGCAAGGACCTGCCCACGCTGGTGCGGGCCTTCGACCTGCTCGGCGACGGCGATCGCGAGGTGCGCCTGGTGCTGGCGGGACGGGACGGTTGGGGAGCCGAGGCGCTCCACCGCGCCCTCGACGGCTCGCGACACCGGGATCGGATCGCGCGCCTGGGGTGGGTCTCCGACGACGAGCGCGAGGCGCTGCTCCGGGGCGCGTCGGTCTACGCCTACCCCTCGATCTACGAGGGATTCGGCTTCCCACCGCTGGAGGCGATGAGCGCCGGCGTGCCCGTGGTGGCCACCGAGACCGGGTCCCTTCCCGAGGTCGCGGGGCCCGGCGCCGATCTCGTGCCGGTCGGCGACGCCGAGGCCCTGGCCGCCAGCCTGGCCCGGACCCTGGCCGACGACGAGCACCGCCGCGGGCTGGTGGCCCGCGGGCGGGAGGTGGTGGCCCGGTACAACTGGGACACGACCGCCGAGCGCTTCGCCGCGCTGCTGCACCGTGTCGCGGACTCACGCTGATGTGCCCCTACGATGACCGCCCGTGAGCGAGCGTCCGTCGAGGGTGACGGGGAAGCACGGTGAGAGCGAGCCCGGCCCGAGCGGCCGTGGGAGCGGGCCAGGACCGCGTCGGAGCCCGAGCGGCCCGCTGCGAAGCAGCAAGAGCGGGAAGCAATGAGAGCGCTCGTCACCGGAGCTGGGGGCTTCGTCGGCGTCCACCTGGTGCGCCACCTCGAGGAGAGCGGTGACGAGGTGATCCAGTTGGAGCGCACCGTCGACGGCATCGACGTCATCGACACGCCCGAGATCACCGAGGCGGTGATGGCCGCCAAGCCGGCCGCCGTCTACCACCTGGCCGGCGCCGCCGACGTCGGCGGCAGCTGGGACTCGCCGCAGGAGACGTTCCTCGCCAACGCCCTCGGCACGCTCAACATGCTCGAGGCGAGCCGCCAGGCCGGCGCCGAGCGGGTCCTGGCGGTGAGCAGCGCCGACGTCTACGGCCGCGTCACCGAAGACGAGCTGCCCCTCGACGAGGCGCAACCGCTGCGGCCGGTGTCTCCCTATGCCGCCTCGAAGGTGGCCGCCGACGCCCTGGCCCAGCAGGCCTGGCTCGGGCACCGCCTGCCGGTGGTCCGGGTGCGGGCCTTCAATCACCTCGGTCCCGGCCAGACCGATCGCTTCGTCGCCCCGTCGCTGGCAGCCCGCATCGCTCGCAACGAGCGCGACGGCGGTGACGAGGTGTCCATCGGCAACATGGCGCCGCGGCGCGACGTGACCGACGTACGCGACGTCGTGCGCGCCTACCGCCTGCTGATCGAGCACGGCGAGCCGGGCGAGGTCTACAACGTGTGCAGCGGCCGGGCGGTCGCAGTCAGGGAGATCGCCGACCTCCTGCTGGGGCTGGCCGACCGGCCCATGCGGCTCGTGAGCGATCCGGCCCTGCAGCGCCCGGTCGACATCCCCGTGCTGGTCGGCGACAACACCCGCCTGGCCCGCGCCACCGGCTGGTCCCCGACCATCCCCCTCGAACGGACCCTCGCCGACGTGCTGGCCGACTGGCGGTCGCGCCTCGGGCGCTGACAACCTGTCCGATCCCGCCATGGAGGACATTGCATCGTGACCAAGCGAGCGCTCGTCACCGGCATCACCGGGCAGGATGGCTCCCACCTGGCCGAGCTGCTGCTCCACAAGGGCTACGAGGTGCTGGGCATGGTCCGGCGCACGAGCACGGTCAACTGGGAACGGATCGGGCACCTGCAGGACCGCATCACGTTCGTCCACGGCGACCTGCTCGACCAGGTGTCGATCCTCGAGATCCTGCAGGAGTACCGGCCGCAGGAGGTCTACAACCTCGCGGCCCAGTCGTTCGTGCCCACGTCGTGGCAACAGCCCGTGCTCACCGGTGAGTTCACGGCCATCGGCGTCACCCGCATGCTCGACGCCATTCGCATCGTCGACCCCGCGATCCGCTTCTACCAGGCGTCGTCGAGCGAGATGTTCGGCAAGGTGCTGGACACCCCCCAACGGGAGTCGACGCCGTTCTACCCCCGGTCGCCGTACGGGGTCGCCAAGGTGTACGGCCATTGGATCACGGTGAACTACCGCGAGTCCTACGACCTCCACGCCACCAGCGGGATCCTGTTCAACCACGAGGGGCCGCGGCGGGGCCTGGAGTTCTCGACCAGAAAGATCTCCCACGGCGCCGCCCGCATCAAGCTGGGCCTGGCCGACGACCTGCACATGGGCAACCTCGACTCCAAGCGCGACTGGGGCTATGCCGGCGACTACGTCGAGGCCATGTGGCTCATGCTCCAGCAGGACATGCCCGACGACTACGTGATCGCCACGGGCCAGACCCACTCGGTGCGGGAGTTCTGTGAGCTGGCGTTCGACCGGGTGGGGCTCGACTGGGAGAAGTTTGTGGTGGTCGACGAGCGCTTCTTCCGCCCGGCCGAGGTCGACATGCTGGTGGGCGACGCGTCCAAGGCCCGCCGGGTGCTCGGTTGGACGCCCACGACCACGTTCGAGGACCTGGTGAACCTCATGGTCGACGCCGACCTCGCGCTGCTCGAGGGGAAGCTCAAGGGCATCGCGTGATGGTGGGGGTGGCCGTGCTGGCGGGGGGCGTCGGCGCCGCCCGCCTGCTCCGCGGGCTGGTCGAGGCGGTCCCGCCGGAAGACGTGACCGCCATCGTCAACACCGGCGACGACATGGTGCTCCACGGGCTGGCCATCAGCCCCGACATCGACACGGTCGTCTACACCCTCGCCGACGCCATCGATCCCGAGCGGGGATGGGGGCTGCGCGACGAGTCGTGGCACGCCATGGAGGCGCTGTCCCGCTACGGCGGCGTGACATGGTTCCGCCTGGGAGATCGCGACCTCGCCACCCACCTGTACCGCACGCAACGGCTGGCCGACGGCGCCGGGCTGGCGGCGGTGACGGCCGAGATCGCCGGCGCGTGGGAGCTCGGGCTGCGGGTGGTGCCCGTGACCGAGCAGCCGCTGCGGACGATGCTCACCCTGGCGGCCGACGAGGGCGGCGCCGCGGCGCTGGCAGCGGGAGTCGCTGCGGGCGAGGAGATCTCGTTCCAGGATTACTTCGTGCGGTTGCAGCATGCCGTACCCGTCGCTGCGGTCCGGTTCGCCGGGGCCGACGCGGCCCGCCCCGCGCCGGGCGTCCTCGACGCCATCGCCGGCGCGGGCACGGTGGTGGTGGCGCCGTCCAACCCCATCGTCTCCATCGGCCCGGTGATGGCCGTGCCCGGCATCCGGGACGCCGTCACGGCGCGCCGGGACGACGTCGTCGCGGTTTCGCCCCTGGTCGGCGGCCGGGCGCTCAAGGGCCCCGCCGACCGGCTGCTCCGCGAGCTGGGACACGCGGATTCGGTGGTGGGAGTCGCCCGCCTGTACGCGCCGTTCGCGGGCACGCTGGTGATCGACGAGGCCGACGCCGAGCTCGCGGACGGCGTCCGAGCAGCGGGTTTGCGCTGCGTCGTGACCGACACGATCATGCGGGACCCGGCTGCAGCGGCTGTGCTGTGCGAGGTCGTCCTCGGCCGGTGACCCCGGAGAGGCGAAGGTGAGGGCTCGACGATGGCCCCCGTGCTCGAGATCCTGCCCGTGGAGGGCATCGGCGAGGTGCGCCCGGGAGACGACCTGGCGCGCCTGCTGGCGCAGGCGGCCGACGACCTGCGCGACGGCGACGTCGTGGTGGTGACGCAGAAGGTCGTGTCCAAGGCCGAGGCCCAGCTCGTGCCCATCGACCCCAACGATCCCGGCAGCAAGGCAAGGATCGTCGAGGGCGAGTCGGTGCGCGTCCTGCGTCGCCGCGGCGAGCTGGTGATCTCGGAGACGCGCCACGGCTTCGTCTGCGCCAACGCCGGTGTCGACCTGTCCAACGTCGAGGACGGCTGGGCGGCGCTGCTGCCCGACGACCCCGACCGCTCGGCGCGGCGGCTGCGCGACGGCCTGCGGGGCCGCATGGGCGTCGACGTGGCGGTGATCATCAGCGACACCTTCGGCCGCACCTGGCGCCGAGGCCTCAGCGACGTCGCCATCGGCTGTGCCGGCATCCGTGCCGTCATCGACCTGCGGGGCACGACCGACGCGCGGGGTCGCGAGCTCCAGGTGACGGAGGTCTGCGTGGTGGACGAGCTGGCCGCCGCCGCCGAGCTGGTGATGGGCAAGGCGTCGGGGATCTGCGCCGCGGTCGTGCGGGGTGTCGATCCGTCGTGGCTGGGCCGGGGCGAGGTGCGGGACGAGGTGGTCCGCCCGCCCACCGAGGACCTGTTCCGATAGTGGGGTTGCGTCTCAGCGCTGCTTGAACCACTCCAGGGTGTGGCCGATGCCCGCACCCAGGTCGGTCCAGGGCCTCCAGCCGAGGTGGATGGCGGCCCGGCCGGGATCGAGCGCCGACCGCAGGAGCTCGCCCGGCCGCATGGGGGCGTAGGCCGCAGGGCGGTCGACGCCGGCGCCGGTGGCCATCGCCGCGTAGAGCTGGTTGACAGATGTCTCGACCCCGGTGCCCACGTTGAACAGCAAGCCGCCGCCCTTGGACGCCGCCCGCACGAAGGCGTCGACCACGTCGTCCACGTAGACGTAGTCGCGTGTCTGCCCGCCGTCACCGTAGATGGTGCACACCTCGTCGGCCAGGAGGCGGCCGGCGAAGATGGCCACCACCCCGGCCTCGCCGTGGGGATCCTGCCGGGGCCCGTAGACGTTCGCGAGCGCCAGGGCCGTGAACTCGAGACCGTGGAGCTGCCGGTACACGCTGAGGTAGTCGAAGGCGACGCGCTTCGACACGCCGTACGGCGTCCCCGGGTTCTGCGGTTGCGACTCCTTGTAGGGCAGGTCCCCCGGCGCCGGCTCGCCGTAGATGGTGCCGCCGCTCGACGCGAACACCACCTTGCGGGCGCGGGCCACCCGTGCGCCCTCGAGCACGTTGATCGTGCCGATCACGTTGACCTCGGCGTCGTGCGCCGGCCGGGCCACCGACACCCGCACGTCGATGTGGGCCGCCAGGTGGAACACCACCTCGGGCTCCCGGCGGGCGACGAGATCGACGATCTGCGGGTCGCACACGTCGATCTGGTGGAACGTCAGCCGGTTGGTC
>JBOGHG010000155.1:0-9248 GCA_050744525.1 Acidimicrobiales bacterium | reverse complement strand
AACAGCGCCGTTCCATGTCGCTCGAACCATGGGCTGCTCCGATCTCCGGTGCGGGGGAAACCCGCGGGCCAGGCGCCCGTGTTCCGTGCTCAGCGGTTCTTGGTGGCCACCACGCGCAGCAGCGGGACCCCGATGCTCGAACCGGTCCAGCGTCGGGTGATGTGTTGCGCGGCGCGGAGTCGCCGGGGGTCGAGCCCTGGGAGGTAGAGCGACCTGACCCATAGCCGGGCGTCACCGGGTTCGGCCAGCGGGTAAGCGAAGCGGCGCCGGTCGGCGGCCACCAGAGTGAGCCCTGCAGGAGCGAGCAGCGGCCGGGGATTGGCGAGCACAGCGGGGTGGCGGAAGGGCAACCGCCGGCGCCGGAGCGCGGTCAGCAACCGGACGTAGCGGCCCCGGTCACGCAGCGTCAGCGGTGCCGTCGCCGGGACCAACGCGGCGAAGCGGCCCCCGTACCGCAGCAGGCCAGCCATCTCGGCCACGGCCGCGCCGGCATGGTCGAGGAGCATGAGCGCCATCGAGCAGACCACCGCGTCGGCGGATCCGGCGCGGATCGGGAGGCGGGCGGCGTCGGCGAGGACCGCCCGGCCGCGGGCGATCGTTGCGGCCCGGCCCAGCTCGGCGGCGCTGCGGTCCAGGCCGATCCAGCGGGAGTCGACCCGGGTGGCGAGCGGTCCGCTGCCGCACGCGACGTCGACGATCAGCCCGTCGGGTGGGAGCGCCTGGGCGAGCCAGTCGTAGGGGTCGCGGCCGTCGTCGGCCGAGGCGTTGGCGAGGACGTCCTCGGTGACCCCCGGCCGCCCGTCGTGGAAGGCGGCCAGGTAGCCGTCCCATCCGTCGCCGCTCGCCCCGCGCCCGGCGGTGCCGGGCCCGTCCACGGCGTCACACACTGGCCAGCATGGCAGCTCCGGGCAGGTGGCTGGCGATCGCAGGGAACGCTCACCCTTGAGCGTGGGCCGTGAGCCAGGTAGGCAACGGGCATGCCGGCCGCACAGAGGCCACGGGCCGTCGCTTTCGACGTCGTGGAGACGCTGGTGTCGCTCCACGCCGTGGCGGTCGCGCTAGGGGACCGCGGTCTCGGGCCCGACGCCGGGGAGCGGCTGTTCTCCCGCCTGTTGCGTGACGGGTTCGCGCTGGCGGCCAGCGGCGCCTACCGGCCCTTCCGCGAGGTGGCCGACGGCGCTCTGGCCGCCGTAGCGCCGGCCCTCGCCGCGTCGCAACGAGAGGCGGTGCTGGCGGCCTTCTCCCGGTTGGACGCCCACCCCGACGCCCGCCCCGCGCTCGAGCGCCTGCGCCGGGCCGGCCTGGCCGTAGCGGCGCTCACGAACGGCGCGGCGGCCACGACGACGGCGCTACTGGAGCGGGCAGGCCTCGATGCGCTGGTCGCCCGGGTGATCAGCATCGACGAGGTGCAGGCCTGGAAGCCGGCGTCGGCACCGTACCTGCATGCGGCGGACGTCCTGGGCGTCGAACCGGGGCGCCTGGCCCTGGTGGCCGTCCACGGCTGGGACGTCCATGGCGCCCGCCGCGCCGGGCTGGTGACGGGATGGGCTTCCCGGCGTGAGGGCCTGTTCCCGGCGACGTTCGACCCGCCGGATGTGACCGGTGCCGACCTGGTCGAGGTCGCCGACAGGCTGCTCGACCTGCCCGACGACACGCTGTGATTAGGGGACGATGCGCGTCTCGGGCAGGTACGACGCCCACGCGAAGTAGAACGTGTCGACGTGCACGACCGGCTCCAGGACCTTGCCGGTGAGGGCGCCATCGATGGCTTGGCCGAGGACGTTCCAGCGGCTGGCGGTCTGGTCGTCGACGAAGCCATCGTCGGTGCGCTGGAACGACAGCGTCTGGCCGTCGACCGCGGGCACGAACACGCCCGACGCCCCGACGTCCTTCCCAGCGGCGACCGAGGCGCTGTCGAGGGCGGAGGCGGTGCCGGGGTCGAGCCAGACGACCAGCTCGGTGCCGTCGACGTCGAGCGCGAGCACACCCTGTTCGGTCAGCTTGTCGTGGCGCACGGCGACGGCGTCGCCGTCGCGCTCGATGCCGATGACCCGTTCCTTGGGGGCCAGCCGGTCGTCGACCCGGCCCCTGAATAGGAACGCGGGCGAGTCGATGTCGTCGTAGCCGGGGTAGGGGTTGCGGCCGTAGTCGCGGTCGTGGCCGGTGTCGCGGCTCAGTACCAGCCCGTCGGGTTGCGCCTGGCGCCAGTCGGCCCACGACACGATGGCGACCGGGTACACGTCGAGCTCTTGGCCGGCGAGGTGGCCGACGATGGCCTGGGCGGTGAAGTGGCTCCACAGCGACTCGGTCTGGCGGTCGTACATGACCAGCGCCGAGTTGTAGAGCATGCCCGAGGTGCCGAAGTCCAAGACCCGGTCGCCGAGGCGGCGGTCGTAGGCGATGGCGGTGTTGCACAGGGGACAGTAGGTGGCCGCCACCGGGATGCCGTCGACGGTGTCGTTGACGATCTCGTGCCAGGTCATGATCTGCATCGGGTAGGCGCGGGCGTCGTCGCCGATCTGCAAGGCCATGACCGGCTCGGCGTCGTCGAGGACGTCGACCTGGTCGGGCTCGAGGAACTTGGGCTGGTCGATGGCGGGGATGCCGTCGGGTGGCGGGCCGCCCGATAGGAGGTCATCGGGGTCGACGAGCGGGTCGGGGAAGCTGTCGTCGTTGCGGTCGTCCAACGCCGAGGGCACGTCCTCTGCGGGGCTGGGTTCCACCTGGTCGACGGCCGTCCCCGTCGACTCGTCGGCCGACTCGCTGCGCTCCGTGGACGCCCGACCGGACGACGTGTCACCGTCGCCGCCGCAGGCCGCCGCCAGCAACCCCAACCCGACGATGCCAGCGACCAACCGCACCCTCATGAGCAGACCCCTGACGACAGCGTGCGCCAAGGGAACCCGCCGAGCCAGTTCGGTCATTCCCACAACCCGGCCCGTGCGGGCCCGGTCCGTTGCCGGGCCCGGCGGCCGCGTAGCAGGGCAGCCGGCGAGCGTCGAAGCGCCCGACGATCCGCTGGCCAACAGACAGCCGCGCCCGCAACGCGCTCCGCACAACCGCCCCGGCCCGCGCCGCGGCGGCAACGTCGCCGGGCGTGGGCGCAACCTCCGCGTAGACGAGCCGGTCCATGTGCCAGGCCATGGTGCGCACGGCACCGACCGCGCCCGGTGCGACGGTGGCGAGCCGGTCGGCGATCTCGGCCACGGTGAGCCTTGCTTCTGAAGCTGGGCGCCACGGTGCATTTGGCGAACCCGAAGGCGCTCAACTGGGGGGAGCGTCGGGTGAAGAACGACGTGGCTGACGCGACCGACGTGGCCGACATGTTGCGGTTGAACCGGCTGCCGGAGGCGCGGATCGCCCCGCCCGCGGTCCGTGAGCTGCGGGAGCTGGTCCACTATCGGGCCAGTTGGTCAGGCTCCGCCGGGCCTCAAGGCCCAGGTGCACGCCGTGATGGCCAAAGAAGGCGTGCTGCCGGCGGTGGGTGACATGTTCTGTGTGGCCGGCAACGCCCAGCTCGACGCCATGCCGCTCTCGACGAGCGGCATGGCCCCCACGGGCGGGTCGTTTGGCTGAGTGAGCCCGGCCTGGTCGTGGCCCCGATCGATCATGCGCTCCTGCGGTGCGAAGAGATGCCTGGGTAGCCGAGCCTGCCCCATTCCTCAGCAACCTCACCGGGGGAACCGATGCGAAGATGCCGGGGGTGAAGCCCACGGCGAGCCGCGTGGGGATGCCGATCGTCGGGCCTCGCCGCGAACGCGCCGGCGACCTGTTGGCAGTAGCCGCGTCGGGTGTCGAACAGGACGGCTGTCAGCGCGTCGTTGGCGTTGGACGGGGGGCGTCGGGTCATGGGTGCTGCCCCACTGCTCCAACAGCGAGGAGGCTGACATGTGGCGCCGGTGATGCGGGTGCCCCAATCGACGCAGCTGGGCGGGAAGTAGTCGTAGCCCTCGACCCGGATGGTGTCGGTGCTGTGCGCGACGATCACACCGTTCCACATCGCGATCACGAGCGGCACAACCTCCCCCCGTGATAGGGGTCAGTGGAGGGTACGCAGGGCAAACCAGGCGAAGGTCAGGGTGGCGAGGCCGCCCACGAACCACAGCAGGTCCCGGTTGCGACGCACGGCTATGAGCGCCCCGGTGGTGGCGACGGCAGCGGCCACCGCCTGGGCCAAGGCCCCGGCGTCGGTACGGGGCAGCAGCAGCTCGACCACGTCAGCTCCCGTCGCCGTTGTGGCCCGCCCCGCCCGGTCGATCGGGTGGCCCTTCGGTGGCGAGCTGCTGGCCGAACCGGCGCAGCCGAGCCAGGGTGGTCTCGGGCAGCACGGTTGTCTGGCGGGCGAGCGATGCCTTGATCTCGCGGTAGATGCTGGCTTCCAGGCCGCAACGCCGGCAGTCCTCGAGATGCTCGGCGACCTTGGCGGTGGCCCCCTCGTCGGTCTCTCCGTCGAGGTACCGCTGGAGCAGCTTCCCGACCTCGCGGCAGGTGAGAGGCCGGTCGACAACCGTGTGTAGGCGCCAGGGACTCATCGGCGTACCTCCGGCAGGCCAATGCGCCCATCGCCGCCGCTGCGCCACGAGGACGCTGTGTTGATGATTCGCTCGCTGCGCTCGCTCATCGTTTACTCCTGGGGACGAGGCCCGCTGCGGTGAGCCGGGTGCGGATGCGGTGGCGCGCGCGGTGAAGGCGGCTCATGACCGTGCCGACCGGTACGCCCAGCGCGTTCGCGGCGTCCCGGTAGGTAAGGCCGTCGATGTCGACGAGCTCGACGACCTGACGGAAGCGCGACGGGAGGCGGGCGACGGCGTCCTCGACGGTGGCGTCGAATGCCTGGCCGACGACGATGGCCTCGGCGCTGGGAAACGCGTCACGGACCTCGTGGAGGCGTTGGCCGGCGTCGGGGTTGCGCAGGAGCGACGGGCGACGTCGGCGGACCCGGTTGGCCTGCGTGTTGCGCAGGATGGTCAGCAACCACGCCCGCGGGTAGGTGCCGTCGAAACGGCCGATGGCCCGGTAGGCGCGCAACAGCGTGTCCTGCACCAGGTCCTCGGCGTCGGCGGCGTTGCGGGTTCGCGACAGCGCCACCCGGAGCAGCATCTCGACCTCGGGCAGGACATAGCGCGTGAACGCCTCTTCGTCGGCGAGGGCGCGCTGGCCGCGCTTGGCTCCCACGGACTGGGAACCCTGCTCCCGCCCGGTGCATTCCACAACCCTTGCGGGGAACAGATCCGGCGACGTGCGGGTTCCTCAACCGATGCTGCACACCGCCCACGGCCGGATGCGCCGGGCCATCGACGCCTATCTAGACGGCGAGCTGTCGCCCGCTCGGGCGATAGCGGTCGAGGGGCACCTGGACGAGTGCTGGGGGTGCAGTGCCCATGCCGACACCCTGCGGCTGATGAAGCGGTCGCTGTGGCGGCTTGCGCAGCGTAGGCCCAGCGACCTGGCGGTGGCCCGGTTGCGCCGCTGGGCCGAGGCGCGCATGTCCTGAGCCGTGGGCCGTCCTCGACCTACGCAAGATTCCTTCGGGTGTCCCCGAGTCTCACCCACCGACGAGGGCCTCGGCCGCCCGAAGCGAGGCTGGCCTCGGCAGTGCACAGACCGGGGTGCGTGCGCGCCGTGGTGGCGATTCGCTTGACATGGTGCTCCGTCCAGCGAATCGTCTACCCCGTGGTGCCACGTCCGTGCCGTAGTGGACTGGTCTACTACGAGGCCCGCAGCTCCCGAAGGAACCGCGTGCGTATGTCATGAGCGGTCACGGTAGCCGTCCGGCCGACTCCCCGCGCTCGGACTTACGGGCAATCCAGACCGCGAACCGCGCCTAGCCGAGACGCGCCGGACCGTCCAGATGACGGCGCCGATGCCGAGCATGCTCGCCCCGGTGACCACGCTGACGGTGGGCAGGGTGAAGGCCAGGATGGCGCAGCCGATCACGCCGAGGCCGGCCAGCCAGCGCGGCCACCGCCGCTGCTCGGCCGCCAAGGTCCAGGCCGATGCGTTGGCGATGCCGTAGTAGGTGAGCACTGCGAAGGAGCTGAAACCGATCGCGCCGCGCAGGTCGGCGGCGAGCACGACGGCGGCGACGAGCGCGCCGACGGCGAGCTCGGCGTGGTGCGGGATCCGGTGAACCGGGTGGACGGCATCCAGCCAGCGGGGCAGCTCGCCGTTGGCGGCCATGGCGAACGCGGTCCGGCTCACCCCCACGATCAGCGACAGCAGCACACCGAGCGCGGCGACTGTGCCGCCGACACGCACGACCGGCGCGACCGCGTCGACGTCGCCGGCTTCGACGGCGGTGGCGAGGGGCGCGCTCGATCCGGCGAGGGCGTCGGGGCCGGCGGCCAGGAGCGCGGACGCGGCCACCGCCGCGTAGACGACCAGGGCGATGCCCAAGGCGAGGGGGATCGCCCTCGGGATGGTGCGGGCGGGGTCGACGACCTCTTCGCCGAGGGTGGCGAGGCGGGCGTAGCCGGCGAAGGCGAAGAACAACAGGCCGCCGGACTCGAGGATTCCGGACCATCCGCTTTCGGCGGTCAGCGGGCCGAGGTTGTCGGTGGAGGCCTGTCCGCCGAGGAGGGCGGCGGCGACCACCGCGGTGAGCGAGGCGAGCACGACGGCGACGATGAGCCGGGTCAGCCATGCTGTCTTGCGTACGCCGTGGTAGTTCACCGCGGTGAGGGCGACGACGGCCGCGACGGCGAGGGGGCGGCGCCACTCGGGTGAGGCGTAGGCGCCGAAGGTGAGGGCCATCGCCGCGCAGCTGGCCGTCTTGCCGACGATGAACCCCCAGCCAGCCAGGTAGCCCCAGAGCCCGCCGAGCCGTTCTCGCCCGTAGACGTAGGTGCCGCCGGACTGCGGGTACACCGCCGCGAGCTGGGCCGAGGAGGTGGCGTTGCAGTACGCGACCGCGGCGGCGATCCCGAGGCCGACCAGCAGACCACTGCCCGCGGCACGCGCCGCCGGTGCGAGGGCAGCGAACACGCCAGCGCCGATCATGGCGCCGAGGCCGATCACCACTGCGTCGAACAGCCCGAGTCGGCGCGCCAGGCGGGAGTCCACGTTGTCGGCGGTCAACCGAGCACCTCCTCGGCCAGCTCGCGCAGCGCCGCCCGGGTCTCGGACAGGACCGCTCGGCCCTGCTTCGTCGCCCGGTACACGCGCCGGGTCCGCCCATCGACCACCTCGCGCCGGGACACCAACAGCCCGTCGGCCTCCATGCGGTGCAGCGTCGGGTACAAGGTGCCGGGACTGATCCTGTAGCCGTGCCGGCCCAGCTCCTCGGCCATCCACGCCCCGTGCATCTCGCCCTCGGCAGCGTGGTGCAGCACGTGCAGCTTGACGGCACCGCGCAGGAACTCACGCATCACGACCGACGCTAGCCACCTCACCCGCCGATATCGAATTGCGATATCTGCGCCCGATTACCGGACGCCACGATGACAGCGAGCGCAGGAGGCGCCTCGATCGCGTTGTCGGGCACCACTGGACTACGCAGCCCGGCGGGCGCAGCTGTCGAGGCCGGTGCTGGTCTGGTCGCTGTGCGCGGTGTCGTGGCCGGCGAGGCTCTCAAGTGCCGCACCGAAGAGGTGGCCCGCTCGAAGGCCCGTGAGCTCGAGCAGTTCGTCGCCCAGTCCGCGCCCATTCCGCGATCCCCACGACGCCGGTCCATGACGGTGGAACGGCTGGCGGCCCGCTACGTCGAGGATCATCTGTCGGGCTTGTCGGTCCGGTTCCGGGAGAAGCAGACCTGCCTATTGCGCCGCTGGGTGCTCCCGCCTTGGCGGCCGCGTCTCACCGCGTGGACCCCGGCCGACTCCGCCGCGGTGCGCCGGCCCGGTGGCTCGGACGCGCTCGTGCAGCACAACCCTGCGGCGCACCGCCGGCTACGGCCAGACGAACCAGGGCTGGCGCTGGACCGGCGCCGCCCGCTGGTCGCCGCACGACCTCCGCCACGTCGCCGCCTGCCGCATGTTCTTCGACCTCGGCCTCGACCCCGCCGTCGTCGCCGACAAACTCGGCCACGCACATCCCAACTTCACCATCAAGCGCTACATCGGAGTCCGCGGCAGCCCCGACACCGCCGCAAAGCCCATCACCGACCAGTGGTAGTCGCTCGCCAGAACGGCCCCGAGCGCCCCGACCGTTTCGGTTCCTTCGAGGACGCTCACGCGTGCCTATCCGAAGGCGCGACCATTAGCTGTCGGAATTGGGTGAGGTCGTCGACCTGATACGCGTGTCCCGAAACGGACGCAGCTCAGCAGACATTTGCGGGTTCGACGGTCGATCACGATGCCCAGCCGCTCTGGCTGGTTCGATGATCAGTTCGTCGACGAGCTCATCGAGGCTCCTGCCACGGGCTGCGGTTGCGGCGGCAGCGACACCAGTAGCGTCGGTCACGGTCAACGCCCGGGATGAAGCTGCCGGGCCGGTGGTCCAGCGCCGGGTGCCACCCCACCGGAGGGCTCGTCGGCGCCGCCAATGCTGCGGTTCGAACGCCGTCTCCCACGTACGCTGCCGTGGATGTCTCGGCGGGCGGTGCCGCGTGTCGGTCAGGAGGTCGATCACCCCGATGTGAGACTCGCCGTCGTCGCGTCTGCGCCGTGACCGGGCTCGTCCCCCTCCTCGGGCTGGTGATGGCCGTCGGGGCGGTGGGCACGATCGTGCCACTGGTTCCGGGGATCTCGCTCGTGTGGGGGGCCGGGCTCGTCTACGGACTGGACCGGGGATTCGGCGCCATCGGTCTTGTCGCCTTCGCGGTAATGACCGGCCTGGCGGTGGCAGCTACCGTCGCGGGCTACGTCGTGCCGAAGCGCCGGGCCACGGGTGCCGGAGTCTCGAGGGCAACGGTGTGGTTGGGCGTCGCCGGCGCGGTGGTCGGCTTCTTCGTCGTGCCGGTCGTGGGGCTGCCCATCGGTGGCGTACTCGGCATCTACGTGGGCGAGCACCTGCGTACCGGCGATAGAGTCGCGGCTTGGCGGGCGACGCGCGCCACGATCACGGGCTTCGGCATCGCCGTCCTCGTCCAGTTCGCCGCCGCGCTGTCGATGATCGCCGTGTGGTTGGTCTGGGTGATCACTGATTGAGCGTGGGCGCCGCGTTAGTAGACGCCCTCCACCAGCAGCCCGGTCAACTGCGTGATCGTGAAGACGAACACCAAGTCAAAGAAGAGCTCCAGCGTCGAGGCCCGAACGCTGCGCTCGAGCGGAACGGCCACGGTCCGACCATGATGCCTCGCCGAAGACCGC
>JBOGHG010000154.1:0-9270 GCA_050744525.1 Acidimicrobiales bacterium | reverse complement strand
ATGTCCCCTACACCAGGAAATCTATCCCGCCCGTGGACTCGGCGTGCGTTGCGGCCCCGTCAGTTTGCGCACGGTCCGGCGACGGTAGCGTGACCGGCGATGCCCGACCCTCAACTCCGCCTGCTCACGGTCCATGCTCATCCCGACGACGAGGCGTCGAAGGGGGCCGGTACCGTCGCCCGCTATCACGCCGACGGTGCGCGCACCGTGCTCGTGACGTGCACCGGTGGCGAGGCCGGCGACATCCTCAACCCCGCCATGGACCGGCCCGAGGTGGTGGCCGACCTGCCTGCGGTCCGGCGCCGCGAGCTGGCCCGGTCGGCCGAGATCATCGGTTACGACGAGGTTGTCATGCTCGGCTATCGCGACTCGGGCATGCCCGACACCGAGCCCAACCACCATCCCGACGCTTTCGCCAACGCCCCGCTCGACGAGGCCGTCGGGCGGCTGGTCGCCATCATCCGCCGGGAGCGGCCGCAGGCGATCGTCACCTACCCCGACGATCAGAGCGGCTATCCGCATCCCGACCACCTGCGGGTCCACGACATCTCCGTGCCGGCGTTCGAGCGCGCCGGTGACCCCGATGCGTATCCCGACGCCGGCGACCCCTGGCAGCCGCTCAAGCTCTACTACTCCGTCTGGTCCCGCCGGCGCATCGAGGCCATGCACCGACGCTTCGTCGAGCTCGGGCTCGAATCGCCGTTCCCTCCCGAGTGGTTCGAGCGCGAGTCGCAAGACGACCGCATCACCACGTCGATCGACCTGGCCGGCTTCAACGAGGTGCGCCTCGACGCGCTGCTGGCGCACCAGACCCAGGTCGACCCCACGTCACCGTTCTGGTTCGGATTGCCGAGGGACGAGCAGGTGGCGATCCACCCGTTCGACGACTACATCCTCGCCCGCAGCCTGGTCGACACCGAGAAGCCCGAATCCGATCTCTTCGCCGGCATACGCAGCCGGGTGGGCCGCCGAGCGTAGGCGAGCGTCGAAAGCCATCGGGGCGCGGTCATGGGAGGGGTGAGCTTCATGGGGGCCGAATGGTTGGCCCTGGTGCGCGAAGCGTTCGGCAACGTGCCGCCCCACCCGGGGGCGACCGCCCGGATCCAGCGCGTGGTCACGGGGACGCCGGACGGCGACATCGTGTTCACGCTGACGTTCGAGGACGGGCGGTTGGTGGAAGCGGCCCCTGCGGCGGGCCACCAACCGGATCCCGACGCCGAGCTCACGATCACCACGACCTACCCGGACACGCTGCTGCTGGCGTCGGGGCGCCTCGACCTCAACGTCGCCGTCATGCAGGGACGGGCCAAGGTGGCCGGATCGATGAGCGCGCTGCTGGCCATCCTGCCCGTCACCCGGAGCCCCGAGTTCCGGGCCGCCCGGGCCGCCGTGCACGAGCGCACGGCCGCGTCGGGATGAGGCCCGGCGTCTACCCGCTGCGCTGGAGGTCGCGCAGCTCGCGGTAGCCGACGAGGCTGGCACCGGCCCGTTCGAGCATCGTGCGCAGGCTGTGGTCGGTGACCACGAGGTCGTGGTCGTCGACCCGAGCCGCCCAATCCGTGGTCAGCGCCCGCAGCTCGGGAGAATCGACTGCCGGATGGACGTAGACCTCGGTCACCCCGGGCTGGAGGTCGTGGACCGTTCGCTCGATGTCGCGGCGGCTGCCCACGCCGCCGCGGACGTAGACGAAGTGGTCGGGGAAGACGGCGCCCTCCTCCTCGGCCAGCTTCCGGAAGGGAAAGCCGATGGTGCGCTCGGTGGAGGCGCCCGACAGGCGGATGGGCAGGCCGAACTCCAGGGCCAGGTCGAGGTAGATGTCGAAGAACTCGGCCTTGAGCTGGAGGGTCCCCATGTGGCTGTCCAGGTGGCTCACGTCGAAGCCCCAGAGGATCGCTCGTTCGACCTGGGCCCGCAGCTCCCGGCGGGCCTCGTCGAGGTCGGCGTGCTCCCAGAGGTCGCGCTGGGTGCGGGGGAAGCCACCGTCGCCGTCCAGCAGCGAGGGGGCGTGGGTGATGGGCCCCCAGCGGTAGAGGTCGTGCTCGGCGTTGAGCGTGAGGTGCACCCCCACGTCCTCGCCCCGGTAGCGCGCCGCCGCCTCGCGGGCCCACGGGCAGGGAACCATCAGCGAGGCGCTGGTGGCGACCCCGTCGCGCAGCGCCTCGTAGATGCCCACGTTGGCGGCGTGGCAGGAGCCGAGGTCGTCGCAGTTGACGATCAGCACCCGGTCGTCGGGGCCGTAGCCGAGCCGTTCGGCGAGCGTGGCCATCGGGCCGAGGCTATCGCTGGCCACGGCGCTAGCCGAGCGGCACGTCGGGGCCGCCGCATGCCGCCCAGAGTCCCGCCCCCGCGCCGCGGGCCTCCCGCTCGGCCCGCTCGAAGTCGGCCCGGTGGGCAGTGTTGGGCGGATAGGCGAGCGGCTCGGCGAAGCCGCCGGTCACCTGGGCGAGGTTCAGGAACAGGTCGTCGCGGGCGCGGTAGGCGTAGGCGAGCAACCGGTCGTACTGGTCACGGGCCTCGACGTCGCGCTCGAGCCGGACGGCCGTGCCGGGTGGCGCCAGGTCGGCGAGGTGGTGCGACGCCTCGGCCCCGAAGCACTCGTCGGGACGGTCGGGGGCGACGGTCTCCGGCGTGTCGATGCCGATGAGGCGCACGTGCTCGTCGCCCCCGGCGAGGTCCACCAGCAGCGTGTCGCCGTCGATGACCTCCACGACGATCGCCGTGCCCGGAGGGCCCGGCGTGCCGGCGCGGCGCGGCAGCACCTGGAACGTGGCCACCGCGGCCACGGCCGCGGCGCCGACGATCGCCAGCAGCGGCGCCGGTGCGCGTGGGCGGGGGGTTGCGCTGGTCAACATGACTCCCGGTTCGACGACATCGGGTGGTAGCGGCCGTCGGCCGCGATCTGGGGAGGGACCCGTGGGGAGCGGGAGGGGCGAGGCCGGGGCCGCGACCGCGACCGCCTACGCCCGCTCGATGATCGTGCCCGTGCCCAGGCCGCCGCCGCAGCACATCGTGACGAGCGCCGCCGAGCCATCGGTGCGCTCGAGCTCGTGGACCGCCTTGGTCATGAGGAAGGCGCCGGTTGCCCCCAGCGGGTGGCCGAGCGCGATGGCGCCGCCGTTGGGGTTGGTGCGGTCGAGGTCGGCGCCCAGCTCGCGCTGCCAGGCCAGCACCACCGAGGCGAAGGCCTCGTTGATCTCCACCAGGTCGATGTCGGCGAGCGCCATGCGGGTGCGGGCCAGCAGGCGCTGGGTGGCGTCGATCGGTCCCGTCAGCATGAGGATCGGGTCCACCCCGACGAGGCACGTGTCGACGACGCGGGCTCGTGCCGGCAACCCCAGGTCCGCGGCCTTGTCGGCGGTCATCATGAGGAGCGCGGCGGCACCGTCGCTGATCTGGGACGAGCTGCCTGCCGTGTGGACCCCGTCGGGTCGAGCCACCGGCTTGAGCCCGGCCAGCGCGTCGAGGCTGGTGTCGCGCGGGCCCTCGTCGCGGGCGACGTGGTGGGTGGTGCCCGTCGGCTTGCCCTCGTCGTCGACATCGGGGGCGTCGACCGGCGCCACCTGGGTGTCGAACCGGCCCTCGGCCCAGGCCCGGGCGGCCCGTTGCTGGGACAGCAGCCCGAACTCGTCGGTGTCGGCGCGGGTGATGCCCCACTTGTCGGCGATGCGCTCGGCGCCTTCGAACTGGGACGTGAACTCGTAGCGGGGGAAGTAGGTCTTGGGGATGGGCACGCCCAGGCCGAGCTGCTTGGCCGAGTTGGACCCGATGGGCACCCGGGACATCAGCTCCACCCCACAGGCGATGGCCACGTCGACGACGCCCGACGCCACCAGGCTCGTGGCGACGTTGGTGGCCTGCTGGGACGAGCCGCATTGGCTGTCGACGGTGGTGGCGGCGGTGCCGAGCGGGAGGCCGGCGCTCAGCCAGCCCGTACGCGTGATGTTGAACGACTGCTCGCCGACCTGGCTCACGCACCCGCCCACGACCTGCTCGATCTCGGCGGGATCGATGCCGGAGCGGCCGACGACCTCGGTCAGGGCCGTGCCGAGGAGGTCGGCCGGGTGAACGGAGGACAATCCGCCGTTGCGGCGCCCGACGGGCGTGCGCACGGCTTCGACGATCACGACGTCAGCCATGCCCTCACGCTAGTGGACCCTCCGGCGACCGCCCCGAAGGCCCGCCCGATCGGTCACCAGTGACGATCGCGGCTGAGCGCCTCGAGGAGCAGCAACAAGAGCACCGCTCCGACGAAGGCCACGAAGATCGAGCCGATGTCGAAATCATCGACGATGTCGGTGCCGTTGTCGGTCGCCAACCGGAACAGCGCCCCGCCGACGAGGCCGCCGAGGATGCCGACGACGATCGTGATCAGACAGCCGAGATGGCGGGCGCCGGTGACCCAGCGGGCCAGCGCGCCGGCGATGAACCCGACCACGATCCAACCAAGGATGCTCATCGGCTCGCCTCCGGCTCGCCAATGAACAGACCGCCGCATCGCGGCGATAGGGCACTGCGCTTCTGGTTCGCTCGCACTTCGTGCTCGCTCACTGGCGCCGCACGCTATCGCCCGGCAGCTCATGCCGCTGGGCGATCCCGGGCCCCGGGTGGTGCGCCTCCTCGAGTCGAGGGGCCCGGCCGAGACGGCGCCCGTTGCTGCAGACGTGCCTGTGTGAGAGCGGCGCGGGCGTCGATCAGGCCCCTGCGGCCGACATCGCGAGTCTGTTCGTCGAGCCGCCAGGCATGTGGCCGATTGCGGTGCGAGCTGCTGATCAGGGTGAGTTGCTTGGTCATGCCCCCAGTGTCCCGATGGGGTGTGACAATTTGGGGCCCTCGGCCACGGAGGCGCGCTTGACCACGTCGAACATCACCATCCGCCCGCTCACGGCGGGGACATCGAACGCCATGGGCCCGCCGCCGCGGCGCGCATACAGCTCGAGGATATGGAATGGATGCCCGCACCCCGGGAGTGGTGGCGGCTCGCCTACACCGCCGACGGCGCGCTCGTCGGCGTGGTCATGCCGTCGCGCAACTACCAGTCGTTCGTCATCGCCTACATCGGTGTCGTTCCCGAGCAGCGGGGGCGCGGGCATGTCGGTGGGCTGCTGGCCGAAGCCACCACGTTCCTGGTCGGCGAGGGAGCCGAACGGATCGTGGCCGACACCGATACCGGCGACCGCCCGATGGCCGCTGCGATCGGGCGCGCCGGCTACCGGGTGACGGCGCGCCGGATCGTGATGACCTGAGCGCAGGCGCGGCGCGGCCCGGCGTTCAGACCGGTGCCCCCGGTGCCACCAGGGGCCACGGCCGCTCGCGTTCGACCACATGCGCCAGGTCCAGCAGGAGAGCGTCGTCGTGGTGGCGACCGATCAGCTGCATCCCGACGGGCAGGCCGTCCACCGTCCCGGCTGGGACGGAGATGGCCGGGTTGCCCACGATGTTGGCCGGGATCGTCAGGAGCCCGTTGTTCTCGGGGCCCACCGACACGTTGCCCACCCGCGTGCTGATGCCGATGTCGGCGGGGAAGGCCACGTCGGGGTTGGTGGCGCAGACGACGACATCGACCTCGTCGAACACGTCGGCCATGCGTTCGTTGGCCTCGGTGCGCTGCGCCTCCACCTTGGCGGCGATGTCCAGGTTGAACATCTGATCGGCCAGGTCGAGCCCGAAGGCCATCTCCAGCGTCATGTCGTCCTTGCAGGCCGGCCAGAGGCCGGTGAGCGCCCGGCGTAGCTGGGACATGTTCGCCATGGCCCACTCGAAGCCCAGCCCGGGCAGGCGCACCGGCACATCGACGAGCCGCAGCCCGGCGTCGCGAGCCAGCGCCTCGCCCGCCTCCCGGACCACGGCTTCGACCTCGGGGCGGACCACCGCGTTCCCCAGGTCGGGCACGATCGCGACGCGCAGGCCGCTCAGGGCGCGGGAACCCAGGTCGCGCTCCCAGCCATCGATGCGGGGCAGGCTGTAGGGGTCGCGGGCGTCGTAGCCCGAGCAGACGTCGAACCAGCGGGCGACGTCGCGGACCGAGCGGGCCACGCACCCGACCACCACCGTCAGGGGTGCGATCTCGGTGTCGGGGCCGCGGGGGATGCGGCCGGCGGTGCCCTTCATCCCCACCAGGCCGCAGAAGCCCGCGGGGATGCGGATCGAACCCCCGCCGTCGCCGCCGGTGGCGATGGGCAGCAGTCCACCGGCCACCGCCGCGGCCGATCCGCCCGAGGAGCCGCCGGCGGTGCGCCCCTTCCGCCATGGGTTGTGGGTCACGCCGTGGAGCTTGGTGACGCTGACGTTGAGCCCGCCGAACTCGCTGGCCGTCGTCTGCCCGACCTTGACGACCCCCGCACCTTCCAGCCGCCGCACCATCGTCGTGGTGTGGTCGGCCACGCGATCGGCGAACACCAGGCTGCCGTCGGCCTGGGGCCAACCCTGGACCGGTTCCAGCTCCTTGACGCCGATGGGCACGCCGCCGAGCGGCAGCGACACGTCGGCTGCGGCAGCGGCCGTTCGGGCGACCTCGGGGTCCAGGTAGCACAGCGCGTTCAGCGCGCTGCGTTCGACCGCGCCGAGGACCAACCCGACCTCTTCCTCGGGGTCGCGCTCGCCCGACCGGAAGGCGTCGACCAGTGCGCAGGCATCGCCGTGCCAAGGGGTGTCTGTCATGGCTTGGCAGTTTGGCACCTACAGTCGCTCCGATGGATGCCCGCAAGTGGCTCGGGCTCGAACCGACGCACAACCCCATGCGCTGGGTCCTGCCGGTCACCCCCGGCATCTCCACCGCAGCTCCGTTCCTGTTCGGCGGGTGCGCGCTCGGTGCCGCCATAGCGGCGATGGAGAGCACCGGCCAGCGCCCGGTCATCTGGGCGGCCGCGCAGTACCTGTCCTACGCCCGGCCGCCGTCGGTGCTCGACATCGACGTGACCCTCGCGGCGACCGGGAAGCACGTCACGCAGGCCCGCGTCGTGGGCCACGTGGCGGACACCGAGGTCCTCACGGTCAACGCCGCGCTGGGCACGCGCGGCGACAAGGCGGAGCGCATCTGGGCGACCAGGCCCGACGTACCCCGCCCCGACGACTGCCCGGTCCGTCCGCCCCGCCTCTCGACCGGCGAGTCGATCCATGATCGCATCGACGTCCGCCTGGCACGCGCGCGCCCATGGGAGGACGTCGAGGGCCATCCCGCACCCGAGGGGCGGTCGTCGGTTTGGGCGCGGATGCCGGACCTGCTGGACCTGTCGTCCGGCGCCAGCCTGGCGATCCTCGGCGACTACGTGCCCTTCGGGATCAGCCAGGCGCTCGGGCTCGCCGGGGGTGGCAACAGCAGCCTCGACAACACCCTGCGGGTCTACCGGCTGGTGCCGACGGAGTGGGTCCTGCTCGACATTCGCATCGACGCCGTCGCCCACGGGTTCGGGCATGGGGTCGTCCACATCTGGGCCGAGGACGGCACCCTGCTGGCCACGGCCAGCCAGTCCACCATCGTTCGGGTCGGCAGCGAACGGCGCGTGTGACAGCATCCGCTCATGCAGAGCTACGGCATGACGATTCCCTTCGACAACGTCCCGTTGCACGAGCAACGCGACTGGATCGTGGAGCTGGCCGATCTCGGCTACACCGACGTCTGGTCGTCGGAGGCCAACGGGGCCGACGCCTTCACGCCGCTGGCGCTGGCCTCGGCATGGGCACCGTCCCTGCGCCTCGGCACTGCCATCGTCCCGGCGTTCACCCGGGGACCGGGCTGCCTGGCGCAGAGCGTGGGATCGTTGGCCCAAGCGGCGCCGGGACGGGTCGCCCTGGGCGTGGGCACGTCGTCCAACGTCATCGTCGAGGGATGGAACGGCATCCCGTTCGAGCATCCCTACCAGCGCACGCGCGACATGGTGCGCTTCCTGCGCCGGGCGCTGCGCGGCGAGAAGGTGACGGCCGAGTACGAGACGTTCTCGGTGCGCGGCTTCAAGCTGGGCGTGGTGCCCCCGGAGCCGGTGCCGATCCTGGTGGCCGCATTGCGGGAGGGCATGCTGCGCCTCGCCGGCCGCGAGGGCGACGGCGCCATCGTCAACTGGCTGTCGGCCGACGACGTGGCCACCGTGGCGCCCATCGTGCGCCGTGCCGCAGAGGGGGCCGACGCGCCGGATGGCGCGCCCCCCGAGATCGTGGCCCGGATCTTCGTGGCCCCGAGCGACGACGCCGACAAGGTGCGGGGCATGGGACGGTTCGCGATCGCTGCCTACCTCAACGTGCCGGTGTACGCGGCGTTCCACGCCTGGCTGGGTCGCGGTGACCGGCTCGGGGACATGTGGCGGTTGTGGAAGGAGGGCGACCGCAAGGGGGCGCTGGCCGCCATTCCCCACGAGGTCGTGGACGAGCTGATCGTGTGGGGCAAGCCCGAACAGTGCCGTGAGCACATCGAGCGCTACCTGGACAGCGGCGTGTCGACGCCGGCGCTCGCCCTGCTGCCGTTCGGTTACGACCAGCGCCAAGCCATCCGCGACCTCGCGCGCCGCTGACCCCGAGCCACTTCGGGGGAATCCCCGATGCCCCGGCGGGCGTTGAGGTCGTACGGTGGCAATCATGCATGCGCTTCGGCGGAATACCGCATGCCGCGAGCGGCGACGGCCACGATGATCGATCTCAACGTCCTCGCCGAGCTGGGTGTGTTCGCGTACCTGTTGATCTTCGGGGTCGCGGCGCTCGACGTCGTCTTTCCGGTGCTGCCCAGCGAGGCGACCGTGATCCTGGCCGGCGTGCTCGCGTGGCAGGGGCGGCTCACCATCGTGGCGGTCGGTATCGCGGCGGCGGCCGGCGCCATCGCCGGCGACCACCTCTCCTACGGGCTCGGGCGCTGGACGAGCCGCGGCGGGCCCCGGCGCTCCGGAAGCAAGGTCGCCCGGTGGCCTGGGCGGCGCAGCAGCTCCAGGTCCGGGGACCGACGATCCTGCTGGTGGCCCGCTTCGTGCCCGGAGGGCGCACCGCCAGCACATTCGTGAGCGGGCGCCTCCGCTTCCCGCTGGCGCGCTTCAGCGCCATCACCTGCCTCGCCGGGCCCCTCTGGGCGGCCTTCGGCGCCTCCCTGGGTTACCTCGGTGGCACCACGTTCCACGACCACACGCTCCTGGCCACCGGCCTCGGCGTTGCCGTCGGTCTGACGCTCGCGGCGTTGGCCGAGCTCGCACTTCGCAGGATCGGCATCTACGGCAGGCCGGCCCCGGAGGCAATCGCCACCGACGACGACCTGGCCGCCTGACGCCGGCTTGGCCTCGGCTAGGCCTCAGCTAG
>JBOGHG010000153.1:0-9325 GCA_050744525.1 Acidimicrobiales bacterium | reverse complement strand
GCCTCAACCCGGCAATCCACTTGGCGCTCTTCCAGAAGTACAGGTGGGGAACGACCAGGCGGGCTGGTCCCCCGTGCTCGCGAGGCAGAGGCTGTCCGTCGACCTCCCAAACCACCCACGCGCGCCCACCGGTCACGTCCGGGAGCGGGAGGTTGGTCGTGTAGCCCGTGTGGGAATAGGCGAGGACGTGGGTCGCGGCCGCCAGCGGCATCGCGGCCTCCAGGAGCGTGTCGACTGATACGCCGGTGAAGCTGATCCCCAGCTTGGACCAGCTCGTGACGCAGTGAATGTCGCCGGTGAAGCCTGAGCTTGGGAGCGCTCGGATCTCCTTCCAGCTCCAGGTGGTAGGCCTTCGTACGAGGCCTTCCACGGTGAAGGACCAGGATCCGGTGTCGAGGTGCGGCGTCGGCTCGGCGGTGAGCACCGGCCAGCTCTGGCCCGCGTCGTATTGGCCCGGCGGCAGGCGTGGGTCTCGTTCGAGTCCGCCACGCCCGGTGAAGCCCCTGGTGAATGTGGCCACGATGTCTCCTGAGTTGGTGTCGCCAGCAGCCGCAAGACGCGGCTACCTCAGCGCCGGCCGAGGTGCACTCAGTTGGACCCGTCCAAGAACGGCTTCGGGTGTTCTCAAACAGGACAACAGAACGAGATGGGCGAGCACGTCAGTCAAACGACTGCTCATGAATTCAGGCCGTCGTGATCACCGAGGTAGCTGCTACGGATCATCGGGGCGCCCGGCATCGATTTGCGACGGATCGCAAGTCATCCATGGACACCGGGCCCGTCGACGACACGAGGTCGAGCAGTCCCGGCCCCGGCGGCGGGACCGAGGCGGAAGCCGGTGGTGTCGCGCCGATCATGCGGAGGTTCTGTCATTTGGAACTGCGACCTCGCGTCGCCAGGATGGGAGCGTCAGGCCGACTGACGAGCGCAACGGAGCGAGATGATGGATCAGCGACAGCTCGAGAAGGCCTGCGACGGGAATGGGTTCATCGCGCGTCGCGGTCACGGCGGTAGGTGGCACATGCCGGGTCCTACCGGCTGAGCAGGGCGGCGTATCTGGTGAGGTAGAGGGGCCAGCCCCCGTCGCCGTCGACGCCGTGGTAGACGGCGTCCCAGCCGGGGCCGTGGCGGTCGATGTGGCGGTGCTCCAGTTCGACGCGGGTCCGGTTGGGTCCCTCGGTGACGAATCGCACCTCGACTTCACTGGTGCTGGCGGGGTCTGGCTCGAGCTGCCAGGTGGGTCCGATGTCCCAGCTGAACACGACCCGGGTGGGGGGTTCGTAGACCAGGACGCGGGCCCAGCGACATTCCGTGCCGTCCTCGGCCCGATCGTAGATGTGACCGCCGACGCGGGGTTCGAAGATGGTCTCGGTGATGGGCGCGCCGAGCAGGTTGTGCTCGCGCGGCTTGAAGTCGCCGAAGCGATCGGTGAACACGCTGAAGGCATGCTCGATCGGCGCCTCGACGACGATCTCCTTCCGGACCACCGTGTCTGCTACCTGGGTCATGTCTCGTCCTCCGTGAAGTCGTCATCAATCGCGGCGTCGTAGTTGGCCATGGCGCGGTTCCAGAACGTCTCGAGCTGGTCCCGTAACGCCTGCACGCCGGCGGGGTTGAGCCGGTAGACGCGCCGGGTTCCGACCGTCTCGTCATCGACGAGCCCGGTCGCCTTGAGCACCTTGAGGTGCTGGGAGACCGCGGGGCGGCTGACCGGAAGCTGGTCGGCGAGCTCGCCCACTGCGGAGGGGCGCTCGGCCAATCGCTCGAGGATGGCTCGCCGGGTGCGATCGCCCATGGCATCCCATGCACCGCCAGTCTGTCTGTAAGTTACCACGAACCGTAAGTTCCCACTTACCGTCTTCGGTGTCAACCGGGCAGTCCCCGTCTTTCCGACCGAGCGACGTGGTGCCCCCGTGCGCCACGTGTAGGTCAGGTGGCCGACTTGAGGCGGACGCGGCGACGCGCGCCGACCCCGACCGCGGCCTCGGTGACCGCCACGTCTCGTACGGTCGGGAACCACGCCGGCCACGAACCGTGGTCAACGAGTACGGACCAGACCGTGGCCGGCGTCGCGGCCACCGCGGTTGAGGCCATGCACCGGGCTGGCGCCTCGTTGATCCACGAAGGCTCACGGGGCGTGAGCTGATTCATGTCAGCGGGCCGTGGCGGTCACGAGATGAGCTGGATGCGCGAACGACACCGTCCCATCGGGGCCAGCGAAGGGCTGTAGCTCGACGAGCGCGACCTCCAGCAGGTGTTGGTACTGCTCGTCGTCGATCATGTCGGCCAGCGTCCAGCCCCTGATGTCGGTGTGGACCCAGGACTCGATCGAGGGAACCGGGCGGTGCCCGTCATCGTCGCTAGCGCCGGGTCGAGCCCCGCGGCCCGGAAGCGTTCCGCCACCTGCTCCCCGTCGCCCATGGCATACGGTACGCGCAGCGCATCGGCGGCCTCGTCGCCGAACAGGCGGTGCAGCAGGTGGGCCATCGCCCCGTAGCCCGGTGTCTCCGCCAGGGAGCACCAGACGGCGACTGCGACCTGGCCGCCGGGCGAGGTGACCCGGCGCATCTCGGCGATCGCAGCGTCGGGGTCGACGAAGAACATCAGCGCGAACTGACTCAGCACGGCGTCGAACGAACCGTCGTCGAACGGAAGCTCCTCGGCCGCTGCGTGTCTCCACGTGATGCTCGGGTCGTGTCGCCGGGCGACGGCGAGCATGCCCTCGTTCACGTCGACGCCGGTGACCGCACCCGACGGACCCACCCGCACCGCGGCGGTCCGGGCGGCCACTCCGGTGCCGCACCCGACGTCGACCACGCTCTGGCCCTCACCGAGCACGGCCGCGTCGCACAGGCGCGGCGCCCACTCGGCGAAGAGTGCGGGCACGAAGAACTGGTCGTAGATCTCGGCCGCGGTCGCTGCAACCTGGCCAGAACGGGTGTCGGACACGAGCGACCTCCTGCGGTGTCGGTACACGGCGGAACCGATCGTCACTTGCCGCAGGTGCAGCTGAGGTGCAGCTGAGGTGCAGCCGGGGATGAGTCCTACGATCTCCATGTGCGAAGGGTCGAGGTGCTCGGACCGGTCCGGGTCGAGGGTGCGCCGGTCACGAGCCCGACGCAGCTGCTCCTGCTCGCTGTCCTCGCGGCCTCGCGACCGACGGCTGTGCCGTTCCACCGATTGATCGATGCCGTGTGGGACGACCCGCCTCCCTCGGCCGAGAACTCGCTCCATTCGCACTTGACACGCCTTCGCAGGGCGCTGGGGGAGGGCGCGATCGTCCGCGACGATGCGGCGTACCGCCTGTGCTCACCGACCGACGCCCATCACTTCGACACGCTGGTCTCGGCCACCTCCGCCACTCGTGGCGAGCGGCGGGGCCGGCTCACCGAGGCCCTCGTGGCATGGCGGGGCGATCCGTTCGGCGCGTACGGTGACCATCGGTTCGTCCGCGCAGCGGCTCATGGACTCGTCACTCGCTACTGCATGGCGCGGCGCGAGCTCGCCACCCTCGACCTCGCTGACGGCGACCTGACTGCCGCGGTGGTAGCGCTCCGCGAGCTCGTGGCTGCCCACCCGCTCGACGAGGCGAGCTGGGCCATGCTTGTCGAGGCGCTCGACGTCAGCGGTCGCCGGGCCGAGGCGTTGCGCGCCGTGCAGGAGGCCACCGCCGTCTTGGCAGCGGTCGGTCTCGAACCCTCGGTGCTGTTGTGTGACGCCGAAGCCTCGGTGCTGCGAGAGTCGCGAGCGACGGCCCGCCGGCCCGTGCCGCGTGTCCACGGCCCGCTGATCGGCCGCGACCACGAGCTCGAGATCGTCACCTCGGCCGTTGCGAAACCTGGCTGGACGACCCTCGTCGGGGCCGGCGGCGCCGGAAAGACCAGGTTGGCGCTCGAGGCCGTGGCCCGAGCGTCCGTGCAGGCCTCGTTCGCAGACCTGACCGAGACCGCAGTCGACGAGGTCGATCTCACGATCGCTCAGGCGGTCGGCGCGGCGCCTCGCCCGCCGTACATCGACCGGGTTGTCCGTCGTCTGTCCTCGGCACCTGCGTTGCTCGTCCTCGACTGCTGCGAGCTGGTTTCCTCGTCGCTCGTCGACATCGGTGAGCGGCTCCTCCACGCGTGTCCCGAGCTTCGGGTGCTGGCCACCAGCCGGGCCCCGGTCCGTATAGCGGGCGAGCGTCTGGTAGAGATCGGTCCTCTGGGCGAGGAAGACGCCAGCGCGCTCCTCTGGCTGCACGCCGAGGCCGCCGGCGTCGACCCACCGGACGACATCGCCGCGTTGGAGCTGTGCCGTGCCGTCGACCGTCTGCCGCTCAACGTCGAGGTCCTGGCCGGAGCGCTCCGCAGCCTGTCGGCCGATGACCTCCTCGACGCGGTGCACGATCCGATCGCCGTGCTCGGCGGTCCCCGCGGCGGCCTGGTGGCCAGTGTCGAACGCTCGATCTCGTTGTTGTCCGAGGAGGAGCGGTCGACCTTCGAGCAGCTCTCGATGTTCCGTGGTCCCTTCGTGGCCGAGCTCGTGGCGGCGTGCGCGGCGCCGGGGACGGAACACACGACCGTCGGGCACCTGCGGAAGCTGCGCGACCGGTCCCTGATCACGCCGGTCGACACCACCGCCGGCTGGCGGTTGCGGATGCTCGACACGATCCGCGCGGTCGCTCGCGCCGCGTTCAACGAACGCACGGACCGAACGACGACCGAGCGCCGCTACGTGAGCGCGTTGGCGGAGCGGGCCGAGCGCATCGACGCCGGCCTCCGCACGCCGGACGAGATGCGGTGGCTGCAGATCGCCGAGAGCGAGACCGTTGAGCTCCGCGCCGCCCATCAGCTGGCCCTCGAACACGGAAACGTCGATGCCGCGATGACCATCCCGGCATCGCTGTATTCGCTCGTGTACGACCGCCTGCGCGCTGACCTCGCCGCATGGGCCGACGAATCGCTCGATGCCTTCGGCACCGACCATCCACTGGCCGAGGTCGTGTTGGCGGTGTCGGCGCTCGGGGCCATGCACGTCGACGACCACGACCGCGCCTGGTCCCGGCTGGAGCAGGCGCGATCCCCCGTCGGTTCCCTGGGCCGGCACGTCGCTCTCGTCGCGGCGAATCTCCACCTGCGAGACGGCGCACTCGGCCGCACCGAGGCCGAGGCCGAGCGCGTGGTCGACCTGGGGCACCGGCACGGCGACCTCTACCTGGCCACCGTGGGCCACGTCCTACGCGGTCTGGGTGCCAGCTACGCCGGCGACCAGGAGCGGGCCGAGGTCATCGTGCCAGAAGCCCGCCGTCTCAGCCGCGAAGTCGGGGCTCCGACCGTGCTCGCCTATGTCGACTACCTCGATGGGGAGGTGCAGGCCGAGACCGATCCAGCGGTGGCGCTCGAGCTGCTCTACCGAGCCCACGAGCGTGCCGTGGCCTGCCACAGCTCGCTGGCCGAAGGTGTCTCCCTCGTGACCATCACGACGATCCGAGCCCGGTCGCAGGACCCCAGCGGCGCGGGCGCCGATTTCGCTACCGCCATTCGCCACTGGCGGGATCGCGGCGACTGGAACCTGCAGTGGTCGACACTTCGGAACCTCGTGGAGTTCCTGGTGCGCACCGGCGCCCACCAGCCGGCTGCCGTGCTCATCGGCGCCATCGAGACCTACGGACCGGCAGCGTTCGGGACCGAGGCCGCCCGGTACGCCGAGGCGGTCCAACGGGTCGAGAAGGCACTGGGTGGCGCCGAAACGGTACGCCTACGTGCTCGCGGTCGGTCCCTCACGGACGACGAGTTGCTCGACCACGCCCTCTCCGCCACACGGCCCCAAGGGTGACCCGGGTGCTCCAGATGCGGCCGATCGGTGACGTGCCGGCCCAGGGAACCAGCGCCCTACGCAAGCACGCTGCGTGGGCGACATGGCTGTCATTCGGCAGCCCCTCGGCGCCGGGGGCATCGGGGCGGCGTCGACGGCCGCGGTGGGCGGTACCCGGGCAGAGGTACCGACGGAACCGCTGGTGACCGAGCGGTGTAGAGGAGCATGCGGTTGAAGACGACCCTCGGCACGGTGGCGGGCGCAGGCGCGGTGGCCCTGACGAGCCTCGTGGGGCTGGCGAGCCCGGCGGCGGCCAAGGAGCTGGAGTCCGTCACGATCCACGGACCGGGGTTGGCCCAGCCGGTCGTCTTGTCGACCGGGGACAACGGCACCGTCCTCGACAATGCCGGCCGCCCCGTGGATCTCAAAGAACAACTTTACGCAGACGTCGTCATGGGTGACACGACGGTCGTCGACCTCACGACCGAGCGGCCCACCGACGAGCTCGGACCCGATTACTCGGTGGCATGGCGCCTGTCCGGGGTCACCACCGCGTACGAACAGGAGCTCTACCCGTTCGCCGCCGGTGGCCCTCTGGTCCATATCTATCTCGACGAATTCGGCATGTGGTATCGAGTTCAAGCCAGCGTCCTCAGCACGCTGGCCGATCTCGGCGTCATCGCCGCCGACAGCTCGGGCCCCAAGGCGCCGACGTCCGGGGCACCGGCCAAGAAGGCCGCGGCTGCCATGCCGCCGGCACCGACGGCGGCCATGACAACAGGTGACCCGGTGTGGCCGGCGGTGGCCGCGGGCGTGGGGGGCGGGCTGGCGGGGGTTGCCGGCGCCTTGGTCGTCCACCGGGCCCGGGCACGGCGCCGGCGGGAGGCCACGATTCCGCTGTAGGCGACACGATGCGATGGTGGGCTGGCCGGCGGACGACTGAGTCGATTGGAAGACGCCGCATCCGCGCCTACTACGCCGGGGCACCCGGGGTTCCCAGGTGTGCCGTCAGGACGGCGGGATGGCGTCGCCCGGCGTCGGCTCGCCCCCCGGGTCGAACGGCTGCAGCGACGCCAGCAGGGCGGTGGCGTCCTCGGCGGAGAGGTCGGTGACGAACGCGATCGCGAGCACGCCGTCGGACAGCCAGCCGGTCGTCTCCGTCCCCTGCTCACCGATCGTCCCGGTGAAGCGCCCGACGGCAAACGGTTCCGGCCTGCTCACCACGATCACCGCGTTGAGAACCGGGGCACAGCGCTCGGTGGTCATCGTGACCCCTAACCAGCCTGGTGTGCTCCCGTCGGGGACGGCATCGGCGTAGCCCAGGGCGAGCTCTGTGCACTCGGGGGTGCGGCTGGACTCCCAGGCCTGGCTCAGCACCCAGCCCGACGGCAGCGTACCCAGCTCGACCGGGTGGATGCCCGCCGCCGCCAGGGCGTCGAGCTGCACGCTGCTGCGGGCGACCTCGGCGATCTCCGGCGGAACCACGGTCTGCCGCCTCCCGATGCCCACGATGTCGAGCTCGACCTCGAAGCGCGCCCGGCCCGGTGCGGATCGGACGGCGATCCCAGCAACGTCTTCGCCGTCGAGCGTGAGCAGGACATCGGCGGCCGCCCACGGCTCATCGAGGCCATGGGCCGGCAGGGTGGCCCGGACCACCCGCCGGCCGGTGGCGTCCGGGCGGTCGCCGCGCCGCTCGCCTGCCGATCGGGTGGCCAGCGCCACCGTCAGGCCGAGCTCGCCGACCCGGTTGGAGGCCGACGTCTGCAACAGCCTGCTGACGTTGGGTGACGGAAAGAAACCCAAGGCAGCCGGGGGCCGGAGCTGCTCCCAACGGGCTTCGGCTAGGCCGTCGGGACGCAGCGCGGCGCGGCTCCAAGCGCCCCCGGACGTCGTCACCGTCTCGAACGCCCGGCCCGCGGCGTCGACGGCGGTCTCCCGACCCGCGAAGTTGGGCAGCACCGCGGCGCCCTCGACCATCACCTCGCCGCCGGCCCAGCCCGGCGGGAGGAACGGGTTGCCCTCGGCGGTGCGGACCACGCCGCGGTAGGCGAACGAGCCGGCCTCCTCGAGGTCGAGGGCAGCCCGTCTGTAGGCCTGGGGGGCGGGGACGCCTCGGGGGTCCGCGGTAGCGGTACCCGCGTCGGGCGGGGGCTCGTCGCGGTCCGGCTCGGCGGATCCGCCGCCATCCCGCAGCGCCAGTCCCACACCGCCGGTGACCAGCGCCGCCACCGCCACGGCCGCCGCGGCCAGCCGACCAGGACGCCGAGGCTGGCGGATAACCCGGGTTGACGTCGCCCGGCGGGCCGCCGCCGGCTCGTCGCTGCCGACGGGCCCCGCCTCCCCGGGTTCCGCGATGACCCGGGACTCGATGGGGATACGGGTCTCTTCACCCACCGACAGAGAATACGATCGAGCCGTCTGGTTCGACGGGTGATCGCCGGCGAGGGCCGGAGCCGGTCCTGGCCACGGCCGCATCTATGCCGTTGCGGTGCTCCGGCAGGGGCCGCTCACCGGGATCCCGGCATCGTCTCCTCGACACGCTCGGACGCCTTGCGGGCGGCGATGAGCACGGGGTCCCATACCGGGGAGAACGGCGGGGCGTACGCGAGGTCGAGCCCGGCCATCTCCTCGACGGTCATCTCGTTCCACAAGGCGATGGCGAGGGCGTCGATGCGCTTGCCTGCGTTCTCTTGTCCCACGATCTGGGCTCCGAGCAATCGCCCCGTCCGGCGCTCGGCGATGATCTTCGTCTTGATGGGGGTGGCGCCGGGAAAGTAACCGGCCCGGGTGGTCGACTCCACGATCACGGCCTCGTGCTCGAAGCCGGCCTCGGTGGCCTCGGCGTCGCCGAGGCCGGTGCGGGCCACCTCGACCCCGCAGATCTTCGTGACGGCCGTCCCCACCACTCCGGGGAAGGTGGCATAGCCGCCTCCGATGTTGATCCCGGCCACGCGGCCCTGCTTGTTGGCGTGGGTGCCGAGGGCGATGGCCACCGGTTGGCGGGAGACCCGGTGGAAGACTTCCACGCAGTCGCCCGCCGCCCACACGCCTGGGATGGCCGTCCGCATGCGCTGGTCGGTCACGATGCCACCGGTTGGCCCCACCGGAATGCCGGCCGTCTGGGCGAGGTCGCTGTTGGGGCGGACGCCGAGCCCCAAGACCACGAGGTCGGCGGGCAGTGTCCGCTCGGTGGTGACCACCGCCCGGACCTCCCCGTTGGCGGTCTCGAATCCCGTTGCCGTCTGCTCCAGGTACAGGGCGACGCCCACCTGCTGCATCGCGTCGGCGACGAGTGAGCCCATGTCGGGATCGAGGGTGGCCATGGGCTGGGCCCCCTTCTCGACCAGCGCTACCTCGAGTCCCCGCATGACGAGGGCCTCGGCCATCTCCAAGCCGATGTAACCGCCGCCTACGACGACTGCCCGGGAAGGCCGGGCCTCGTCGAGCAGCCTGCGGAGGGCGAGGCCATCGTCGAGCACCTGAACTCCGTGGATTCCATCGGCTTCGGCCCCGGGGAGCTTCGGCCGGAGGG
>JBOGHG010000152.1:0-9343 GCA_050744525.1 Acidimicrobiales bacterium | reverse complement strand
GCTGGCGGCTGACGATGAGGGTGACCCGGCTGCCCAGCGACGAGAACATGTGCACGAACTCCACGCCGGTCACCCCCGACCCGATCACCACCAGGTGCTCGGGCAGCTCGCGGGGCGGGTAGGCGTCCCGGGTGGTGAGGACCCGCTCGGCGTCGACCTGCGCCCAGTCGGGGACGCGGGGCCTGCTGCCGGTCGACACGAGGATGGCGTCGGCCTCGATCTCGCTCACGCCCTCGTCCGTCTCGACGGCGATCTCGTGGGGGCCCTTGAGCCGCCCGCGGCCCCGGATCATGCGGACGCCCTGGCTCTGCAGCAGCTGGACGATGTTGGACTCGAGCCGGTCCTCGATCCCCTGGATCCGCTTGCGCAGTCCTTCGAGGTCCAGCTCCGCGTCCGCACCCGACAGGCCCATGCCGGCGACCCGGTCGACCATCCCCATGGCGCCGGCGGTGGCGATCATGGCCTTGGAGGGGATGCAGTCGTGCAGGTGGGCGGCGCCGCCGACGAGGTCGCGTTCGACCAGCGTCACCTCGGCGCCGAGGCGGGCCGCGGTCGTGGCCGCCGTGTTGCCGGCGGGCCCCCCACCGATGATCACGAAGCGCAGTGGCACATCCCCAGGCTAGGGCCCTAGGGCTCGACCGGGCGGGCTTCGACGGCGAGGCGGACGAGGTCGATGACGCGGTCCTCGAGGCCCCGGAGCGCGTCGCGGTCGTGCGTGACCAGCGGGCCCGTGACCAGCGCGCCCACGCCGGCGACGAGGACCTCGCAGGCGAAGCGCGCTTGGTCGCTGCGTGCGCCGAGGAGGTCGGACATCGCCCGTACGATGCGACCCTGCAGCGCCGCCCGGCGTTCCAGGGCTCGGGGGCCGGCGGCGTAGACCTCGACCAGGAACACGCGGGCCAGGGCGGGTTGGTCGTCGAGGCTGTCGAAGTAGGCGCCGAGGGCGCGCTCGAAGCGCTCGATCGGTGGTCCGTGGGCCTGCCGTTGCGCCTCGTCGAGGCGGGCGAACAGCAAGTCCCCGGCGGCGTCGAACGCGTGCATGAAGCAGTCCAGCTTGGAGCTGAACTGCTGGTAGAAGGTCTGGCGCGAAACGCCGGCGCCCTCGAGCACGTCGGCCACCGACGTGCCGACGTAGCCCTTCTCGGTCAGCGCCTCGGCCATCGCCGCGAGCAAACGCCGGCGTTGCGACTGCTCGACCTGGGCGCGGCTCAGGTGGTGACGCCCGCGAGGCAGGCGCTCGGTCGTCGCCCCGGCCTGGGTCCCGGCGGCGATCGTCGAGCGGTCCCGGCTCATGGGGCCACGACGCATGAGTCGGTCGCCGGGTCGCCCGCCAACCGGTCGGTGAGCCAGGCCTCGACCTGCTCCGCCGTCCTCGGGATGATGTCGCCGTGACCGGCGCCGTCCACCACGACCAGCTCGGTGACCTGGCCCACATCGCACAGCCGGCGGTACAGCGATCGCACCCGATCGATGACGACACGGTCGTCGATCGTGCCCGAGACCAACAGCAGCGGGGCCTCCGCCGAGACCTCGCCCACCTCGTTGGCCAGCAGCAGCGACCGCGCCGGCTCCGTCTCGCGCGGATCCTGCCGGTAGAAGTCGTCGCCGCCCGGTATCCCGGCCACCGCGGCGATGATCTCGTCGAGGCATTGCGTGCGGATCACCTCCGCGGCCGCCGCCAACTGCGGCCCGACGTAGTCGGCGGGATCGATCTCGGGATGCTCGCCCGCCGCGCCGTACAGGGCCATCGCGCCCACGACGCGGGCGACGATCTGGTCGATGCCCCCGAACGTCCGGTCGAAGTCGGAGGCCGGGGCCAGGGCCACGGTCCCCACAAGCTCGAGCTCCGGCGCGTAGGGCCCGGCCAGCTCGTGGGCGGACAGCGCCCCGTGGCCACCCTGTGAGTGGCCGACCGCCAACCAGCGCCTCCCGGCATGGGCGGCGGGGAGCTGCCTGGCGGCGCGCACGGCGTCGATGACGCTGTTCCCCTCGCTGGCGCGCGACAGGTAGGGATGGATCTCGCCGACGGGCCCCAACCCCACGTAGTCGGTCGCCACCCGCACGCCCTCCACGCCGAACGCCGGCGCCGCGTCACCGGCTCGGCTCGGCGCGCAGCGCGACGCCAGCCCCGTGGTCCCGTGCGCCCACGAGACCACCGGCCACCCACCGTCGGGTGCCGGCCCGGTCGGGTAGGTGACGATCCCCGTCACCGCGCGGTCACGGTCCTCGGCATCCCGGGAGTGGTACATGACCCGGACGGTGGCGGACCCGTCCTCCGTGGCCCCCACCTCCTGCACGCGGATCAGCTCACCCGGCTCGCCGGCGGGCAGCGGGTCGGGCACCACATAGAAGTCGTCGACATGGCCGGTGAACTCCTCGGGGGCCGTCGAACCGGCCCCCGTGGCCTCGGTGCCCGGCGCCGGGTCCGTGGGGCCGGCCGTCTCACCGTCGCCGGAGCAGCCCGAGACGATCACGGCCAGGCCCAGCGCGGCGGCGATCGGGGCCCGGGCCCGACGGGCTCTGCGGGCGGCAGGACGCAACGTCACCGGACCGAGCGTACTATCGGTGAACAAGCGTGTTCGTCGTCAGGCCGTCGTTCGGGCCAGCCGGACCAGGCGATGGTCGGGGGTGAACAGGCGGCGCGTGAGGCCGAGCCCGATCACCACCACGTTGGTGGCCACGCAGCCGAGGATGAGGTACATGATCGCGGCCTGGACGAGCACGGCGTCGACCGGGTCGACGCCCGCCAGTATGAGGCCGGTCATGGCGCCCGGAAGGAACACCAGCCCCACCGCCTTGGTGCTCTCGAGCTGCGACGTCAGCGCGGTGCGGAGCGCGCTGCGCACGAACGGCTTCGACGCCTGCTGCCACGGCTGACCGAGGGCCAACCGGGCCTCCACCTCGGGCCGCCGGTCGGCGAGCTCGCCCACGATGCGGCGGGCCGCCACCACCACGCCGCCGATCGAGTTGCCGATCATCATGCCGGCGATGGGCACGACCGCGCGCCCGACGTTGGGGTAGACGCCGAGGCCGAACACGACCAGCAGGCTGATGGCGGCGGACGCGGCGATGGCCAGCGCCGCCAGCCGGGTGATGCCGGGGATCCCCGCGGCGCGGCGCCGCACGGTCACGGCGGCGAAGACCACCATGGCCCCGACCCACAGCCACGCCCAGATCACGGGTGCGTCCTCGTCGACCACGAGCACGAGCAGGTAGCCCACCGCTAGAAGCTGGGCGATGGCCCGGCCGCACGCCCACACGATCTCGCGCTCGAGCCGCAGCCCCTGCCACACCGACAGGCCGACGGCCACGGCCACGAGGATCAGCGAGAGGGTCAGCCCGCCCCACCCGATCGCGGCGTCATCCATGGTTCTCAACCACCGTCGTCCTCCTTCAGGAAGCGGTCACGCTCCGCGGCCGAAGCGACCCGTCCGTCGATGACCACCAGCACGTCGTCCGCCAATCGGTCCGCCTGCTCCAGGTCGTGGGTCACCCACACCACCGGCCGGCCCTCGGCGGCGAGATCACGGGCGGTGCGCTCCAGGCGGTGGCGGGCGTCGGGATCGAGTGCCGAGGTGGGCTCGTCCATGAGCAGCACCTCGGGTCGCGTGACCAGCGTGCGGGCCAGGCACATGCGCTGCGACTCGCCGCCGGACAGGTCGTCCGCCGACCGGTCGAGGAACGCCGCTGGCAGGCCGGCGCCGCCCAGCGCCTCGAACAACGCGTCGTCGTTCGCCGCCGGGTCGGCCACCCGCAGGTTGTCGCGCACCGTGCCCGGGAACGGTGCCGGCCGCTGGAACACCATGCCCACCCGGCGGCGGAGCGCCAGGGGATCGATCGACGTCACCGGCTCCCCCCGGAAGCGGACCACGCCCGCGGTCGGCACCTCGAGCCGGTTGAGCAGCCGCAGGATCATCGTCTTGCCGGCGCCGGACGGGCCGAGCAGCACGGTGATGCCGTCGTCGGAGACGACGAGCGAGATGTCGCGCAGGATCGGGCGGCCGTCGATCTCCAGGGACACGCCGTCCAGCTCGAACAGCGGCGCGCCCACGCGCCGATCACCGCTCGGCTCAGGCGCGCGAATGGTCACCGTGGGCGGCGGTGGCACCGTCGGCCCGGTAGCCATCGTCGCGGGCAACCCGCACCGGCGGGGCCTCGGCGGGGCCGGACCGGCCACGTAGCCCACGGCGCACGCGCGCACCCGGCGGCGAGTACTTGAGGATGCACCACACGGCCCGGATGCCGTCGCGCCACCCGATCTTCTTGCCATCGGCGTAGGTGCGGCCGTGGTAGCTGATGCCTACCTCGTAGACGCGCCATTCGGGGCGGGCGGCGACCTTGGCCGTGACCTCGGGCTCCACGCCGAACCGGTTCTCTTCGAGGTCGATGGCCTGGATGACGTCGCGGCGGAACACCTTGTAGCAGGTCTCCATGTCGGTGAGGTTCAGGTTGGTGAAGACGTTGGACAGGGTGGTGAGGATCCGGTTGCCCACCGAGTGCCAGAAGTAGAGCACACGGTGCGGGCGGCTGGAGATGAACCGCGACCCGAAGACGACGTCGGCGTCGTCGTCGAGGAGGGGCTGGACCAGCGCGCCGTACTCGCCGGGGTCGTACTCGAGGTCGGCGTCCTGGACGATCACCAGCGGGGCCGTGGCCTCGGCGAACCCCCGGCGCAGCGCGGCTCCCTTGCCCTGGTTGCGGGGCTGCAGCAGCACGCGGACGCGGGGTTCGCTGATGCCCGCCAGGATGTCGCGGGTGCCGTCGGTCGATCCGTCGTCGACGACGACGACCTCGGCCGTCCACGGGGACGCGAGCACCTGCGCCACCACGGCCGCCACCGTGTCGCGCTCGTTGTAGCAGGGGATGACCACCGAGAGGCAGGCCTGGGCGTCGGGCATGCGCGGGTCCTTTGGTGCGGGATCGACCGGTGATCCTACGGGCGGACAGGCTTCGTCGCCCGGCGTCGGCTTCCCTAGGCTGGATCCCGATGACCGAGCCCCGCGAGAAGCCCACGCTGGACGACTGGCGGGCGCTCGCGGCCGAAGACCTCGAGGGTGCCGACCCCGACAGCCTGGTGTGGGCCACCCCCGAGGGCACCGACGTGCGGCCCCTGTACACGCCCGCCGACCTCGCCGGCGTCGAGGCGCTGGACTCCCTGCCCGGGTTCCCCCCGTTCGTGCGGGGCGTGCGGGCGACGATGTACGCCAACCGGCCCTGGACCATCCGCCAGTACGCCGGGTTCTCCACCGCGGAGGAGTCAAACGCCTTCTACCGGCGCAACCTGGCGGGCGGGCAGATGGGCCTGTCGGTGGCGTTCGACCTGGCCACGCATCGCGGCTACGACTCCGACCATCCCCGGGTCGAGGGCGACGTGGGCAAGGCCGGGGTGGCGATCGACTCCGTCGAGGACATGAACGTCCTCTTCGACGGGATCCCCCTCGAGAGGATGTCGGTGTCGATGACGATGAACGGAGCCGTGCTGCCCACGCTGGCGTGCTTCGTGGTGGCCGGCGAGGAGCAGGGCGTCGATCGGGCCCAGCTCAGCGGGACCATCCAGAACGACATCCTCAAGGAGTTCATGGTCCGCAACACGTACATCTACCCGCCCGAGCCGAGCATGCGGATCGTGGCCGACATCATCGAGCACACGGCGCAGCACATGCCGCGGTTCAACTCGATCTCGATCTCCGGCTACCACATGCAGGAGGCAGGGGCCACCGCCACCCAGGAGCTGGCCTTCACCATCGCCGACGGGTTGGAGTACGTGCGCTACGCGCTGGGTCGGGGGCTCGACATCGACCGGTTCGCCGGGCGGCTGTCGTTCTTCTTCGCCATCGGGATGAACCTCTTCATGGAGGTGGCCAAGCTGCGGGCCGCCCGGCTGCTGTGGCACCGGGTCATCTCCCGGTTCGGCCCCAAGGACCGGCGGTCGGCGATGCTGCGGACGCACTGCCAGACGAGCGGCGTCTCGCTCACCGAGCAGGATCCCTACAACAACGTGGTGCGAACCACGGTCGAGGCCATGGCGGCGGTGTTGGGCGGCACGCAGAGCCTGCACACCAACAGCTTCGACGAGGCGCTGGGGCTCCCCACCGACTTCTCGGCCCGCATCGCCCGCAACACCCAGCTCATCCTGGCCGAGGAGACCGGCATCCCCCGCGTGGTCGACCCTCTGGGGGGCAGCTACTACGTCGAGTCGCTCACGCAGCGCCTGGCCGACGATGCCTGGGCGCTGATCGAGGAGGTCGAGGGCCTGGGGGGCATGACCAAGGCCGTGGCCTCGGGCATGCCCAAGCTGCGCATCGAGGAGTCGGCCGCCCTCCGCCAGGCCCGCATCGATCGGGGCGAGGAGGTCATCGTCGGCGTCAACAAGTACGAGCCGGGCGACCCCGACCACGTCGACGTCCTGGACATCGACAACACCGACGTGCGGCGTCAGCAGATCGCCCGCCTCGAGAAGGTGCGGGCGGACCGGGATGCCGACGCCTGCACCGCCGCCCTGCGCCGGCTCACGGAGGGCGCCGCCGGCGACGGCAACCTGCTGGCGCTCTGCATCGACGCCGCCCGGGCCCGGGCCACGGTGGGCGAGATGAGCGACGCCATGGAGCAGGTCTTCGGGAGGCACAAGGCCGAGATCCGCTCGATCCACGGGGTGTACGGGGCGGCGTACGAGGGGGACCGGGCGTTCGCGGAGGTCCAGGCCGAGGTCGAGGCGTTCGGACGCGAGGAGGGCCGCCGGCCGCGGATGCTGGTGGTCAAGATGGGCCAGGACGGCCACGACCGGGGGGCCAAGGTGATCGCCACCGCCTTCGCCGACCTGGGCTTCGACGTCGACGTCGGGCCGCTGTTCCAGACGCCGGCCGAGGCGGCCCGCGATGCCGTGGACAACGACGTGCACGTGGTCGGCGTGTCGAGCCAGGCCGCCGGCCACAAGACTCTGGTCCCCCAGTTGATCCAGGAGCTGAGGGCGGCCGGGGGCGGGGACGTGGTGGTGGTGTGCGGGGGTGTGATCCCGCCGCAGGACCACGACATGCTGCGGGCCGCCGGCGTGGCCGCCATCTTCGGGCCGGGCACCAACATCCCGGCAGCCGCCCGCCAGGTGCTGGCGGTGCTCCGCTCCAAGCGCACGGCGGCGTAGTCCCGCCCGGCTGCCTGGCGGCGGCTACAGCAGGTGGCCGGCGGTGAACGCCAGGCCGGCGAGAGCGGTCATCAGGCCGGTCCCCCAGATCATCAACGAGCGCGTGAGCGACCCGATCTCCTGGTGGATGGCCCCGACCTCCCGGTGCAGCGCCGCGAGCATGCGCTGGTCGGACGCCTCGAGGCGCGCTTCCACCGCCTGGAACCGCGCCTCGAACTGCGCGCGAACGTGGTCGAGCTCGCGGTTCGTGGCCACGTCGGCCCAACCCACGGGCGGAAGCACTTCCATCACGTCATGGCCGGTGACCTCGGGTACCGCCCGTAGACTCCGCGCTCGTGACCGACCCGGAGCAGCTCGCGACGCGCCTCGTCGCCGGCGACCGCCGCGCGCTCGCCCGGTCGATCACGCTGGTCGAGTCGACGCGTCCCGATCACCGGTCCGAGGCCGCCGCGCTCCTCGACGGCGTCCTCGCTCACACCGGCGGAGCGATCCGCCTCGGCATCACGGGCACCCCGGGCGCGGGCAAGTCGACGTTCATCGAGGAGCTCGGCGGCCACCTCACCGCCGCGGGCCATCGGGTGGCGGTGCTGGCCGTCGATCCGTCGAGCCGCCGCAGCGGTGGATCGATCCTGGGCGACAAGACGCGCATGGAGCGCCTCGCCCGCAACCCGCGCGCCTTCATCCGGCCGTCGCCTTCCGGTGGAACGGTCGGCGGCGTGGCCCGCCGCACCCGGGAGGCCGCGCTGCTGTGCGAGGCCGCGGGCTTCGATGTCATCGTGGTCGAGACGGTGGGGGTGGGACAGTCGGAGGTGGCGGTCGCGGACATGGTCGACTGCTTTGGCCTCATCGTCGCGCCCGGTGCCGGCGACGAGCTCCAGGGGATCAAGCGGGGGATCATCGAGCTGGCCGACGTCGTGGTGGTCAACAAGGCCGACGGCGACCTGCTGCCGGCCGCCCGGCGGGCCATCGCCGACTACCGCCAGGCTGTCCACCTGCTGCGGCCCATGCACGCCGGCTGGGAGGTGCCGGTGCTGGCCACCTCGGCTCTCGAGGGCACGGGTGTCGACGAGGTGTGGGCGGCCGTGGAGAAGCTCGTCGCCCACCTCCGCGAGGACGACGCGCTCGACCGCCTCCGGGCCGGCCAGGCGGTGGCGTGGATGTGGGACGAGATCCGCGAGTCACTCGTCGACGCGTTCCTCCACGATGCCCGCGTGGCCGAGCGCTGGTCCGACACCCAGGAGGCGGTACGAGCCGGCCGCCTGTCCCCCACCAGCGCCGCCCGCCGCCTGCTCGGAGCGCACGGCGCCGACGACGGTTGACGACGACCCTCGACGGTGCGGGTACGCCGCCTCGCCACGCGAGTGGCAACATCGCTGGCGGCACCGCCAGCGACCAGGAGGCCGATCACCGATGAGCACCGACCTACGCGCCGCCGCAAGGAGCATCGCCGGCCGCTCGTACCGCAAGGTCGGCCAGCTCGGCCGCCGGCTCCTCGGCGACGACGAGCCCACCGTCGTCGATCGCCCGGCGCCGGCGTCCCCCATCGCCGCCGAGCCGGGCCCGGTCGCCCCTCGCCCCGATCCGGCGTGCCCACCGTGGCTGCCCCTTCCCGCCTCGACCGGTGCGATCTGCAACATCTGCCGCTGGGTCGGCGACGCCTTCGTCGGACCGCAGCACGTCGAGCTCTTGCAGTGCCCGGCCTGTGGCAGCAATGGGCGGGACCGGTTCCTGCACTGGTGCTTCACGAACCGGGTCGCCCTGCATCCTGCCCTGCGCATCATCGAGTGCAGCCCCCGCCTGGGCGAGCCCTACCGCGACGCGATGTCCACGTGGTTCTTCTACCGGACCAGCGACTACGACCTGCGCGCCCACAAGGGGAACCTGCAGCTCGACCTGCAGGCGATCGAGCTCCCGGATGGCTGCCTCGACGTCATGCTGTGCGCCCACGTCCTCGAGCACGTGCCGGACACCGACAAGGCGCTGGCCGAGCTGCGCCGGGTGATGGCTCCCGGGGGTCACCTGCTCCTGCAGGTGCCGGTGCTCCAGGGTCACACCGCCCCACCCACGGAGCCCGAGTTCCACGGCGACAACACCCCGGTCTTCTGGCGCTTCGGCTTCGACCTCACCGCCCGGCTGCGCGACCAGGGATTCACGACCGAGCTGCTCTGCACGGCCGAGCTCGCCGACGCCGTCGTGTCGGGCGGG
>JBOGHG010000151.1:0-9379 GCA_050744525.1 Acidimicrobiales bacterium | reverse complement strand
CGGCCGGCAACCCGACCGCGTCGACGTGGGCGGTGACGACACGGTGGGCGGCATCCATCGCCTCGTCGGGTGTCTCGTAGCCGCCCAGCCACAGCCCGTCGGGGTAGCCGCACGCATCGACCGGGATGAACGCACCCCAGCGGCCATCCCAGCCGGGAACGACGTGGGCGAACGAGTAGCCGGTGGCGTCGCTGCCCTCCCAGCCGTCCCGGAACGTCTTTCGGCTCCACGTCAGACCCACATCACGAACATACGTTCGTAGCTCGTGGGGCTCAAGACCGATATCGTGCGCCCCCGTGTGCGGCCGGTTCACCTCCTCGTCCCCGCCCGACGTCGTCGCCGCCTACTTCGACGCCGTCATCCGGGAGACGTTGGCCGAGCCGTCGTGGAACGTGGCGCCCACCGACGGCGTGCATGCCGTGCTCGAGGCCGAGAGCGAGCGTCGCCTCGACGTCCTGCGCTGGGGCCTCGTGCCCTGGTGGTCGAAGGACACCCGGGGCGCGGCGCGGATGATCAACGCCCGGGCAGAGACGCTCGTGTCCAAGCCCGCGTACCGCGAAGCGTTCGAGAAGCGCCGCTGCATCGTCCCCGCCGACGGGTTCTACGAGTGGCGGGTCCTCGACGACGGCAAGTCCAAGCAGCCCTACTTCATCCGCCGCACCGACGGCGACCCCATGGCGTTCGCAGGGTTGGGGGCGATCTGGCGCACCCCCGACGACGGGCGGCTGCGCACCTGCTCCATCGTCACCACCAGGGCCAATGACACGGTCGGGCCGCTCCATGACCGGATGCCGGTCCTACTGCCGCCCTCGGCCTGGGATGCGTGGCTCGACCCCGCCAACTGCGACACCACCACGCTCGCGCGCCTGCTCGTGCCGGCTCCGGCCGACCTGCTGACCGCTCATCCTGTGTTGGAGCTGGTGAACAGCGTGCGTAACAACGGGCCCGAGCTGATCGCCGAGGCAACCCCGTCCGGCGCCGGCCTCCGGGCGGGGGGAAGGGTGCCCGGAGGCCGGCGGCCTCACGACCCTCCTACCCAGCGCAGCCCCGGGAGATACATCTAACCGACGCGCTGCCGGCCCCCCGCTGGCGGTGGCGCGCCCGTTCCACGCCGGGTCATCGCCGCCACCGTGACCGCGAGCGGCGGTCCGTGTTCTCGCCCGCCGCGTCGCGGCGTTGGCGGAGCTGCTCGACGATGAACGCGCTGTGCCGGTCGAGCGCCTCGACGAACTCGTCGGACGTGATGATGCCCTTCTCGACCAGCAGATCGCGCAACGCCAGCACGGCGGCGGTGGACGCCACGATTCCCCCCTCGGCCGGGTCGAGTGGGTCGTCCGCCGACATGCTGGATAGCTTGCCACCCAACACACGATCGCGTCGCCCACACCGAGGATGGTCATCGCGACGCGACGGTGGCGAGGCGGACGGCTTCGCCCATGTGGTGCCGGCCTGGATCGGGATGCGCAGCGGCTGCGGCCCGGCGCGGTGCCTAGCCTGCGGCAATGAGCCTTTCCGAGCAGGACCTCGACTTCCTGACCAACAACCACTCGGCGGCGATGATCACCGTCGGACGTGACGGCGCTCCCAAGGCGGCGCGCGTCGGCGTGGCGCTCGTGGACGGCAAGCTCTGGAGCAGCGGCACCGCCGACCGCGTCCGCACCCGTCGGTTGCGCCGCGACCCCCGCTGCACGCTGTTCGTCTACGACGCCGGCTACGCCTGGCTGGCGCTCGAGACGTCGGTGACGATCCTCGACGGGCCGGATGCCGCGGAGCGCAACGTGCGCCTGTTCCGGGTGATGCAGGACCGGCCAACCGGCCCGTTGAGCTGGTTCGGAGGAGAGCTTGCCGAGGACGACTTCCTCCAGTCGATGGCCGATGAGGGGCGTCTCGTGTACGAGTTCGAGGTGCACCACACGTACGGGCTGCACTGACGGCCGGGATGGTCGAGGTGATCGCGCCGTTCGAGTGTCACGTCGTGGCCGGCAGCCGGCGGTGATCACTCGGCGGCGGGACCGATGAGGTCCCAGCGGTTGCCGGCGATGTCGCGGAACACGGCAACGCGGCCGTAGGGCTCGCGGCGCGGCACGGTCAGGAACTCGACACCGCGGGCCCGCATGCGGTCGTACGCGGCGTCGAAGTCGTCGACGCGGAGGAAGAAGCCGACGCGGCCGGCGACCTGCCTGCCGACGGCCGCCGCCTGGTCGTCGCCGTCGGCCCGGGCGATCAGGATGCCGGTCTCCGCCCCCGGCGGTCGCACGACGACCCAGCGCTTCGGCCGGCCCTCGTTCGTCAACGACGGCGAGTCCTCGACCAGCTCGAAGCCGAGCCCGTCGACGAAGAAGGCGATGGCAGCGTCGTAGTCGGCGACGACGACGGCGACCAGAGAAAGGCGGGACATGGACGGAGACCTTGGCTCGATTCCCCGGTCAGCCGAGCAGTGCGCCGGCCTCCGCGAGCAGCTCCGCCTGGCGCATCCAGTCACCGGCGGCGAGGGTAACCACGACCCGCTCGGCGCCGGCTTCGCCGTACTCGGAGATGCGGGCCGCGACCTCGGCGGGGCCACCGAGCGTCAGGGTGCCCGGGACCGCAGCGGCGGGCATGCCGAACAGGCCGTCGGGATCGGTCAATGCCCGGACCAGTCCCTCGTGGTCGGGCAGTGCCGGATCGCCGGTCAGAGCGGCGACCATGCTGGCGGTGACCGACGGGGTGGGCCGTCCGCGGGCGTCGGCCAGCTCCGACAGCCGTGCCCGGCCCTCCACCATGGCGGCCGGGGAGACAGGGAGCACGAACCAGCCGTCACCGTGCCCGACGGCCCGGACCATGGCCGCCTCGGACATCCCACCGACGACGATGGGCGGCACGGCCGCGGCGGGCGCCAGTCGGATCGGCGGGCTGTCGGGACGGCCGTCGACGGGGGTGGGTACGCCCGACAGGAGATCGGGCAGGACTGCGAGCGCGGCGTCGGTGCGGCGACCGCGCTCGCGCCGGGGCACGCCGGCGGCGACCCAGGATCGGTCGTGGCGGTCGCCGCCCGCCCCGACCCCGAGGATGATTCGCTCGTCCGACACGTGCTGGAGCGAGGCCACCTGCTTGGCCACCCAGACGACCGGGCGCAGCGGCAGGATCAGGGCGCCCAGCCCGAGCCGGACCCGTGTCGTAGCCCCGGCCGCGGCGGCCAGCGACACCACGCTGTCGAGGAACGGCGCGCCGGTGCCGGCGACCAGCTGATCGACCACCCACACCGACTCGAAGCCGAGGTCCTCGGCACGTCGCGCCGTGGCGGCCATGTCGCCGGGCCGGTCCTTGGGCGCGGTCATGCTGGGCAGGAAGACACCGATGTCCGGCGCTGGCATGACGGGCTACCTCACGAACCGCTGCCGTAGGGGCGGGTGAGCACCTCGAGGAAGTGGCCGTCGGGGTCCTGGAAGTACACGCCCCTGCCGCCGTCACGGTGGTTGATCTCGCCGGGCTGGGTGCCGGCCGGGTCCGCCCAGTACGGCAGGTCCCGCGCCCGGATCCGGTCGAAGATCTCGTCGAACTCCGCCTCGCTGATCAGGAACGCGTAGTGCTGCGGGGCGATGTCGCCGCCGGCCTGCGCGAAGTCGAGGCTCACGCCGTTGTCGGCCTCGACCACCGAGAAGGGCCCGTAGGGGACGGGCGCCGGGAGGCCGAGGATCTCGGACAGGAACGCGGCCGACGCCTCGCGATCGCGGGCCGCGACGATGGTGTGGTTGAGCTGCACGGTCATGCGTCCAGTGTGCCGATCCCCGGAGCGACTCACAGGCCCCCATAGTGTCTGCGTTTGGTGGTGAGGTCCGTGCCGCGCATCCTGTTCCCCCTCCGGGAGGAGCCGCTGAGGGCACTGGTCCGGCGCATCACCGTGGCGGTGGGCGTGCTGGTGTTCGTCGCCGAAGGCTTCGGGCACACCCAGGCCGGCGACACGATCGTGTGCGTGAGCCGCGCCGGCGGCGTCTCGCTGCCGTTCACGGGCGCTGGATCGTGAACCGGTCGATCACCCTTCCGTCCGGGACGATGGCCCAGGCCTCGGGTCGACCCCGCCCTCGACGAGGATCGGGCTCGGCGGCCCGCCGGAGTGCCTCAAGGATCGCCGCGGCTCGCCTCCAGACGCGAACCCGACCGCACGTCCGTCGCGGCCGCGTCCCCCGCGGTCCCGTCGGTGCGTGGTCGGTCGCCCGACGCGGGAACCGTGGCCGGCCAGAGCCGGCGGGCCGTCGCCTCGGCCACCCGGCCGCGCCAGTGCATGGCCCTCCAGACGCCGCGATAGCCCGGGAGGATGCCGAGGGTGACCAGCAGGTGGCCGGCAACGAGCCCTGTCAGCACGTAGGTGGAACCCCGGTGCACCCGCACCATGGTGGCGAAGGTCTGGCCGCCCGACAGCGTGGTGAGGAACACCCCGCTCACGATCACGGTGCCGAGCGCCCCGACGAGCGCCACGTTGAGCAGCCGCTGGCCGGGATCGAAGTGGCCGCGGTGCCGGCCGAAGCGCCCCGTCAACGCGCCGCGGGGCCAGCGCCAGAACCAGGCTCCGTCGCCCCTGTTCACGCGCACGGTCTCCCGCAGGAACGTCAGCGTTGCCCGAATGCCCAGGATGGGCCCGCCGACGGCGACACCCAGCAGCACCCAGCCGGCCGTGCGGTGGAGCTCGGTGTCGGGGGTGTTCAGCACGTCGGCCAGCACGGTCGGCTGCCCCTCGTGACCTGTCCGCAGCCACCAGCCGGTGGCGAGGAGGACGAACGTCACCAGGTACAGCAGCATGTGCAGCCAGCGGGTGGCCCGGTTGTTCCTGACGACCGGGCCACCCGTGGCCGACTCAGTAATCGTACGGACCGGGCTCGGTGGTGTCGGTCCCGCCACCTCCGGCGCCCTCACCGACCATCACGGTGATCTCGTCGCTGGCGTCGGTGAGGCTGTGGTCGGCGTTGGCGATGAACGCCTCGATCGTGTGCTCACCGGGCGAGAGATCGCGATCGACGGTCCAGGGCTCGTCGGCGCCGTAGACGATGTCGTACTCGCCGTCGGACTGGTTGCCGTCGTAGTAGAGGTGCACGTGGTGCAGCCCGGTGTCGGGCTCGCCGACGTCGACGCTGGGGTCGACCTCCACCTGGAACCCGGGCTCGACCGCGGCGCCGTCGGCGGGACCGGTGATGGAGATCGTCATCTCGCCGTCGCCTCCACTTCCCGAGTCGCCGCCGGCGGGCTCGGCGGCGGGATCGCCGGCGACGGTGTCATCGTCGTCGCCGCTGCAAGCCGCCGTGAGCAGCGCTAACACCGCCAACGCCGCCCCCAGGGTGACGAGCCGGCGCCGTGGATGGCGCCGGCTCGCCGCTGTCGTGCCGGGTGAGGTCGTTCGGGGGGAAGACATGCTTGCCATGCTTCGACTACGTGCCGGAGCCCCGCGCGGATTTCTCGCGGGGTTGCCCTCCGGCACGCGATTGGCTGTGCTGGCGGGGTGGAGCGAGATCCTCTGGCGCTCCGGCGGCGTACAGAAGGTGTGTGGGAGGTGTCCGACGAGGCGCTCTTCGCGGGCTACGCCTCGGGTGATCCCGAGGCGGCGGCCAACTTCGTCGACCGCTTCCAGCGCCGCGTCTACGGATTGGCGCTCGCCATCGTGCGCGCCCCGGTCGACGCCGAGGAAGTGGCACAGGAGGCCTTCGTGCGGGCGTGGCGGTTCGCGGCCAGCTTCGACGAGCGCCGGGGGTCGGTGGCGGCCTGGCTGCTCGGCATCACCCGCAACGTCGCGCTCGACAGCGTGCGGGGCCGCGGCCGGCGTCCCGAACCGGTGGCCGAGCCGGGCCCGGACGTCACCGTCGACCCGCTGGACGTCGCCGGCGCCATCGAACGCCGGGCCGACGCCCGGCGGGTGGCCGACCTGATGCGATCGTTGCCGGACTCACAGCGCCAGGCGCTGGTCGCCGTGACGCTCTGGGGGATGAGCACCCGCGAGGTCAGCGAGATGGCGGGCATCCCCCAGGGCACCGTCAAGACCCGCGTGCGCCTCGCATTGCGCAAGCTGCGCGACGACATGGGAGCGCGCCTGTGACGTCGCTGCGGTGCTCCCAGCTACGCGAAATGGCGCCCGACGTGGCGCTCGGCCTCCTCACCGGCGAGGAGCGTGCCGTCGCGTTGGCGCACCTCGAGCGCTGCGCGACCTGCCGCGCCGACGTGGCGGCGCTGGCGGGTGTGGCCGACGAACTGCTGCTCACCGGCCCCGAGGCCACACCCCCGGAGGGGTTCGATCGTCGCGTGCTGGCCCGCCTCACCGAGGTCCGGGCTGCGGAGGCACCGTCGCCCACGGCCGGCGGCGGAGGGCCCGCCCACCTCCGTCGCCACGGGCGCCGTCGCCGTCCCGACGGCCGGCGGGTGGCTGTCGGCGCCATGCTGGCCGCCGCGGCCGCCGCAGTCGTGCTCGTGGCCGCAGTCCTCGTGAACCGCGACGACCCGCCGGTGTCCACCGTAGAGCGGGCCGAGATGACGACGGGTGTGGGCGAGGTCGTCGGCACCGCCACGGCCCGCAGTGGCAACCCGGCGACGGTGGCGGTCGACGTGCCCGGCTGGGAGGAGGCCGTGCCCGACGGTGCCACCTACTGGTTGGCCATCGAGATGGACGACGGCTCCCGGACCATGACCCACATCGGCACCGACGCCACCTGGTGGCAGGTGCCGTTGGAGGGCGACGCCGACGAGGTGGCCACCGTCTCGGTGCTCGACGGCGACGGCTGGGTGTGGTGCTCAGCCGAGTTCTCCGCCTGACGGCACGCCGGTACCGGCCACGGGGCGCCCGGCTTCGGTAACCTCTCGGCTCACCGCGCCAGCCTGGGATCGGCGCGGCGCCCAGCCGGGAGAAGGGCACAGAGCTAGATGCATCCGGACTTGCCGCAGGAGCAGGCCTATTTCGATCGCGCCCTCGCGTTGCGCGACCGGCAGCATGCCGTGCTCGAGCGGGCGCCGAGCCTGTCGGCCCACCCCAAGGCCGTGCTCGAGCTGCGCCGGCGGGTCAGCGGGCTGGGCGTGGTCGATCCCGACGAGGCGGTCGCCTTCGGGCGGATCGACGCCGGCTGTCAGCGCTGGTACATCGGCAAGGGTGCGATCTGGGACGACGACAACGACCTGGTGGTCGTCAATTGGCAGGCCCCGATAGCGACGCCGTTCTACACCGCGACACCCCGCGATCCCGAGGGCCTCGACGCCAGGCGCGTGTACCGCTGCCAGTGCAACCAGATCCAGGCCATCGAGGAGATCGTGTTCCGCGACCTGGCCGAGGCGATCGTCGAGGGCCGCGAGCCCGGGCCGGTGCTGTCCGACGCCCTGCTCGACTCGCTCGGGCGTGACCGCTCCGGCGAGTTGGCCGAGATCGTCGCGACGATCCAGGCCGCGCAGTACGACGTGATCAGCCGCGAGGTCGAGCAGTTGCTGGTCGTGCAGGGTGGGCCGGGCACCGGCAAGACGGTGGTGGGGCTCCATCGGGTGTCGTGGCTGCTGTTCAACCTCCGTGACCGGCTGGAGCCCAACGACGTCCTCATCGTGGGCCCGAACCCGGCGTTCGTCCGCTACATCTCCGCCGTTCTCCCCTCGCTCGGCGACGAGGCGGTGGTGCAGCTACCGTTGTCGGCGCTCGGGCCCCGTGTCCGCATCGGCCGCGTGGACCCTCCGGCGGTGCGGCGCCTCAAGGGTGACCGGCGGATGCTGCGGCTGTTGGAGCGGGGGCTGCGCAACCGGCAGCGCGTCACCACCGACGACGTCGAGCTGCGCGTGGGCGGGCGGCAGGTCTCGCTCAATGGCCGGCGGATCGCAACCCGGGGTCGCCAGCTCCTCGGGCGGCCGCACAACGAGGCCCACCGCGAGCTGCGGGCATTCGTGATCGACGAGGCGCGCCGACAGCTCACGCGGGCCGGCGTGCGCGATCTCGGAGCCTTCGAGATCAGCGGCCGGGGCGAGTCCGGCCGGGAGATCGACAACTACCTCGAGCGGGCGTGGCCGCAGCTCACGCCGCAGGCGTTCCTCGTCGACCTGCTGTCGAGCCGGCAGCAACTCGTCGCCGCGGCGCTCGGCACCCTGCGCGACACGGAGATCGAGCTGCTGGCGCTCCCCTCGGGAAGCCGCGTCGGCACGTGGCAATGGTCGGTGGACGACATCCCCCTGCTCGATGCCGCCGATGCGCTGCTCAACGGCCGCCCGGCCGGCTACGAGCACATCGTCGTCGACGAGGCCCAGGACCTGTCCCCCCTGCAGCTCGACTCGATCCGTCGCCGGTCGCGCTCGGGCTCCATGACCATCCTCGGCGACCTGGCGCAGGCGACCAGCCCCTGGGCCCACCAGTGCTGGGACGACGTCGTCGAGCAGCTCCGCCACAACGGCGTGGCGAACGAGACGGTCGAGCTCGCGCTCGGTTACCGCCTACCGGCCGAGGTCCACGAGGTGGCCATGCGCCTCCTGCCCGAGGTGGCGCCCACCCTGCAGAGCCCGCGGGCGGTGCGCCGGACGGGCCACGAGGTGATGGTGACGACCACGGCCGCAGCCGACCTGGCCACCGCCACGGTGGCGACCATCCGCGACCTGTTGGGCACCGGCCTCATCGGGGTCGTCTGCCCGGCGGCCGCGAGGGCCGAGCTGGCGCACAGCCTCGACGCCGACGGCTTGGCCTGGTCGCCCGAGCTCCGGGCGGCGACATCGCCGGTGGTGGTGTTGGGGGCCGACGAGGTCAAGGGCCTGGAGTTCGACTGCGTGGTGGTGGTCGAACCGGCCCAGATCGTCGCCGAGGGCGAGCACGGGCTGCGATCGTTGTTCGTCGCACTCACCCGCTGCACGAGCCGGCTCGCGATCGTGCACAGCGAACCGCTGCCGGAGGTGCTGGGTCTGACGCGGGAGCAACCCGAGGCCCCGGCGCGCGAAACCGCCGAGGAGCACGAAGGGGACGGCGTCGTCGTGGACCTGGCGGCGCGGGGTGACGACGAACCGCCGGTCGTGGTGAACCTGTCGGTCGTCGACGACGACGAGCCGACCGGCGCCGTGGTCGTGGACCTCGCCCAGGCGCTCGGCCAAGCCGCCGCCATCGGGGCCGAGGACGACGCCACCCTCGACCCGATCGACGCCGCCATAGCTCGGGACGCGTTCGACGGGCTGGAACGCCAGATCGCGCAGGCGATCGCCGCCACGGTGGCCGAGAGGATCATCGCCACGATCCGTCCCGAGTTGTTGGCGGCCGTCGCCGAGGAGCTCGCTCGGCTGCTCCACCCCGACGGCGAAGGTCGGCGCGGCTAGTGCCCCAGCAGGTAACGTTTGCCCTGTCACGGCGAGCCAGGGGCGTCGCTCGCAAGGACGCAGCCCGAAGCACTCCACCAGCGAATGTGAGGGCGAGGAC
>JBOGHG010000150.1:0-9452 GCA_050744525.1 Acidimicrobiales bacterium | reverse complement strand
GAACACGGCGTCCTCGATCCGGTGCCATTCTGGCGCCGGGTCGGACCGGCCGAAGCCGGCCAGCTCGGGTGCGGTGACCCGGAACCCGGCGTCCGCCAGCAAGCCGAACAGGCCCAGCGCGCCGACCTCGCCGAACCCCGAGTGCAGGTAGAGCAGCGGACGCCCGCCCGGGGGCCCCTCCCGGTGGACGCGGGCCGACCTGCCGTCGACGCGGAACCAGTCCATCACCCGGCCTCCGGCCACGCCGGCCCGTCGGGGTACGCCTTGCGCAGCGCGGGCATCACCGCGTCGGCGAACAGCTCGAGGTTCTTCACCGTCAGGTCGTGCGGCAGGCTGCCGAGGTGGAACAGACCCAGCAGGTGGCCGGCGCCGAGGGTGCCGATGTGGCCCAGCAGGCGGTCGGTGACCGTCTCGGGGCTGCCGACGACGGCGTAGCTGCCGGCGACGACGTCGTCCCAGGTCTTCACCGACAGCATGAACGACCCCGCCGCCTCGAGCATCCGCAGCGCCGAGCGGGACGTCGTGTAGCCGGGCGGGGCGATCTGCACCCCGTCGAGCAGCCGGTGGGCGAAGTACCAGAAGTGCTCCTCGTACTCGGCCCTGGCCTGCTCGTCGGTCTCCGCCACGTAGATCGGCAGCAGGAGCCCGAGCTGACGGGGGTCGGGCTCGCGCCCGGCCTCGAGCCAGGTGCGCCGGAACAGGGCGTAGTTCCGCTCGAACACCGACATGTGGAAGAACGGGATGCCCGTGTACGCGAAGCCCCGCTCGGCGACCAGCTCCATCGTCTCGACCGAGCCGATGCCCGGCACCCAGATCGGGGGGTGCGGGCGCTGCAGCGGCTTCGGCCACGGGTTCACGTAGCGGAGCTTGTGGAACTCGCCGTCGAACTCGAACGGCCCCGGCTCGGTCCACGCCCGCACGATGAGGTCGAGCGCCTCGGCGAAGCGGCGGCGGGCCTCGGCGGGGTTGATGCCGAAGCTGTAGTACTCGGGGCCCCCACCCACGACCATGCCCGCGATGAGCCGGCCGCCGGTGACCACGTCGAGGATGGCGTACTCCTCGGCCACCCGGGTCGGTGGGTTGTACAGCGGCAGGGCGTTGCCGACCACGGCGAGCCTCGCGCTGGAGGTGCGGCGGGCCAGCATGGCGGCGAACAGGTTGGGGCTGGGCATGAGCCCGTAGGCGTTCTGGTGGTGCTCGTTGACGACGAGGCCGTCGAAGCCGAGCCGCTCGGCGAGCTCGAGCTCGTCGAGGTAGCGGTTGTAGAGGTCGTGGCCCAGCGCCGGGTCGTAGAGATCGTTGGGGCAGGTGATCCAGGCCGGGCCGCGGTAGTCGTCGGGCAGGTGCGGCCACGGCATGAGGTGGAACGAGAAGACCTCCATCAGCCCGATGCCGCCGCCACGGGAAGCGAGCCGATGCGCCCGAGCACGTCAGCGGATAGGCACGTCATCGCGACTCACGGTGGTCAGCACCGCTGGGAGGCCCAGCTGTTGAGCTGCGACCCAACGGCAAATCCCCACGCGGTTGTGCCCTTCGGAACTCCCTATCCGCTGGGCCTCTGAGCACGTCAACGGCCTCCTCGACGATCGACCGCACGATGTCGCCGGCCGGCCGCAGCGCGTCGATGCCCCCCACGCCCTGCCCCGCCGGGTAGCACTCGATGTCGGGGTCGACGCCCTCGGTCGACTCGTCGCCGCCCAGGTGGAAGGCGCCGTCCCGGATCGAGCGCACCGCCTGCAGGGGGAACGGCTCGAGCTCGCCAGGTTTCGAGTCCCAGTCGTCGGTGAAGCGGTTGCGGAGCACCCGCATCGTCTTGCCGGAGTAGGCCCGGCTGATCACGGTGCCGTCCTCGGCGGCGGCCACCAGCGCCTCCTTGTAGCCCCGGACGCCCTGTGCCTCGGGCGTGGCGATGAACCGGGTCCCGAGCCACACGCCGTCGGCGCCGAGCGCCAGCGCGGCGGCCAGGCCCCGGCCGTCGAAGATGCCCCCGGCGGCCACCACCGGGACGGCGCCGGCGACGGCGTCGACGATGAGCGGGACCAACGTCATGGTCGCCACCTGCCCCGTGTGGCCGCCGGCCTCGGTGCCCTGGGCGATGACGAGGTCGCAGCCGGCGGCCACCGCCTTGCGGGCGTGCGCCACCTTGCCGCACATGTTGGCGACCAGCACGCCGTGGCGGTGGCACAGCTCGATGGCGGGCGCGGGCACGCCGAGGCCGGCGACGAACACCGATGCGCCGCCCTCGACGAGCAGCTCCACCTGGCCGACGAGATCGCCCGGCATGGCGGTCAGCAGGTCCACCCCGAAGGGCAGGTCGGTGGCCTCGCGCACGCGGCGGATCTCCTCGACCATCTGGTCGTTCGACATCACCGACGCCCCGAGGCACCCGAAGCCCCCGGCGGCCGACACCGCCGCCGTGAGCCGGTGATACGACACCCCGCCCATGCCGGCCAGCATGACCGGATGCTCGATCCCAAGGGTCTCCGTCAGCCGGGTCGGCAGCGCCACACCCGCATACAACTCTTGACTGACTGATCAGTCAAGAGATTCACGAGCGAACCCGACCGACGTGAGTTGTCATCCGCTTCGTGAACCCTTGACCAGGCGCTGAGTCGCCGGAGTCACTCAGCGAATCAGGTCGATGTGGTGCGCGAGCTCGACCACGTTGCGGGTGAGCTCGTCGGGTCGCTGGTGGCCGTAGCCGATGACGAGACCGGCCCGATCGAGGTCGCGGATCGCGTAGCCGCTCAGCGGGCGCGCGTCGAGGCCGCAGCGTTGTGCGAGCGTGGCGAGCGCCGTCTCGGAGCGATCGGGGCGCGGATGCACCACCAGGTGCAGTCCGGCCGCGGTCCCCGTCACCGTCCATTCCGGCAGGTGCGTAGCGATCGCGGTCACCAGGGCATCGCGACATGTGCGGCAGCGCGTCGCCGTCCGGCGGACGTGGCGGTCCATCTCCCCGGAGGCGAGGAAGTCCGCCAGGATGCTCTGGTCGAGGGTGCTGGTGGCGAGATCCGTCGCGTATTTCGCGGCGGTGACGGCTCCCACCAGGCGTTCGGGCAGTACCAGCCACCCGAGGCGGAGGGCGGGCGCGAGTGTCTTGGAGACGCTGCCACCGTGGATCACGACATCGGGCCCGAGCCCCTGCAGCGCGCCGACGGGTGCACGGTCGTACCGCAACTCGGCGTCGTAGTCGTCCTCGATCACCAACCCCCCCGTGTCGTGCGCCCAGCGCAGCAGGGCGTGACGACGCTCGGGTGAGAGGACGACCCCGGTCGGGAACTGGTGCGCCGGCGTGACCACCACCGAGCGGAGCCCGGTTCGCGCAAGGTGGTCGACGCGGATCCCGTCGCCGTCGACGGGCACGGGGACGCAGGTCGCGCCGGCCTGGGTGAGCTGGTCGCGCAGGCCGACCGAGCCAGGGTCCTCGACCCCGATGTGCGATGTCCCACGGCCGACGAGGACGTCGGCGAGAAGGCGACTGGCCTGAGCGAACCCGTTGACCACCACGATGTGCTCCGGCGGGGCGATGAGCGCTCGTACACGCCCCAGGTAGGCCGACAGCTCGTTCCGCAGCCGCGGATGACCGGCGGGATCGCCGTAGCTCAGGTCGGCGTCGGGGAGCTGGGCGAGCGCCCGGGTCACCGACCGCAGCCACGCCGCACGCGGGAACAGGCTGCCCGCGGGTAGCCCGGGGTTCGACGCCGGCCGCGCAGGTGGTCGCGGCCCGGGTTCGATCGGTGGCGGCGCCGCCGCGACCTCGGTGCCTCTGCCTTGCTGGGCGTGCAGGTAGCCCTCCGCCGTCAGCTGCTCGTACGCGCGCACCACGACGCCACGAGACACACCGAGGTCGGTGGCCAGGGTTCGCGAGGCGGGGAGGCGCGTGCCCGCCCGTAGCGATCCGGCGCGGATGGCGTCCCGCAGCTGGGTGATGAGCGACGACGCCCGGTGGCCGCGGGTCGCACCGGCGAGCGTGACCTCGAGCAAGAGGCCACTATTGGTACCGTCAGAAATGGGCCAATTGGCCCCGCTCACAGATCCACCCTAGCCGTAGGGTGCGGGGATGGCCGGCGAACCCGCTCCGACACACCGAGCAGGCATCGTCCTTGCGTCACTCCCCATCGCCGCAGCAATCGGCGTGTTCGGGCTCGTCTACGGGGCAGCCGCCAAGCTGGTCATCGGCACCGAGCTGACGGTCATCAGCTCGGTCATCGTCTTCTCGGGCGCCGCCCAGTTCACGATGGTGGCGCTGCTGGCGGCGGGCGCGACCCCAGTCGGCGTGCTCGGAGGGGTGACGACCTTGGCGCTGCGGCACCTGCCGCTCGGCGCCGTACTTCGACCCAGGCTCACCGCGAGCCGTGGGCGGCGCGCGTTGACCTCGTGGTTCCTGATCGACGAGACGACCGGGATGGCCTTGACTCGAGCCGACCCCGTCGAGTCCACCCTGGCAATCAGCGGGAGCCTGGCCTACGCGGCCTGGGTCGCCGGCACGATCGGCGGGGTCGCCGGCGGCTCGCTCGCGAGCGCCGAACCCGTCGCCGACGCGCTGTCCCCGGTGCTGTTCGTCGGCCTGGCGGCACTGACCGCGGCAACGCCGTCCGACCGCCGACGCGCCCTGCTGGCCGGCGCCGCGGCGGTGGCGCTGCTGCTGGCGAGCCCGGCCGTCGGCGCCCTTGGCGCGATCGCTACCGCGATCGTCGTGGCCGCCGTCGTGCGCTCGCCGTGAGCGTGACCACGCTGCTGGCGGTCGCCGCCATCACCGTGGGCAGTCGGGTCGCCGCGCTGGCGGTCCTGCCGCCAGCGCCAGGACCGGTCGCGGGGCTGGTGAGACGGCTACCGGCTCCACTGTTCGCCTCGCTGGCCGCGCTCAGCTTCACCGGTTCCGACGCCGGCGTCGGCGATCCCGCCGTCCTGGCGGCCGTCGGCTGCGCGCTGCTGGCCACCCGGCGGTCCTCCCTGCTCGTGACCCTGATCGCCGGCATCACCGGGTTCCTCGTCGCGAGCCTGATCTGGTGAGACGACCTGGACGGCTGCTCGAGCAGGTGGGCCCGGATTGGCAACGGATGGTTGGTCCGTCACCGGCGACCGCCCGGCACATGGAGGACGAGTCATCCAACGGTCTTGCGCATGTACACGAGTGAGAAGTCGCCTTGGGAGCGGCGGTCGTATTCGGTGTATCCGATTCTCGAGTACAGCGCCACGTTCTCTGTCATCTTCTCGTGTGTGTAGAGGTGAATGGCGTCGAAGCCGGCACGCGATGCCTCGGCCTCGGCGAGATCCAGGAGCGCTCGTCCTAGTCCTTTCCCGCGCTGGGAGGGATGAACGGCAACGTTGTCGATGACGAAGCCTTCGGCGTCCACACCGAGCACGATGACACCCGTGATGGTCCCGTCGAATTCGGCGACCGTCACCTGCCGGTCGCGTATGACTCTGGCGTAGTCCTCGGTCATCGGTCCGGGTGGCATCCCGATGCGCTCGATGTAGTGCTCGTAGGCGGCGTGGACGAGTGCGGTCACGTGCGGGGCGTCTTCGGCGTTGGCTGGCCGGAACGCGTAGCCGTCCATCTCACTTCTTCGCGAAGAAGACGAGCTTGTAGCCATCGGGGTCGCGGAGCACGAACTCTCGGTTACCCGTTGGCGGCGGCGGCATCAGGACGTACACCACGATCGTCACGGCCCATGATCGACGGCCCCACGTCACCCGCGCCACCGGGCTCAGGGGCGTGCTCAACGCCGGCGACGGCCGGCTCCTCGGCGCGACCGTTGTCGCCCCGACCGGCGGCGAGCTGATCCACGAGGCCGCCCAGGCCATGCACGCCCGCCTGTTCACCCGACAGGGCGACGCCACCGAGCCCTGGATGTTCCTCGTCGGCGCCGACGGCACCATCGTCCAGCGCTGGGACAACGTGGCCACCGAGGCCAGCCACGCGCGGGCGGCCGGGGCCAACGTGGGCGGGTGATACCTGGGACCCGACGGACTCCGCTCGCGTCGGGGGCCGTGGGTTCACGACATGTGCGCTTGGGCCCAGCGGCGCAACCGGGCCACCGCTAGGTCGCTGGGTCGGCGTTGCCCCAACCGCCGCAGCGACCGCTGCATCAACCGCACGGTGTCGGCGTAGCCACTGCATCCCCAGCACTCGTCCAGGTGTACGTGGACCACCACCGCCCGGGCGGGCGGGAGCTCGCCATCGAGGTAGGCGTCGACTGCCCGGCGCATCCGACCATGGACGGTTTGCAGCATCGCCTCAGGAACCCGGAACGCCGCCGGATCTGTTCCGGGCAGGCTTGTGGAACGGGTTCTGGAAAGGGTTGTGGAATGCGCAGCGCCGAGGCAGGGTTCCCAGGCCGTGGGAGCTACGCCCGACCAGCGCGCCCCCTCCGACGACGAGGCGTTCGCCCGCTATGTCCTGCCCGAGGTCGAGATGCTGCTCCGGGTCGCGCTGTCGCGCACCGGCAACGCAGCTGACGCCGAGGACCTGGTCCAGGACACGCTGCTGCGCGCCTACCGGGCGATCGGCCGCTTCGACGGCAGCTACCCCCGGGCGTTGCTGCTGACCATCCTGCGCAACACCCAGGCCAACCGTGTCCGCCGACGTCGGCCCTCGCTGCTTCGCAACCCCGACGCCGGCCAACGCGGCGAAGAGGTCCGTAACGCGCTCCCGAGCGCGGAGGCCATCGTCGTCGGCGAGGCGTTCGACGCCACCGTCGAGGACGCCGTCGCCCGCCTGCCCACCCGGTTCCGTCACGTCGTCGAGCTCGTCGACATCGACGGGCTCAGCTACCAGGACGCCGCCAATGCGCTCGGCGTGCCCGTCGGCACGGTCATGAGCCGCCTCCACCGTGCACGCCACCGCATACGCAGCCGGCTCACCGCAGCCGGCCTCGTCCCCGGGAGTAAACGATGAGCGAGCTAAGCGAGCGAATCATCAACACAGCGCCCTCGCCGCGCCGCGGCGATGTGGTCATCGGCGTGCCGAAGGTGCGCCGATGACCACCTGGCGCCGACACATGCTTGTCGACCGGCCCCTGACGTGTCGCGAGGTGGGCAAGCTCCTGCAGCGCTACCTGGACGGAGAGGCCGACGAGCACGCCACCGCCAAGGTCGCCGAGCATCTCGAGGACTGCCGGCGCTGCGGCCTCGAAGCCGGCATCTACCGCGAGATCAAGGCGTCGCTGGCCCGCCAGGCATTTGTGCTGCCCGAGACCACGCTGGCTCGCCTGCGCCGCTTCGGCCAGCAGCTCGCCACCGAAGGGCCGCCCGATGGACCGGTCGACGAGGGCCACCGCGGCGGCGGGCGCTGAGGTGGTCGAGCTGCTCCTACCCCGCACCGATGGCGGCGCCTTGGCCCAGGCGGTAGCCGCCGCCGTCGCCACCACCGGAGCGCTCATCGCCGTCCGCCGCAACCGGGACCTGCAGTGGTTCGTGGGCGGCCTCGCCACCCTGACCTTCGCCTGGTTCGCCCTCCGCACGCTTCACTGACCCACCGAATCCGGAACGCCCGTCCCGCTTCGACGCTCGCCGGCTCCGCACCCTCCGCGGCCGCCCGGCGCGACGACGGATCGCAGCCGCTAGCGCCCGATGGCGGGAATGATGCTGGTGACCTGGCGGGTTCCCTTCACGCACACTGTCGTCAGAGGTCTGCTCATGAGGGTCCGGTTGGTCGCTGGCATCGTCGGGCTGGGGTTGCTGGCGGCCGCCTGCGGCGGCGACGACGGTGACCCGTCTTCGAGCGCGGCGTCCACGGAACCCGGCGAGTCGAGGGCCGAGTCCGCCCACGAGTCGACGGGGACGACGGTCGACCAGGTGGAACCCAGCCCCGCCGAGGACGTCCCCTCGGCGTTGGACGATCCCAACCACAACAGCTTCCCCGACCCCCTGATCGACCCCGGTGACCTCCTGTCGGGAGGGCCGCCGCCCGACGGCATCCCCGCCATCGACGAGCCCAAGTTCCTCCGGCCCGACCAGGTCGATTTCCTGGAGGACGTTGAACCGGTCATGGCCCTACAGGTCGGCGACCATGCCCGCGCCTACCCCATGCAGATCATGACCTGGCACGAGATCGTCAACGACACCATCGACGGCATCCCGGTGGCGGCCACCTATTGCCCGCTGTGCAACACCGCCATCGCCTACGACCGCCGGCTCGGTGACCGGGTCCTCGATTTCGGCACCTCGGGCATGCTCTACAGGTCGGCGCTCGTGATGTACGACCGCCAGACCAAGTCGCTGTGGAGCCACTTCACGGCCGAGGCCATTGTGGGCCACCTCGCCGGCAAGGAGCTGGAGGTGTACCCGGTGGCCATCGTGTCGTGGGCCGATTGGCGGGAGGCGCATCCCGCCGGGCTGGTGCTCAGCCGCGACACCGGCCACGACCGTGACTACGGCCGCAACCCCTACCCCGGCTACGACGACATCGACTCGCCGGCGTTCCTGTTCAAGGGCAGGGTCGACGACCGGCTGGCCCCCAAGGAGCGGGTCATCGGCATCGAGCGCGACGGCGACGCCGTGGCCGTGCGCCTCGACGAGCTGATGGAACAGGGTGTTCTCGAAGTTGACGTCGGAGGTACAGAGCTCGTGGCGTGGCTCGAACCCGGCACGGCGTCCGCCCTGGACAGCACGTCGGTCGCCGGGGGAAAGGATGTCGGGGCGTCGGGTGTGTTCGTGCCCGTGGTCGACGGCCGGACACTGTCGTTCCAGCCCCCCGACGAGGGCTTCGTCGACGACCAGACCGGCAGCCGCTGGAACGTCCTCGGCCAGGCGATCGAGGGTCCCCTCGCGGGGAAGAGACTGGAGCCGGTGGCGCACGTGGACACGTTCTGGTTTGCGTGGGGCTCGTACCTGCCCGAGACGCGCATCGTCCCCTGACCGGATCGCATGCCCGGCAGGGCGGGCGTCACGGGGTGTCGTCCGGCAGATCGAGGAGCCTGCCGGCGACCTCAACCAGGTCGGCGCCGGTCACATCGGGCGGGTCGAACGTCGCCGGGAACACGCCCTCGCGCCGGGACGCCCACCCGGTGACCAGCCCGGCGCGGCGGGCGCCGTGGACGTCCCAACCGTGGACGGCCACCAGGGCCAGGCGCCCGGGTTGGACGCCGAGCACGTCCGCGGCATGCCGGTACGGCGCCGGCGCCGGTTTCCAGGTCTGCACCTCGTCGATGCTGATCACCCGGGCGACCAGCCCGTCGAGACCCGCCCGATCCAGCAGCGCCGTCGTCGTGGCCGCGGCGCCGTTGGTGAGCGCCGCCACGGCCAGGCCGGCCCGGCGCAGGCGCTCGAGGGCCGGGCGGGCGTCGGGGTGGGCGCCGAGCCGGGCGAACGCCGCCAGGACCGCCTCGCGTTGCGACGCGGCGAGGGCCGGGGCCAGGGCGGCCAGTGCACCGTCGGCCACGTCGCGGAAGGGCCGGTAGGCGCCGCTGGCCGCCAGCGCGAACCCATCCCGCAACAGGCGCGTGAAC
>JBOGHG010000149.1:0-9608 GCA_050744525.1 Acidimicrobiales bacterium | reverse complement strand
ATGGGATCGCCACCCGTGTCGGGCACGGGATGGGGCAGGTAGTCGCCGTGGCGGGTGACGATGGGATCGACCGGGGGGCCGGGGCAGAGCACACCCCTCCGCACCGCCGTGGTCACGACCCGGGCACGGTCGTCGCACCGCACCACGCCCGCCGCCCAGCTGGCGCACACCCCCAAGCGCGTCTGCTCGGCCGGCCGGTCGCCGGGCCCGTCGCCGGCCCGGTCGCCGGTGATCCAGATCCGCGCGTCGATGCGCTGGACACCGTCGACGAACAGGACGTTTGCCGCCGGCGCCACCCCGGCCTGCGGCCGGACGGGAGCCCAAGCGGGGGGATCTCGCTCGACCCCGAGGTCGACCTCGGCGTCGGAAGCCGCGACGGCAGCCCCGTCGACCGATGCCCCGTAGTCGGGCGCCCACGTTTCCACCGCGAACCTCATCACCCCATCATGGACAGGCGGTGTGACAAAAGACGGGATACCTCGGGGCGCCAGCTGGTGCCATCATGGTGGTGATGTGTCACATCTCCCACCATCGCTATCGCGAGGACGCCTGGTCCCGCGGCGGATGGACGTGGATCGAAGAGGCCGACGAGCCCGAGCGGCGCGATCCCGACCTGCGGGTGTCGCAGGCCGAGCGCGACGAGGTGGTGGCCGCCCTGGCCGGCCACTTCGCCGATGGGCGGCTGACGGTCGAGGAGTACGAGGAGCGGGTCGAGGTCGCCCTGGCGGCCCGCACCGGACGCGACTTCGAGCCACTGCTGGCGGACCTGCCGGCGGCGGACCCGCTGCCCACCCCGGCGCGCACCACCCGCCGGCGCGTTCCTGACCCGGCAGGGGGCCGGCTGATCCCCACCCGCCTGGTGGCGGTCACCGCTGTCGTCGTCCTCGCCATCGCCACCGGACCGTGGGCGCTCTGGCTGCTGTGGCCCGCATTGCTGTTCACCGGGGGCTGTGGCTCCGGGCGCCGCTACGGGCGTGCTCGCCCCGACTTCCGTACGCACGCACCGGAGCCACCGGTCGTACAGCGCCTGTAGCTTCGCCATCGAGGGGCCGTCGCCGCGGGGCAGCCCGTCGTGGAGCGCCAGCCCCCTCCGGCGCTACGGGCCGCCACCGTCGATCCGCTCGACCGTGGCGCTACCGCCGACCTTGCGGACCTCGAAGCGGACGGGCAGTCGGTTGGCCAGTTCCCGGACGTGGGTGGCCACGCCCACCGTCCGGCCGCGGGCGCCGAGCTCGTCGAGGGCGGTGGCCACGACGTCCAGGCTGTCGGGATCGAGAGTTCCGAAGCCTTCGTCGAGGAACAGGGCCTCGAGCCGGGCCGACCCGGTAGCGGCGAGCGTCGCGCCCAGGTGGTCGGCCAGCGCCAACGCGAGCGCCAGCGAGGCGAGGAACGTCTCGCCCCCCGACAGCGTGCGGGCGGGCCGCGGCTGTGACGCGTTGACGTGGTCGATCACCAGGAACCCGCCGCTGCGGGCGTCGACCGCCAGCGCGTAGGCGCCGACGCTGAGCTCGCGCAGGATCTGGGACGCGCCGTGCACGAGCTGCTGGACGGCCTCGTCGAGCAACCACTTCTCGAACCGGTTGGCGGCCAGGTGGCCGGCCAGGGCGTCGGCCACCTGCCGCTGTTCGGCCACGCGCCGGCGATCGGAGCGGAGCCCCTCGGCCTCGGCGATGGCGGCGTCGATGCTGCGGAGGTCGGCCTCGGCCCGGGCGTGGGCCGCCGCCACGGCCTCGCCCGGCCACACCCCCCGCTCCCCCGATCGGGCGGGCGAACCATCGGGGGGCACTTCGACCCCGACGTCGCGGCAGAGCCGCACGAGGACGTCGACGAGCGCTGCCGCCTCGGCCCGGGCGGCGTCGGCGAGCCGGCGATGGCGGTCGGCGCGTTCCACCGCTGCGGGCCGGCGCCCGGCGGCCCAGGCCACGAGCTCCGCCCAGTCGGCGGCGAGGTCGCAGCGCTCGGGGGCGGGCGGTTCGAGGACCGCAACCGCGTCGCGGGCGGCGTCGAAGGCGCGGCGTGCCTCGCGCTCGCGGGCCACGAGCTCGTCGTGCCGACACCCGACCTCGCGTCCGGCGGCACGCGCGTCGCGCACGGCCTGGACGGCCTTGGCGAGATCGGCCTCGGCGGCGGCGACCGCTGCCAGCTGGTCATCGAGGGCCCCGGGTTCGGCCGCACCGGCGACGCGCGACTCGACCTCGGCCAGGTCGGCGCGCAGGCGCCGCAGCTTCTCGTCCACCCTGGCCTGGTGGGCGATCGCCTCGTTGACGGCCGCCGTCCCCCGCTCCGCCGACTCCTCCGCCTCGGCCAGGCGCCGCTCGCCCCGGCGCAGGTCGGGTGCGCCACGGGATGCCGGAAGGGCGTGTACCTCCTGCCCGCACACCGGGCAGGGCGACCCCGCTGCGAGCTCGGACGTCAGCGCCAGGGCCCGCGACTCGACGCGCAACCGGTCGAGCTCGCCGGCGCGGGCCTGCCGGTCGCCCCGGGCCCGCTCCGCCTCGGCGCGGGCCATCGCCAGGTCGCCGGCGGCCCCGGCCTCGGCCGCCGTCCCGCGCTCGAGGGCCTCGGCCAGCTCCCTCCGACGGCCGTGGTCGGCTCGCAACGCCTCCAGCGCCGCCCGGGCGGGCAGCCCGGCCAGCCGGGCCTCGGCCACGGCGGCCGCCTCGGTGGCATCGTCCTCGAGCTCCGCACAGCGCCGCCGCGCCGCCGTGACGGTCGCCAGCGCCGTCGACAGCCCGTCCACCCCGGCAGGCGCGCCCACGCCATCGAGCAACCTGGCGTGCGCGGTGGCCTCGTCGGCCCGGCCCTGTTCCTCCGCGGCCCGTCCCAGCAGCTCGTCGAGCCGCGCCCGTTCGGCAGCGAGCTGTCGGCCCAGCGCCACGAGCTCGTCGAGCCGAGCAGCCGCCGCCGCCCGGGCCTCCGGCGTGGCCCGGGCCAGCCGCTCGAGCTGGCCGGCCAGGACGTCGGCCCGATTGCGGGCGAGCGCCGCCCGCTGCCGGGCGGCGGCCGCCACCCGCTCGTAGAGGCCCAGGTCGAGCAGGCGGACGAGCAGGTCCTGGCGCTTGCGGGGCTCGGCATGGAGGAACTGCGCGAACTGCCCCTGGGGCAGCGACACGCACTTGGTGAAGTGGTCGAAGTCGAGCCCGACCACCGCCTCGACCGCGGCCGTGACCTCCCTGGCCTCGCCGGCCAACACCTCGGCGCCCCGCTGGAGGCGCGCCTCCTTCGTGGTCGCTCCGCCCTTGGTGGCCCGCACCACCCGTACCGCGGTGTAGTCCCGGTCTCCGACGCTGAAGTCGAGTCGCAGCCGGGCCTCGGTGAGGTTCTGGCTGATCACCGGCGCCACGGCCCGCCGGTCGTCGAGCCGGGGCACGCTGCCGTAGAGGGCGAAGGTGAGCGCGTCGATGACGCTGGTCTTGCCGGCGCCGGTCGGTCCGACCAGGGCGAACAGCCCTGCGCCGGTGAAGTCGACCACGGTCCGGCCCCGGAAGGCCGTGAACCCCTCGATCTCCAGCCGCCGCGGCCTCACCGTCGGGCCTCGCTGACGTCGCCGATCAGCTCCTCCACCAACTCGTCGAACAGGGCGACCACCCGCTCGTCGTGGGCGTCGTGCTCGGTGAGGTACTCGGCCACCAGATCGTGTGGCGTGTGCCGCAGCCGACCGGGATCGGACGCCGGGGACGCCTCGGCATCGTGCCGCGGAGCCAACACCACCTCGACGGTGTTGGGCAGCCGGGCACGCACCTCGTCGGCCAGCCCCGCCCGGGCAGTCTCGTCGAGGACGACCCGGAGGTGGGCGTCGCCCGCGTCGTCGGCGCCGGCCACCACGTCGGCCAGGGTTCCTCGCAGCGTGCGCAACCGCCGGCCAGCCGTCAGCTCCACGGGGTGGACGTCGGCCGGCAGCCCCGGGTGCACGTCGACGACGTTGACCACCGGCTCGTTGGCGGTCTCGCCGAAGTCGAGCTGCAACGGCGAACCGCTGTAGTGCAACGGCGCGGGACCTGCGAGCTGCTGGCGGCGGTGGAGGTGCCCGAGGGCCACGTACTGGGCGGCCGCCGGGAAGGCGGTGGCCGGCACCCAGTAGTCGAAGACGGTGTGGGCGCCGCGCTCGCCACCGCCCATCGCTCCGCCCATGACCATCAGGTGGGCGACGACCAGGTTGACGGTGTCGGCCCGGAACCGCTCGGTGAGCGTCCGGAGGATCCGCACCACGCGATCGGCATAGGCGGCGTGGGCCTCGGCCGCATCGCCGGCGAGCAGCAGGTCGGCGGCGACGACGTAGCGCTGCGACGGAAAGGGCAGGAGCGCCACCTGCGCCCGCTCGCCCCCGGCTGCGATCTCGACCACGCCGCCGTCGTGGGGCGGGCGCACGGCGGAGGCGACATGGATGCCGCTCGCCTCGGACAGGGGCGCCACCGCGCCCAGCCGCTGCGCAGAGTCGTGGTTGCCGGCGACGACGATCACCGGGCGGCCGTCCTCGGCGAGGTCGAGCAGCCCCCGGTAGACGATGCGCTCGGCGTCGGGGGTGGGCGCGGCGCTGTCGAAGAGGTCGCCGGCCACGATCACGAGGTCGACCGCATCGCGCCTGGCGACATCGGCGACCTCGGCCAGCACCGCCTCGTGCTCTGCCGCCCGGGACCGCCCGCGCAGCGCCTTGCCGACGTGCCAATCGGACGTGTGCAGGACCCGCATCGCGACGGCCCGCCGACTACCCCGCGGGGAACCCGGCGAAGGGATCGGCGACGGTCGTGGCGACGGCCATTGCACGCGCCTCGTCGGGCTCGGCCCGGTCGTGCGCCCCGTTGGGCGTCACGACCTGTCGCTCGAGCGATGCCTCGGCGGCTCGGGTGGCCCAGGCCGGGAAGGGGAACTGCACGACCAGTGGGACCGGCAGCTCGGGCTGCGCCACGAGCATGGTGCCGGGTTTGACGATGGTGGCCCGCTGGCGTTGCACCGGCGGCAGGAAGCCGTACTCGCCCCGCGCCGCCTCGGCCGCGTCCAGGCGCCCCACCACCCGCACCGCCGAGTTGGCCACGATGCGCCGTTCGACCTCGCTGGCCGTCTGCTGGGCCCCGATGAGGATCATCCCCAGCGAGCGCCCGCGCTCGGCGACATCGAGCAGGATCTCCTTGATGGGGCTCGTGCCCTCGCGGGGCGCGTACTTGTTGAGCTCGTCGAGCACCACGAACTGCAGCGGCCGGGCCTGCCCGGAACGCTCCTTGCGCTCGAACGCCCGCCGGAGCACGACCCCGACCACGAACCGCTTGGCCCGGTCGTTGAGGTTGTGGAGGTCGACGACCGTGACCTGCGCCCTGTCGAAGTCGATGCGGTGCCGCTCGGGCCGGGACACGTCGCCCCGCACGAGGTGGCGCAGGTGGGGCCGGGCGCCGTGGAGCCGGCGCAGGAAGGCGTTGACGGTGCCGGCACCGATGGCCCGGCCTGCCCACTGATCGGGGCCGTCGGGATCGACCTTGAGCTCGATCAGCTCGACCAGATCGTCGAAGCCGCGCACGACCTCGCCGTCGACGCTGACCCCACCGTCACCCACCGGCTCGGCACGGCGCAGCCGGGCGGTCACGTTGTGGACCACCATCGTGTACTGCTGGCGATCGTCCTCGGTGTCGGCGAACAGGAACGGCAGCAGCTCGTCGCGGCAGAACTGCTCGACGGTCCAGAAGAACGACGTGACGTCGCGCTGGCGGGCGGCGACGTCGGGGCTGGCGTTGGGGTCGTCGCGCACCGGCGGGGCGAAGCAGGCGACCGAGCCGAAGGGCCCGGCCGGCAACCCGAGCCGGGCGTAGCGGGCCGGCTGATCGTCTCCCAGCCGCGTGTTGGCGTGGTCGAGGAAGAGCAGGTCCTCGCCTTTGACGTTGAAGATGAGCGCCTTGGTGTTCGCGGCCTCGGCGCCCAGCACCCCGGAGTGGAACAAGCTGTACAGGAGGAAGGTGGCGTAGCTGGTCTTGGTGGCCACGCCGGAGACGCCGCTGATGTTGACGTGGGCGCCGCGGCTGCCGTCGACGAACTCGAGGTCGAGGTAGAAGGGCTCGTCGTCGCGGGACAGGCCGGCGGGCAGCCGGGCCGGCATCTGGGAGAACAGCAGCGCCGCGTCGCGCTCGGCGCCCACCGCCTTGCGCACCTCCTCGCCCGGCAGCGGCGGGACGAACACCTCGGGCTCGAACCGGGTGGCCAGGACCTGGGCAGCCTCGCTCACCTCGGCCGGAAGCACCCCGTCGGCCACCAGGAACACGTCGCTGTCCATGCGGGCACCCTCGTGGCGGGCCCGCACCTGCGACACGACGCCGGAGATGCTGAGCCGCTGGCCGTCGGGCAACAGGCGGTCGACCACCACGACGTCGTCGAGCTGCAGGTAGGCGCCGTCGCCCACGCCCACCCAGAACTCCAACGGTGTCGCGGGCTCGGTGCCGATGACCCGGCCGACGACCGGAGACGCGGCCGCGGACGAGCCGATCGTGGGTGCTCGCGCGTCGCCGGTCTCCATCATGAGCGACGTTAGCGAGGGGGTATGACAGCCGAGGGGATGGCCCGCCGACGTGGGGCCGGGCGACCTGAGGCTGCTCGGAGGTGCCGACCCGCCTCTCTAGATTTCCGGCGTTGATTTCTCGCGAGTACCGCATGAAGTCGGCGCTGGTTCGCCGGAGTGTCGCCGCGCCGGCCAAGCGGCGTTGATTTCTCGCGAGTACCGCAAGCAGTCGGCGCTGGTTCGATGCGGGGATCCGTGACCGGCCTACGAGCGGGGCTCGAGCCGGAGCGTGGTCCCGAGAATCTCCTCGCGCGTCATGGTCCCCAGGTACGGCGAGTCTGCGTACTTGCGCTCGTAGCCGGCGTTGGCGCGGCCGATCGACTCGACGTCGGGCGCGGGCATGGCGTGGATGGGCACCGCCTCACCCTCGACGTGGATGACGGCATCCGGCCCCGCCGTGAGCTCCTGATACCAGCGGCCCGCGCCCCCCCGGAGCGAGCGGACGTAGACGTCCCCACCGTCGACCACCGGCCAGATGGTCGTGCGATGGACCTCGCCCCCGGCGCTCCGGGTCTCGATGTCGATCTCGGGCACCGTCTCGAGGTCTGAGGGCCACTCCATGGCCGGCAGCGTAGGCTCGTCTCGCCGGCAGGGGGAGGGCGACAGGGATGAAAGCGGTGCCGTACCACCGGGTCCAGGTGTTGTGTGTCGCAGGGCTGGCGGCGCTAACGCTGGTGGCTGCATGTTCGGACGGGGGCGACGAGCCCGACGGCTCCGATGGAGCCGATACCACCGCCGAAGAGCCCGCCGCCGCGCCCGTCCGGGTCGTCACCCTGAACCTGCTGCACGGGTTCTTCTGCCCCGACGAGACCGACGCGTGCCAGGCACCAGACCGGGTGCGGATCTTCACGGATCTGGTCGAGGCCGCCGACTGCCCCGACCTGGTCGGGCTCCAGGAGATCGGGGCCCGGCTCGAGGAGCTGTTGCCCCCGGCGGTCGCAACGTTGTGCGACGGCGAGTACACGATCGCCTGGCAGGGCGGCGAGCCGGCGATAGACCGCGAGATGGTCCTCACCCGCCTGCCCGTCGTCGACCAGGGGTATCTCGACATCGCCAACTTCCCGTGGGAGGCCTACTGGGTGCGCGCCGAGAGCCCGCAGGGGCCCGTCGATTTTCTGACCACGCACTTCGCCAGCAGCTCCAACAACCCGCCCTGCGCGCCGGACGTGTGCCCGCCGATCTGTCCCACCGGGACGATCACCAACGAGTGCCACGCCCTCGAGGTCGTGGACTTCTTCGAGCGGCAGCCGCCGGGCGCCGTCCTGTCGATCGCATCGGGCGACCTGAACGCCGTGCCGGACAGCCCGACCGTCGCCACCCTCGTCGACGCCGGCTTCGTCGACGCCTGGCTCGAGGCGGGCAACGCCGAATGCGACCCGTCCACTCACTCCGGGTGCACCGGCGGTGGAAGCCAACCCGAGCCGTTCGTGGGCATGAACACGGCCGAGGGCCCCGGATATGACGAGCGCATCGACTACGTGATGGTGCGGCCCGCAACCGAATGTGAGCTCGCGGTCGACGCCGAGGCCTTCGCCGCCGAACCACGCGCCGATGCGCTCAACGGCATGTGGTGGCCGTCGGATCATGCCGGCGTGCTGGCCGAGCTCGGCTGTCGGTAGGGTCCCGCTGATGCCTGACCGCCCCACCGGCCCCGCCGACCGCTCCGGCCCGCTGACCACGACCATCGAGGACGGCGTGGCCGTGCTGCGCTTCGACGACGGCAAGGCCAACGTCCTGTCCCACGCCGCCATCGACGCGTTCGAGTCGGCGCTCGACCGGGCCCAGGCCGAGGCGCGGGCGGTCTGCATCGTGGGTCGCGAGGGCAAGCTGTCCGCCGGCTTCGACCTGTCGATCATGACCGGCGAACCGGAGGGTGCCCGCCAGCTCGTCACCCGGGGCGCCGAGCTGCTCGTGCGCCTCTATCTGCATCCCCAGCCGGTGGTCGTGGCGGTGACGGGGCACGCCCTGGCGGCGGGGGCGCTGCTGGTCCTGGTGTGCGACGTCCGCATCGGTGCCGACGTGCCGGCCAAGATCGGGCTCAACGAGACCTCGATCGGCATGGCGCTGCCGCAGTTCGCCGTCGAGCTGGCGCGCGACCGGCTGTCGCCGACGGCGTTGGCGCGCGCCACGCTGACCGCCGAGATCTACGACCCTGCGGGCGCCGTGCGGGCCGGTTACCTCGACCGTGCCGTCCCCGTCGACGAGGTGGTGGACGCGGCCATCGCCGAGGCAAACCGGCTGAGCGCGTACCGAGCCGGGGCCTACGCTCGGACCAAGGAGGTCCTGCGCCGGGCGACGGTCGACCGGATACTCGCCGGCACCGCCGCCGACCTGGCCCTGTTCACCGTCGAGGCACCCAGCTGAGGGCCACGGACCTCCTGGGAGCACACCCGAACACGACCCGAGGAGGCACCATGGCCGACGTCGACGGCTGCAGCCACCTCGACGCCGCCCACGACGTGACACCGTCGGCCGACGGCTGCGAGGACTGCCTGCGCACCGGTGGCACGTGGGTTCACCTGCGTGTCTGCCAGACCTGCGGCCACACCGGCTGCTGCGACAACTCCCCCAACCGCCACGCCACCGCCCACTTCCGGGACCACGCGGACCACCCGCTCGTCCGGTCGTTCGAGCCGGGAGAGAACTGGTGGTGGTGCTACATCGACGGGTTGTCGTTCGACGTCCCGGGCGCGCCGGCGGCGCCGTCCCACTCCTGACGTGGCGACCAACCCGGCGACCGGGCCGACGGCGGTGGCGGCGCCGCGGCGCACGGTGCTCGGCACGTGCCACCACGACTGCCCCGACTCGTGCGGCTGGGTGGTGACCGTCGAGGACCACCTCGAAGGCGCCCCGACCGCGCCCCGCGCGGTGCGGCTGCGGGGCAATCCCGACCACCCGTACTCGCGGGGCGAGCTGTGCCCCAAGGTCAACCGGTTCCTCGACCGGGTGTACAGCCCGGACCGGATCCTCCGCCCGCTGGTGCGGCGCGGTCCCAAGGGCGAGGGGGCCTTCGCCCCGGTGTCCTGGGGCGAGGCCCTGGCGCTGGTGGCCGGGCGGCTCGGCGAGATCG
>JBOGHG010000148.1:0-9619 GCA_050744525.1 Acidimicrobiales bacterium | reverse complement strand
GCGCCAGATGTCTCGGCTGTTCGACGACGTCCCTGGCTTCTTGGAGGCGTTGCAGGAGGCCGAGATCGCCACGGCGCTGGTCACCAACTCCTCGACGAGGGCGCAGCTGGCGAAGCTCGAGGCGGTTAGCCTCGAGTCAGCGTTCGATGTGGTGGTCATCTCGGGGGACATCGGCGTTGCGAAGCCGGACCCCGCCATCTTCGGGGCCGCGCTCGATCGGCTGCAGCTGACCGGCGCTGACGTTTGGCACGTCGGCGACAGCCTTTCGACCGACGTCGCCGGCGCCGCAGCCGCCGGAATCCCGAGCGTCTGGCTCAACCGCGGCCGGGGTCAGCTCGCCCCCTCGGATCCACGCCCGGACCTCGAGATCACCTCGCTCCGAGAGCTCCCTGAGAAGCTGATCGCCGTCTGATCGGCTGCCCCGATGGCCCCGGTCCTGAGCACGGGGGTCGGATCGGGCGTGATCGGTTCGTGCGAGTGAGGATCAATGGCGTCAACCTGCCCGGCCGAACGTTCCGGCGTCCCGACCGGGAGCGGCCTTCTCGTGATGGTCAGGGCGTGATCGGCCGGAGGAGCATCTCCTGGGCCATGGACGCGACGATCAGGCCCTGCGGGTTGCGGATCACGCCGCGCAGGGTCCCGCGGCCTCCGGCGTTGACGAGGCTCTGCACGTCTTGGAGGAGCCAGCCGTCGGCGCGGGTGGCCCGGTGGAACCAGGCGGCGTGGTCGAGACTGATCATGCCGGTGGTGTCGCCCTCGAGGTGGTGGGGCCGCCCACCGAGGCCGGTCCAGTCGGTTGCATAGCCGAGCAGCGCCGTGTGCAGGTGCGGGTCGTCGTCGAGTGTTCGAGGTAGGCGGAACCAGTGGCGGTGTGTCGCCTCGCGGGTGCCGTCGGGCCGCAGGCGACTTGGACCGAGCCAACGCTCGTCCCATGGCCCGACCTCGTCCAGGGTGTCATCGGGTTCGGGGAGGTCGTCGGGGAGGGGCACGTCCGTGGGGATCCCGGAGAGGTCGTACACGTAGCCGTCGGTGTCGGTGGTGAACGAACAGCTCATCGTGATGACCGGTTCGGCGCGCTGCGACGCCGTGACGTGGTGCAGGTTGAACGCGCGTCCCGCCTTCACCACCTCGCTGCGGAAGACGATCTCTTGTCCGCCGTGCACGGGTCGGAGGAAGCGGGCGTGCAGCGAGTGGAGCCGGCTTCCCACCGGGGCGTCGCCGCACGCGGCGCTGATCGTGAGGGCCAGCCCGACTCCCCCGAAGACCACGGGCCCAGACCAGTCGGGTGTCCGCCCAACCCACGTGTCTCCTCGCCGTTCGTGGCGCAGCAGATCGAGGAGCTCGTCGATCGCGGCCTGCTGCCGAGCGACCCGATCCGTCACATCAACGCCCACGGAACTCTGGCCTGCGCTTCTCGATGATCGCCTGCATCGCCTCCTGTCCATCCTCGCTGCCGAGGCCGGCAAGCGCGTTGCGGATCTCGTCGGTCATGCGCGCATCGACGTCGGTGATCAGTGGTGTTCTGGCGACCAGGCGCTTCGTGCGCCGCACCGCGAGCGGTGCTTGGGCGGCGATGGCTTCGCAGAACTCCAGTAGCCGCCCGTCGAGCTGATCGGCGGGGACGACCTCCGACACGAGGCCGCGGCGAAGCGCCTCGTCGGCATCCACGAAGCGGGACTCGAGCAGGAAGCGCAGCGCGTGCTCGTGGCCGACGAGGGTTGGCAGGGACCAGGTGAGGCCGCCATCGGGCGACGTACCTGCCCGCAGGTACCCCGGGTGCAGGCGCGCCGTGTCGGCAGCAATCCGGATGTCGGCGGCCATCGCCAAGGAGAGACCTGCGCCCACCGCCGCCCCGTTGATCCCGGCAACGACCGGCTTGTCGGTCTCGAACCGCAGCGCGAGAAGAAACCGTCCGACCCAGCCCTTCTCGTCGAGCGTCCGCTGCTGGTCCGACAGCCCGGTCTCGACCGGCGCGTCATCGCCACCACCCAGGTCCAGGCCAGAGCTGAACGCGTCGCCGTTGCCGGTCAGCGCCACGACCCGGACGTTGTCATCGGCGTTGGCGTCGCCGATCGCCCCCACGATGCTCCAGCCCAGCGACGAGGTCAGCGCGTTCCTTCGTTCCGGGCGATCGAGCCGCAGCACCCTCACGTGCCCGACAGTCTCAACGGTCAGATGCGACACCGGCTCAGGCTGCCACGCCCCACCGGCCTGCGCCTTCGGATTCACGCGCCGAAGCTGCGGATGCGCGAGCTGCCCGACTGCCCTCGACCGGCGGCTGGTGGCGACCGCGTCCTGGGTGCCTGACGCCCGGTGGCGTCAGAGGACACCGATCTGGCGTGCCGCTTTGACCGCCTCGGTCCGTGACGAGGCGCCCAGCTTGCGGTAGACGGCCTTGATATGCGACTTGACGGTGTTCACCGAGACGTAGAGCTCGTTGGCGATCTCCCGATACGTGAGCCGGCTGGCCAGATAGTGGAGCGTGGTCAGCTCACGGTCGCTGAGCCGGTCGACGAGCGGCTGGGCGCCCTGCCCCCGCGGCGGCGCGGGTCGGATGCGCGCGGCGTCGAGCAGGCGCTCCACGTACCCGTCGAGCACGGCGTCCGTGGGCAACGCCTCGAGCAACTCGTGGATCTCGTGCCCCTCGTCCACGACCGTCGACACGAGCCCGGCGGGCTCGCCGAGCCGGAGCGCCGCCTCCAGGTGCTGCAGCGCGCGTTGTCGATCGGTAGGCGCGACGACACGGGCTGCGAGGAGTTCTCGCTCGACGCGTAGCCGGCGGGTCGGCGTCGTCTGGCTTGCGCCATCCAACGTGCCCGGCACGACGCCACCGTTCGACGTGAGCGCGAGCCGAGTGCGCAGGTGCTGCCGAAACGTGGTGGGTAGCAGCTTGTCGACCAATTCGGCTGCGCCCGGGTGCCCCGCATCGACCGCGATGCGAGCGTGCAGGCGATCGATGTGGTCGGTGACCACCGGGGTCGACGACGGCATGATCCGCCTGGCCCCCTCGAGGATCTGGAGGGCCTCGTCGGTGGCGCCCCGGGTCGCGGCCAACCGGGATCGCTCCAGCTCGCACAGCAGCATTGTCGGGGGGCGCTTGGCGGCGACGGCCGACTCGGACGCCAGCGCGAGCAGGCGCTCGGCGTCGTCCAGCTCCCGGCGCTCTCGCGCCACGGCGGCGAGGCCCAGGTGGGGGTGGACACGGCCGAAGTTGGACGCCAGCAGGCCCAGTGCGTCTGCCGCCTCCAGCGCCGTGTGGGCCTGGTGCTCGGAGTCCGGCAGCTCGCCTTCGACGGCCGCTGCCCATGACGCGAGCCCGGGCAGGCGCACGGTGTCATAGGCGGGTGACGGCCGGGCAGCCAGTCGTGCGTCCTGTGCCGCCTGCCTGGCGGCGGTCGGTTCGTCCAGCCACAGATGAGCCTGGCAGACGACAGTCGGCCACTGGGACATCCAGTCGTCGTCGATCACCTCGTGGCCGAGGATGCGGGTCACCTCGTGGCCGCGTTCCAGCGCTGCCGCCGGATCGCCCTGGTGCAGGCGGTGGAGGCCCCAGACAGCGGCGAGAAGCGCCGCCGTAGGCGGCTCGAGGACCTGTGGACCGCCGTGTTCGACGCGGTGGAGCCAGACCTCGACCTCCTCCGAGGCCGCGAGTGACTCCAGCACGATCAGGCACTCGAGGACGAGGCCGGGCTCGTGGCTCACGTAGTGGTTCCCGTGTTGGCGCAGCCACGCGCGCAGGGTGTCGATGGCGGCTTGTCGGCCCTCGGCGTCGACCTCGGTGGCGGCCAGTTGGCGGAGGAGCTGGAAGGCGGCGTCGACGTCGTCGGCGGCCATGGACTGGTTGACGGCACTCATCAGGTCGCCGCGTTGCGCATAGGCGCGCGACGCCGCGGTGTGCGCCCGGCGCAACCGCCCGCGCGAGCGCGTCCGCAGACGAGCTTGGAGGAAGCGCGCGAACAGGTTGTGGTAGCGGTACCACCCCGCTTGGCGGCCGACCTCGATCACGAACAGGTGGGCCGCGTGGAGGCGGCGCAGCAGTTCGGTGCCGCCATCGCGCCCGGTGACCGCGTCGCACAGCGACCCGTCGAACGTGTCGAGGACCGAGGTGTCCATGAGGAAGTCCTCGACGTCGGGAGGCTGCAGGTCGAGAACCTCGTTGACCAGGAAGTCGACGAGGCCACGGTCGGTCTCGGCGAAGGCCTGGACGAGTGTGTCGGCGTCGGGGCGTCCGGCCAGGTACAGGGCGGCGAGCTGCAACCCGGCCACCCATCCCTCGGTGAGCTCGCAGAGGTGTTCGACACCGGTGTCGGTGACGTTGACGTCGAGGTTGTCGAAGAATTGACGGGCCTCGCCGAAGCGGAACCGGAGGTGCTCGTCGCGGACCTCCAGGAGTCGTCCCTGCACCCGCAGCCGGCCGATCGGGAACGCTGGATCGCGGCGGGTGGCCAACACCAGGCGCACGCCGGGTGGTAGCGAACGGACGAACGCGGCCATCACCGCGGGCGCCGGGCCCGCCTCGTGGGCATCGTCGACGACGATCGCCAGGCCGGCGGTCCCGGCGCAATCGCTGGCCAGGCTGGCGGCGGCATCGGGGCTCTCGCGGCCGGCCTGGTCGAGCCGGTCCAGCGTGTCCGTCCCCGCGTCGGGGACGACCTGCCTGATGGCGACCGCCAGGGCCGACCAGAACCGGACCGGGTCGGCGTCGGTGGGATCGCAGGTCAACCAGACCGTTGGCGCAGTGCGTTGGGCGACCCAGGACCCGAGCAAAGCGGTCTTGCCGCTGCCGGGGCTGCCGACGACGAGGGTCAACGAAGCGGCCGTGGACTCCAGCCGGTCCACCAGCTCCGGCCGGGGAACGAACCCCTGGGGCATGTCCGGCACCAGGAACCGGACGCCCGCAACGAACCGCTTCTGCACGCCTTGCGCGGGGACGAGCACTCCGCCGACCCGCAACCCTCCTCGGAGAACGTCACGCTGGGACGCAGCAATTGTCACCCGCCCGTGGGTGAGCACGCATCACCCGATTCGCACCAATGATCGACCACAGGGGGTTGCTCGGACGCCATGGCGCAGATCGTCTACGAATTGTCATTCGAGGGGGCGGCGAGCGACACGCTGCGAGCGATCTTCGAGGACCACGACGTGGTCGTCGCGGCGGGTGTGACCACCATCCGTGGGTCGTTCGAGGATCAGGCTGCGCTCGTGGAGACGATCGAGCGCATCAACGCGCTCGGGCTGGAGCTCATCGAGCTGCACACGGTGGCCGAGACCGCCGGGAACGACCTGCGTGCGTGGGATCCAGCCGGCGACCGCGCCCCCGAACGCCGAGATCTTTGACACGGTCCACGGCGGGACTGCTCACTCGGCTCAGGCCCGTCACCTCTTGACCACGTCGGCCGGCGCGGTGCGCCGGCGCGCGAGGGGTTGCCGCAGCGTTGGCTCCGGTGCCGGTCGATGATCGGCGGGCCGGCCATTCTCCCGCACGTATGCCGCGTAGCGGCCGGCGAGGGGCCGGGCCGTCAACCCGTGGGCGACCACACTGAGCAACACCGTGGCGACGACGGCGCCCAGCATCGTCGTGCGGGCGGTGTTCGCCGGAACCTCGTCGTACGCGATCAGGGCGAAGACGACCGACGCCAGCCCCCGGGGGCCGAACCAGCCGATGAAGGCCACAGTCGGTCCGCTCATCCCGGTGCCGATGAGCGCGACCGCCAGCGGGACCATCCGGGCGACGGTGAGCGCCAGGACTGCGAAGGCCAGCGCCGACCACGACACGTCGCCGAGCACCGGGACGGCGACGGCACCGAAGACGAACCACACGACGATGGCCAGCAGTTCGCCCGCCTCGGAGGTGAACCCGAGCACCTCGCCGGAGTCCTGTCGTGTCGCGCCGAAGGCCAGCCCCGCCACGAAGGCGGCGACGAAGCCGTTGCCGCCCAGCTCCAGCGTCGCCGCGTAGGCGAAGAGGGCGAGCGCGAGGACGGCCAGGGCCTCGGCGCCGCCGTTGGTCCATGACCGCCGTCGGGCCAGGCGCAACAGGACGCCGCCGATGAGCCCGAGCCCGGCTCCGGCCAGGAGCCCGAGGGCCAGGTCGACGAGCGCGGCGCCCGGGGACAGGTCGGGCTGGGTGGCCGCCTCGGCCACCGCCCCGGCGATGAAGAACGTGACGAGGGGCGTGACCAGGCCGTCGTTGAGGCCACTCTCGACGTTCAGCTCGCGGCGAATGCGCGACGGCATGCGCCGGTCGGCCATGAGCGGGGCGCCGAGGGCGGCGTCGGTCGGAGCCACGGCTGCGGCGATCACGGCACACAGCCACACGTCAAGGTCGGCGAACAGGGCGAGCCCCAGCCCGACGCCCGAGGCCACGGTCAGCGGCAACCCGATCAACAGGAGTCGCGCCGGCACGCCGGCGTCGCGCCGCAGCTTCCGCAGATCGATCGCGGCCGCGTCCGAGAACAGGACCAGCGCGAGCGTGACCTCGGCGAGCGAGCGCACCGTCTCGCTGCCGACGTCGATGTCGACGATGGACAGCGGCGGGTTGGCCACGACCAGCCCGACGGCCACGAACGCGAGGGCGGGCGTGATGCTGAGCCGGTCCAGCCTGGCGGACACCAGGCTCCAACAGATGGTCGCGGCGGCCACGACGACGATCACCTCGGTGTCGAGCCCGTGCTCCATCCCCGCTCCTCAGGCGTCGTCCTCGTCGGGACCCGGAAGGTCGACGCGGCGGATCTCGAGCAGCTCGAGGCCGAGGGTGTGGACCCGGGCGATCAGGCCCTGGAGCGCAGCCTGGTCGGGCACGGTGCTCCTCACGATCGTGACGCCCCGGTCGGTGGTGACGTCGCATCCCTCGAACGCGGCGGCCAACGTGTCGTTGGCGGCCCCCTTGAACGACAACTCGTAGGCCAGCTCACGCATGCGGTGCCTCGATCGGTGGCGGCACGGCAAGAAGCCTGCCTGGCACCTGGGTGAACGTTGACCACCCGCTCCCGGGTGAAAGGACCACCCGCCCGGCCCGGGCGACGAATCACCCGTCGGCGGGTGATGCCCGCTCACCTGGCCCGCGAGTTCGGTGTTCGGGGTGCCGGCAGCCCGGACCTGGCCCGTAGCGGTCACACCGAAGGTTCAACCGAGTAGGAGCAATCGTGAACATCCTCGCCTTCGACCTCGTCGACCCCTTCAGCGGCCACCGCCTGAGGACAGGAGGAGGCACCTCATGACCCTGGGCCCCGTCGAATACCTGGTCATGAGTCACGACCGAGACACAGGACTGACACATACGAGCGAAACAGCGGAGGCAGGGTCATGGTGACCGAGTACCAGCAGGGCAGCGACTTTCCCGGTGTGATCGGCCGGACCGTCGACGAGTCGACGCCGGCGTGGCCGGCGCCGGCCCGAGCGAAGGAGGGGGCGCCCAACGTCTTGTTCTTCGTACTCGACGACGTCGGCTATGGGCAGCTCTCGACCTTCGGCGGCCTCGTCGACACGCCCAACATCGACCGGGTCGCCGCCACCGGGTTGCGTTACGCCAACATGCACACGACCGCGCTGTGCTCGCCCACCCGTTCGTGCATCCTGACGGGCCGCAACCACCACTCCAGCGGGGTCGCGTGCATCATGGAACTGGCGACCGGCTACCCGGGCTACGACGGCCGCATGCCCTTCGAGAACGGGATGCTGCCCGAGATGCTGCTGCCGCACGGCTACAACACCTTCTGCGTGGGCAAGTGGCACCTGTCGCCGTCAGAGGAGAACACGGCCGCCGGGCCGTTCCACCGCTGGCCGTTGGGCCGGGGCTTCGAGCGCTTCTACGGGTTCCTCGGCGGTGAGACCAACCAGTGGTACCCGGACCTGACCCGGGACAACGCCTCGGTGCCTCAACCCCGACCGCCCGAGGCCGGCTACCACCTGAGCGAGGACCTCGCCGACCAGGCGATCAAGCTCATCCTCGACGCCCACGTGAACGCGCCGGAGAAGCCGTTCCTCATGTACTACGCCACCGGGGCGGCCCACGCGCCGCACCACGCCCCCCGCGAGTGGGCCGACCGGTACAAGGGCCGGTTCGACGAGGGCTGGGACGCCTACCGGGAGACCGTGTTCCAACGCCAGAAGGAGATGGGCCTCCTCCCGGCCGGCGCCGAGCTGTCGCCCCGCGACCCCGATGTCGCCGAGTGGAGCTCGCTGTCCGACGACGAGCGGCGGCTGTACGCGCGGATGATGGAGGTCTTCGCCGGGTTCGTCTCACACGCCGACCACCACTTCGGGCGGATCCTGGATGCCCTCGAGCAGATCGGCGAGCTGGACAACACGCTGATCATGATCATCTCCGACAACGGCGCGTCCGCGGAGGGCGGCCCCACCGGTTCGTTCAACGAGATGCTGTTCTTCAACAACGTCCCGGAGAGCTTCGAGGACAACCTGGCGCGGATCGACGAGCTCGGTGGCTCCAAGGCGTACAACCACTACGCCTGGGGCTGGACCTGGGCCGGCGACACGCCCTTCCGGCGCTGGAAGCGCGAGACCTACCGCGGGGGATCGACCGACCCGTTCGTGGTGGCCTGGCCGGCCGGGATGTCGGCCCGGGGCGAGACCCGCACCCAGTACGCCCACGCCATCGACATGGTGCCGACCGTGCTCGACGCGCTGGGCATCGAGGCACCAGAGACGATCCGCGGTGTCGCCCAGTCGCCGCTGGAGGGCATGAGCTTCGCCCACACCTTCGACGCCCCGGACGCGGCGACGCGGCACACCACTCAGTACTTCGAGATGTTCGGCCACCGCTCGATCTACCACGACGGCTGGCGGGCCGTGTGCCCGTGGCCGGGCCCGAACTTCACCGAGGCCGCCGAGCGGGGCCACAAGCTGGGCGATCCCATCACCCCCGAAGTGCTCGACCAGCTCGATCGGGACGGCTGGGAGCTCTACCGGGTCGCCGACGACGACCCCACCGAGTCTCATGACGTCGCGGCGGAGCACCCCGACAAGCTGGGCGAGCTGATCGCGCTGTGGTGGGACGAGGCCGCCAGGTACAAGGTGTTGCCGCTCGACGGCTCGATGCAGCCCCGCCTGGCCGTGGAACGCCCGCAGACGTCCAAGCCCCGCACCCGCTACGTGTACTACCCCGGGGGATCGGTGGTGCCCGCGTTCGCAGCCCCGCCGATGTTCAACCGCCCGTACTCGATCGAGGCCGACGTCGAGGTGCCGGCCGCCGGCGTCGAGGGCGTCCTGGTGGCGCAGGGCGGCGACGCCGGCGGCTACAGCTTCCACGTCGCCCGCGGCCGGTTGCGCTACGTCTACAACTACGTGGGGCGCGACCAGTTCGAGTTGGAGGCCGCCGAGACACTCACGGGGGGCCGCCACACCCTGCGGTTCGAGTTCGAGCCCACCGGCAAGGCCGACCTGGCCAGCGGCAAGGGCGTGCCCGGCCGCGGCCAGCTCTACGTCGACGGCCGCCTGGTCGCCAACGCCGAGTTCCCCCACACGACGCCGCTGCTGTTCGAGCTCGAAGGGCTGAGCTGTGGCTACGACTTCGGCGCCCCGGCCGGCGACGGCTACGAGCCGCCGTTCACGTTCACCGGCACCATCCACCAGGTGGCCATCGATGTCACCGGCGAGCTGA
>JBOGHG010000147.1:0-9699 GCA_050744525.1 Acidimicrobiales bacterium | reverse complement strand
CCACAGCGGAGGGAGTGGGATTCGAACCCACGGTGGGCAGGACCCACACACGCTTTCCAAGCGTGCCGATTCGGCCGCTCTCGCATCCCTCCTCGGGTGGTCCCCGGGGCGGTACACGCTATCGTGTGCGGCGCCCGTGACCGCAGGTGGCGGCCGGGTCCTGTGCAAGTGCAGCCCGTGAACCGAGTCAGGGCCGGGAGGCAGCAGCTCTCAGCGGAACCTGTGGTGTGCCGCAGACCGCCTGGCCGTCACCTCCGGTGACGGGCACTTTGCTTTCCGCTCGTGGCCACGTTGTGGCCGGGCCGCTCGGGCCCAGGCACCTCCGGTGACGGGCACTGTGCTTTCCGCTCGTGGCCACGTTGTGGCCGGGCCGCTCGGGCCCAGGCACCTCCGGTGACGGGCACTTTGCTTTCCGCTCGTGGCCACGTTGTGGCCGGGCCGCTCGGGCCCAGGCACCTCCGGTGACGGGCACTGTGCTTTCCGCTCCGTTCGGCCACGGGCGCTCCACGCCTCGCCGATAGCATCCGGCCCGATGGCCGCGTACCAGTCGCTCTATCGGCGATACCGCCCGCAGCGCTTCGACGAGGTGTTGGGGCAGGACCATGTGACCAAGGCCCTGCGCAACGCCGTCCGCGAGGGCCGCGTCGGCCACGCCTACCTCTTCAGCGGGCCCCGCGGCACCGGCAAGACCTCGACAGCGCGCATCCTGGCCAAGGTCCTCAACTGCGAGGCGCCGGTCGACGGTGAGCCCTGCGGCAAGTGCGAGAACTGCGTGGCGGTGGCCGAGGGCCGGGTCATCGACTGGTTGCTCGAGCAGGACGCTGCGTCCAAGAGCAAGGTCGACGACATGCGTGACCTGATCGAGCGGGTGCCACTGGGCACGTCTGGCAAGCGCCGGGTCATCATCCTCGACGAGGTGCACATGCTGAGCCAGGGCGCCGAGAACGCCCTGCTCAAGACCCTCGAAGAGCCACCGGAGCACGTGGTGTTCGTGTTGGCCACCACCGACCCGCAGAAGGTGCGGCCCACCATCCGCAGCCGCACGCAGCACTTCGAGTTCCGTCTGCTGTCCCCCGACGTCCTGGCCGATCACGTCCGCCACGTCATCGCCGACGCCGGGCTGGGCCTAGACGCCCAGGCGGTGGACAGCGCCGTCGACCACGTCATCCGCAGCGGTGCCGGCTCCGCCCGCGACACCCTGTCGGCGCTCGACCAGGTGGCGGCCCTCGGCGAGGTGTTCGACGTATCCGCGCCCGTGGACGGTGTGCTGGATGCGCTGTGCGCCCGCGATGCGGGCGCCGTCCTGGTCGCCGTCGCCGACGCGTTGGCCGCCGGGCGCGACGCCCGCACGTTGGGCGAGGACCTGATCGCCGCCCTGCGCGATGCATTCCTCGCGGTGATGGGTGCGGCCGACGAGCATGTCGCGCCTGCGCAGCGAGAGCGAGCGGCCCGCATCGGCCAGCGGCTGGGGCCGGCGGGGCTCACCCGGGCGCTCGACGTGCTGGGGGAGTCGCTCAGCGAGTTGGCCCGCAAGCCCGATCCGCGGGTCGTGGTCGAGGTCGCCCTGGTCCGCTTGACCCTGCCCGCGACCGATCGGACGCTCGACGCGATCCTCGAGCGACTCGACCGCCTGGAGCGCGGCGATGGCCCCGGCGGCGGCCTGAGCGGCGGCGGTGGCGGAACCGAAGCGGTCAGCCCTTCCGGGGCGGCGGCCGCCGCTCGCGAGGCACTGTCGAACCGACGCAGCGGTGATGCCAACCGATCGCCGGAACCGGCGCCGGCTCCGACCGCGGACAAGCCCACCCTCGGCGCCGTTGTGCGTCAGCAGGAGGACCGTGGGGGAGGGGCAGAGCCGGCGGGGCCCGTGGAGGGCGCGGGCGGGCGGATCCCGGATCTCGACGAGATCACCAACGCGTGGACCGGCGCCGTGCTGACCGCGTTACCGAAGTCGGTGCGGAGCCGTTGGCGCGGCGGGCGCTGGATCGAGCCGGACCCTCGGAGCGCCCGCTTCGCGGTGTCCAACGAGTGGCACCAGAAGGCGTGCGACGAGTCACGTCGCGACGTCGAGGAAGCCCTACTCATGCACTTCGGCGGCCCGGTGCCGGTGGCGATCGTCGTCGAGGGGGAACCGGCTGATGGGACGCCGGTCGTCCCGGGTTCGGCGATGACCGAGGAGCCCGACCACATCGACCCCGCCGAGCTGCGGGACGCCGCCGACGCCGCGGTCACGGGAGTGGACCTCGTGGTGCGCACGTTTGGTGGCGGCGAGCTCATCCAGGAGGACTGATGGTCGACGCTCCGTCCGATCCACCCACACCGAAGCGTCCCGACCCCGGCGGGTCGGCAGGGCTCGGCGACCTCGGTGGACTGCTCGAATCGGCCCAGGAGGCACTCTCGGCACAGGCGCGCGCGGCGGATGAGGTGGTGACGGGCAGCGCCGGGGGCGGGGTGGTGACGGTCGAGATGTCGGGAACCGGTGAGGTCCGCTCGATCACGTTGGCGCCCGAGGTCGTCGACCCCGACGACATCGAGATGCTCGAGGACCTCATCGTGGCGGCAATCCACGATGCCGGCCTCGAGGTCGCCGCCCTTCAGCGCGATGCGCTCGGTCCGCTGGGCGGCCTCGACCTCGACGGGCTCGGGGGCGCGCTCGGCGGCCTGCTCGGCGGCGCGGGCACAGGCGCCGGTCCCGACCGGGGTTAGGCAGCCGCCATGGCCGTGTATGCCGGTCCCGTCCAGGACCTCATCGACGAGCTGGGGCGGTTGCCAGGTGTGGGGCCCAAGTCGGCCCAGCGCATCGCCTTCCACTTGCTGAAGCTGTCCAAAGCCGACGCCCTGCGGTTGGCACACGCCATCGCCGAGGCCAAGGACAGGGTGGCGTTCTGCCAGACCTGCTTCAACGTGTCCGAGGGCGACGTCTGTGGCATCTGCGCCGATTCCCGCCGGGACGCCGCGGTCGTGTGCGTCGTCGAGGAGCCGCGCGACGTGGTGGCGGTCGAGAAGACGGGTGAGTTCCATGGGCGCTACCACGTCCTGCAGGGGGCCATCAGTCCCATCGAGGGGGTGGGGCCCGAGCAACTCCGGATACGCGAGCTGCTCGACCGCATCGAGCGCGAGGGCATCGCCGAGGTCATCCTCTGCACCAACCCGAATCTCGAGGGCGAGGCCACGGCGTTGTACCTCGGGCGGTTGCTCACGCCCCTGGGGCTGAGGGTGACCCGGATCGCGAGCGGCCTTCCGGTCGGGGGCGACCTCGAGTACGCCGACGAGCTGACATTGGGCCGGGCGCTCGAGGGACGACGCGACGTCGAGGCTTGATCAGGACGACCTTGGCGGGTTGCCCGCCGGGCCCCAGGCCCGCGTCCCCAGGTGCGCCGGCCCGACGATCGAGGCGGGCGGACGGGACCGACCATCGGACCGACACACCTGGAAACGCGAACACACGGAGAACCCAACGACCTATCCGTGTACCCCCCGCTGCAACGTTGCACGTAGGTTACACCTGTAATGACTGATACGCTAGTCGAACGCATTGCGCGTCAATATGCCTACTATTTGTGGTTGGCGGAGCGGAGGCTGGAGAAATGACAGTCGCGTCTAGGGTCGCGTAATGGACTTTGCCCTCAGCCCGCGGGCCGAGGAGCTGCGCAAGCGGCTCGAGGCCTTCATGGACGAGTGCGTCTTTCCCAATGAGGCGCTCTACCACCGACAGATCGCCGACTCGGGCGATCCCCATGCGCATGCCCCGGTCCTGGACGAGCTCAAGCTGGAGGCGCGCGAGCGTGGGATGTGGAACCTCTTCCTGCCCCACGAGACCCAATGGACGGAAGGTCTCTCGAACCTCGACTACGCGCCGCTGGCCGAGATGACCGGGCGCAGCCCACTCGCACCAGAGGCGCTCAACTGCTCGGCCCCCGATACCGGCAACATGGAGCTCCTCACGATGTTCGGCACCGAGGAGCAGAAGGACCGCTGGCTCCGTCCGCTCCTCGAGGGCGAGATCCGTTCGTGCTTCGCGATGACCGAACCGGCCGTCGCCAGCTCCGACGCCACCAACATCTCGCTTCGGATCGAACGGGACGGTGACGACTACGTGCTCAACGGGCACAAGTGGTGGATCAGCGGAGCCGCCCGCGAGCGCTGCCGGGTGGCGATCGTGATGGGCAAGACCGACGTCGACGCGCCGCCCCACCGGCAGCAGTCGATGGTCCTGGTCCCCATGGACACGCCGGGGCTCGAAAATCTCCGCAGTCTCCCGGTGTTCGGCTACCAGGACAACGAGGGCCACTGCGAGCTGGTCTTCGACGACGTTCGCGTGCCCGTCGACCACCTGCTCGGGGAGGAGGGCGGAGGCTTCGCGATGGCGCAGGCTCGGCTCGGCCCCGGCCGCATCCACCACTGCATGCGGGCCATCGGGGTCGCCGAGCGGGCGCTGGAGCTGATGTGCCGCCGGGTGCGCGAGCGGACGGCATTCGGCAAGCCGCTGGCCGAGCAGGGGGTGATCCAGCAATGGATCGCCGACAGCCGCATCGAGATCGAGCAGGTCCGCCTGTTGGTGCTCAAGACGGCATGGCTGATGGACACCGCCGGCAACAAGGGTGCCCGCATCGAGATCTCGGCGATCAAGGTCGCCGCGCCCGATGTGGCCCTACGGGTCATCGACCGGGCGATCCAGGCGCACGGCGCGCTCGGCGTGTCCAACGACGCGCCAATGGCCTCGATGTACGCGCACGTCCGCACGTTGCGCCTGGCCGACGGACCAGACGAGGTGCACCGCATGTCGGTTGCCCGACGGGAGCTTCGAAAATACGAGGAGGCATGAGGGGCGGCATGGGGCGTTTTGTGGCGGGCGTGGCGGTCGTCGGGTTGTTGATGGCCGCGGGCTGCGGTGACAACGACGGCAGCGGCGCATCCAGCGAGGAGATCGACGAATTTTGCGACGGCTTCAACGAGATCAACGACCAGTTCTCGAACATCAACCCGGTGGCTGATCCGGAAGCGCTCCAGGAGGCGCTCGACATGTTGCGCGACCTGGAGCCCCCGGAGGAGATCGCTGACGCCTACGAGGAGGTCCTCAACGGCTTCGAGAGGCTCTCCGAGATCGACATCACCGACCCGAATGCGGTCGCCGAGGTGCGGGAGGACCTTCCGGACGCCGAGGAGGCGTTCAACACCGTGGCGGACTTCGTCGACGAAGAGTGCTGACGGCTTCTCGAGTGAACCCCCGCTGGTCAATTGGCTCCGCGTGCGGTGCGGTGAACGACGAGGCTCACCTTGGTGCCGTCGGGCGCCGGGGTGAAGCTCACCTCGTCGGCCAGCGTGCGCATCAGCGCGATGCCGAGGCCGCTCTCGTGACGCAGCCGGCGGGGGTCGGTGACCGCAGGCAATGCCTCCACGTCTTGGGGATCGAAGCCGGCGCCGCGGTCGACGACCTCGACCCGCACCTCGTGGTCGTCGATGCTGCAGCGGACGACCACCGGTCCCTCCGACCAGTTCGTCTCCTGGGCCTCGATGGCATTGGAGCACGCCTCGGTGACGGCGATCTTGAGGTCGTCGAGGCGGGCCGGGCTCAGTCCGGGCGCCAGCGACCCGACGGCGGCGTCGACCACCAGCCGCACCAGTGAGAGGTAGGCGGAGCGGGCCGGGATCTCCAGCTCCACGACCGCCATTGGGGCTACCGCGCAGAGATGGCGTCGTCGAGGGACGCGTGGAGTTGCACGGCCTTGTCGAGGCCTGTGATCTCGAACAGTCGCCGAATCCGAGCCTCGGTGCACACCAGGCGCAGGTCACCACCGTGGGTTCGTGCCCTCTTCAGGACGCTGACGATGGTGCCGAGACCGGTGGAGTCGAGAAAGTCGACGGCTTCGAGGTCGAGCACCAGGCGCGCGGACACGTCGCTCACGAGGCCGATCAGGCGCTCACGCAAGGACGGGGAGGTGGCGACGTCGATCTCGCCGTGGACCGTTACGACGGTCCACCCCTCGATGTCGGACACCTCCGTGCGCAGCTCCATGGCTCGCTGACCCTACCGCCTGGCTTCTCGTACCCATGCGGAGCAAGATGGCCGCACGCGTGACACCCGTGGAATTCCATGGGCGTAACCTTGCACTCGGTCATGGCCCTCGTCGATGTGTCTTCCGTGCTCGAGGGACCGGTCGGCGAGCCGACCGGTTTCCCCCGGCGCGAGACCAGGGCAGATCCCATGGGAGCCCTGCTCGAGGCGTTGGCGGGCCGCGACGCGGATGCCTCGGTCGGTTGCGGTCCCTCGGCGCTCGTGCACGTCCAGCGCGTCCCGGGACGCCCGGGGCGGCGCGGGGAGGTTGGCCGCCCCTTGCCGCCCGACATCCTGGCGTGCCTGGGGGTGCCGCACCTCTGGTCTCACCAGGCCGACGCGATCGACCTGGCCCGCTCGGGACGGTCGGTGGTCGTCGCCACCGGCACCGCCTCCGGAAAGTCGCTCTGCTACCAGGTGCCGATCGCCGAGGCCGCCTCGGCGCCGGTGCGGCGCGGCACGGCCCTGCTGGTGTATCCCACCAAGGCCCTGGCCCACGATCAGCTGCGGGCGCTGGCCGAGCGAGGGTTCCCCCGAGTCGTCGCCGGAGCCTACGACGGGGACGCCGGTCCGGAGGAGCGCGCCTGGATCCGCCGGCACGCCACCGCGGTGCTCACGAACCCGGAGATGCTGCACAGCGGGATCCTGCCGCACCACGATCGGTGGGCAACCTTCCTGGGCCGGCTGCGCTATGTGGTCGTCGACGAGTTGCACGCCTTCCGGGGGATCTTCGGGAGCCACGTCGCCCACGTGATGCGGCGGCTCCGCCGGCTGGCCCACCGCTACGGCGCCGATCCCACCTTCGTCTGTTGCTCGGCCACCATCGGTCGGCCGGACGTGCTGGCGTCGGACCTGTGCGGCGTCCCGGTGGAGCCCGTCGTGGACGACGGCTCGCCCCAGGGTGAGCGGTTGGTCGCGGTGTGGAACCCACGCCAACTCGACGAGCTGACGGGCGTACGGGCCTCCGGCAACCGGGAGACGGCCGGGCTGGTGGCGGAGCTGGTGGGATCGGGACACAAGACCATCGCGTTCTGTCGCAGCCGCCGGTCCACGGAGGTCGTGGCATCCGACGCGCGGCGTCGCCTGCCGCCCGCCCACCGCCGGCGCGTCAAGCCCTATCGCGGGGGCTACCTGGCCGCCGAGCGGCGGGAGATCGAGGAGGAGCTGTTCGGCGGGCGCCTGGACGGAGTGGTCGCCACGAGCGCGCTCGAGCTCGGCATCGACGTGGGCGGGCTGGATGCCGTGGTGCTCAACGGCTTCCCGGGCACGATCGCGTCGTTCTGGCAGCAGGCGGGGCGAGCCGGGCGGTCCGGGCAGGCGTCGGCCGCCGTCCTGGTGGCAGGCGCCGACCAGCTCGATCAATGGATCGCCACCCATCCCGACGACCTGGTGCGGAGGCCGCCGGAGCCTGCGGTGATCAACCCTGCCAATCCCTTCGTCGCCGATGCCCACCTGCGGTGCGCCGCCCACGAGATGCCGCTCACCCACGCCGACGAGCGCCACTGGCCCGGCGTCCTCGACGAAGTCGTCGTGCGCCTCGTCCGCGCCGACGAGTTGGTCGTGCGCCAGCAGATTCGCGGGCGGGGGCCCCAGGCCCTCTATTCGGGGGGTGGTTGGCCGGCCCACGGCGTCGGGCTCCGGGCGGGCGCCGGGGGCGAGGTGAGCATCCGCACGGTCGACGGCGAGGCCGTCGGGACCGTCGAGCTGGCCCGTGCCTGCGAGCAGGTGCACCCGGGAGCCTCGTACCTGCACGCCGGACAAACCTGGCGGGTGGCCGACCTCGACCTCGACGGCCGCACGGCTCTGGTGGAGCCCGACGATGGGTCGACGTACACGGTGGCCCGCACCGACATCGACATCAGGATCGTGCGGTGCGATGCCACGCGGCGGCTGGGCGAGCTCGCGGTGGGCCTCGGGACGGTCGAAGTGCACGAGCAGGTGATCGGCTACCAGCGAAAGGATGCCCTGACCGGTGAATCCCTCGGGATGACCGCGCTCGCGCTGCCTCGCTCGACGCTGTGCACGCGGGCGTTCTGGTACGAGGTCCCCGAGGGCCTGCTCGCCCGGGCGGGAGTCGCGTTGGCCGATGGCCCCGGTGCCCTGCACGCCGCCGAACACGCAGGGATCGGCGTGTTGCCGCTGTTCACCATCTGTGACCGTTGGGACGTAGGCGGGGTGTCGACGCTGCACCAGCCCGACCTGGCGGCGCCCGCGATCGTGATCTACGACGGTTATCAGGGCGGCGCCGGGATCGCCGAGCTCGGGTACGAAGCCGCACCTCTTCACCTGGCGACCACCGCCGAGATCATCGAGTCCTGCCCGTGTGCCCACGGGTGCCCGTCCTGTGTGCAGTCGCCCAAGTGCGGCAACGGCAACGAGCCGCTCGACAAGGCCGGGGCGCTGGCCTTGCTCCGGGCGGCGGTCTGACCGCGATCGGGCGGTCATCACCGCTCGACCCGCATGGTGGCGGCGGCGTCGAGCACGACGTCATCGACGAACGCCCCCACCAGCGGGACACGAGTCGGGGCCCGATAGCGCACGGCGACCCTGACCCGGCCGCCCACGTCGCCCCGCTCGACCACGTCGGCGTCGAGCCGATCGGCGGCCAGCGGGCCGGCCTGCTCGGCCGCACGGCGTGCGGCCGCCGGGTCGTCGTCGACCGCTGCCGCCCGCACGGCTTCGCGCGCGGCATGGGTCACGAGGAGCTGATCGCGGGCCAGCACCCCCGCCTGCATGATCGCCAGAAGCAGACCGACGACGAGTGGCAGGACCAGGGCCAGCTCCACGGTGGCCTGCCCGCCGTCGCTTCCCAGGGCGGACCGACGGCCTGGGGAGCCGGGTCGGGGTCGTCGCACGGCCATGGCCTGCTAGAGGCTGTCGGTCAGCTTCTCGATCACCGACTCGAACAGGTCGGTGAAGCTGCCGGTCTGGGCCGCCCAGGCAATGACACCGAGGGCGATGCCGCCCGCGGCCAGGATGACCAGGCCGTACTCGGCCGTGGCCTGACCACGGTCGTCGCTGAGCCGACGGCCGACTCGACCGGCCAGGTGCGCTGCGAGCCCTCGGGCGTGGAGGATGGGGCGTTTGAACATGTCGACCTCCTAGGTCGTGCCACTGCGTGGCGTGGAGTTGTGTTAGGGGGTTGGGGGCTTCAGAGGCTCAGCGAGCCGAACGATCCCGCCAAGAGCGGGACGACCGTGAGTAGGGCGAACGCCGGCAGGGTGGTGAGCACCAAGGGAAAGAGCAGGGTCACCGGCAGCCGGCGGGCCGCCTCCTCGGCCTGACGCCGGCGGCGCAGCCGGCTCTCGATCGCCACCCGCTCGAGTGCGGGCGCCAGCGGGGTGCCGTAGCGGTCGTGCGCCGCCAGTGCATCGACCAGTGGTCGTGTCGACGCACCCGCGGTGGCAACGAGGAGTCCGAGGGCCGAGGCGTTGGTGCCGCCCCGCACGATGTGGGCGGCCGCCCGCTCGAGGGCGGCGCCGAGCGGGCCGCCGGGCCGGCGTCCGATCGCGCACAGCGCAGCGGCGATCGGCAGGCCGCCGGCGGTGGTCAAGGCCAGCAGGTCGACGACATCGGGGAGCTGGTCGGTGATCGCGGCCTCGCGCGCCCGCCTGGACTGGCGCGAGACCAGCGTGGGGGCGAGCACC
>JBOGHG010000146.1:0-9783 GCA_050744525.1 Acidimicrobiales bacterium | reverse complement strand
GGCGACGGCGAGGTCGATGACGTTGCCCCGCGAGATGAACTCCTTGAACTCCTTGTACACGTTCGCCACTGCTCGTCCCCCTCACGTTGGTTGGCTTTCACATGGACGTACCGTAGCGTCGCAAGCACGGCACGGGGAGGTTCGATGGAGGTCGCGATCACCGGCGCCGGCGGGCTGATCGGATCGGCGCTCGCGCGATCGCTGCGGAACGACGGGCACACGGTGCGGCCCCTCGTCCGCCACCCGTCCAGCGAGCCCGCCGCCATCCGCTGGGATCCCGCGGCGGGCACGATCGAGCGGGACGCCCTCGAAGGGATCGGCGCCGTCGTGCACCTCGCCGGCGCCGGGATCGGCGACAAGCGCTGGTCGCCGGCGCGCAAGCGAGAGATCCGCGAGAGCCGGGCGCGCGGCACCGAGCTTCTCGCCCGCACGTTGGCCGGGCTCTCACGCCCGCCCGCGGTGCTCGTCTCCGCCTCGGCCGTCGGCTACTACGGCGATCGGGGCGACGAGGAGCTCACCGAGCAATCGCCGCCGGGGGCGGGCTTCCTGGCCGGGGTGGTGCAGGCGTGGGAGGTGGCCGCCCAGCCGGCGGTCGACGCCGGCATCCGCACCGTGTTCCTGCGCAACGGCGTCGTCCTGTCCGCCGGCGGCGGGATGCTGCCCCGGCTGGTGACGCTGTTCCGCCTCTACGTCGGCGGACGGCTGGGCTCGGGCCGCCAGTGGATGAGCTGGGTGGCGATCGACGACGAGGTGGGCGTCATCCGGTTCCTGTTCGAGCGCGCTGACCTGTCGGGGCCCGTGAACGTGACCGGCCCGTCCCCGGCCACCAATGCCGAGTTCACCAGGGCCCTGGGAGCGGCGCTGCACCGGCCCACCGTCGTCCCCGTGCCCGCCTTCGGCCCCCGCCTCGTCCTCGGCCGTGAGATGGCCGACGAGCTCTTGTTCGCCAGCCAGCGCTCCGTACCCTCGGTGCTCTCCGCCGCCGGCTACGACTTCGCCCACCGCGACGTCGCCACTGCCCTGCGGTCCGTGCTCGGCACCGGATCGTGAGCCGGCCCGACCCCGGTGGGGTCACGCGCCGACCCGCCGTGGCCGCTTTCGACTTCGATGGCACCCTCACCCGGCGCGACACGCTGGTGCCCTTCCTTCGGCGGGCATGCGGGGTTTGGCCGATCGTTCGGGCCGCGATGGCCGCACGGCGTGCCCGGGGGCGCGACGCCTTCAAGGTGGCGCTCATCGGCGAGCTGTTCCGGGGATGGCCGGCGGAGCGCCTCGAATCCCTGGGGCGCGCCCAGGTGCCCGTGGTGCTCGCCAGGCTCCGTCCCGAGGCTCGCGAGCGACTCGCCTGGCACCGGCGGCGGGGCCACGCCGTCGTGATCGTCTCGGCCTCGCTCGGCGCCTACCTCCGACCGCTCGCCGACCGGCTCGGGCTCGACGGCGTCCTGGCGGTGGAGCTGGTGGCCGACGCCCGGGGGACGCTCACCGGCGAGGTGGTGGGCGGCCTCAACAACCGCGGCCCGGAGAAGGCGACCCGGCTGAGGGCCTGGGTCGATGCCCGGTTCGGTCCCGGGACCGACGTCGAGCTCTGGGCCTACGGCGACTCGTCCGGAGACGCCGAGCTGCTGGCGATCGCCGACCATCCCACCTGGGTCGGGCGCCGGGCCTCGTAGGCGGCGCTCACTTCGGCTGCATGCGCACGCCGCCGTCGACCCTGATCACCTCGGCGTTCATGTAGCTGTTGGAGAGCAGCTCGACGGCCATGCTGGCGAACTCGCCGGCGGTGCCGAGGCGATCGGGGAACAGCACGTCGCGCTTGAGCCGCTCCTTGAACTGCTCGCTGGCCTGTCCCTCGCCGTAGATCGGCGTGTCGATGAGCCCCGGGGCGATGCAGTTGAGCCTGACGCCGACCACCGACAAGTCCCGGGCGACGGGCAGGGTGATGCCGACGACTCCACCCTTCGAGGCCGAGTAGCTCGCCTGGCCGATCTGGCCGTCGAAGGCGGCCACCGAGGCCACGGTCACGATGGCGCCACGCTCACCGTCGGCCAGCGGCTCGGTCTGTGACATCGCGGTCGCGGCCAGGCGGATGCAGTCGAAGGTGCCGATGAGGTTGATCTCGACGATCCTGCGGAAGAGGCCCAGGTCGTGGGCCGACTCGTAGCGCCCGTCCTTGCCGATCGTGCGGGTGGCGGCGCCGGTGCCGGCGGCGGTCACGAGGGCTCGCAGCGGGCCGAGCTCCCTGGCCGCGTCCACGGCGACAACGATCTGTTCGGTCTGCGTGATGTCGCAGGGGACGAACAGGCCGTCGATCTCCTTGGCGAGGTGCTCGCCCTTGTCCTGCTGGCGATCGAGGTCGGCGATGACGACCCTGGCGCCGCGTGCGGCGAGCGCCTGCGCAGTGGCGGCACCGAGGCCCGAGGCACCGCCGGTGACGATGGCAGAGATCCCGTTCAGCTCCATGCCACGGAGAGTACGAGGCGGTCGCAGACCGACGCCATCACGGGGCGGCGGGTGGGGGTCGGGCTGGATTGACTAGCCGGTCAAGCGGGCGAACCGCCCGCTCAGGGGCGGGCGTCGCCGCCGAAGTAGCGCTCCGCCAACGCCCAGGCGTCCCGGCCGCAGACCGACCCCATCCTGCGGCCGGCGAAGTCGTCGGCGGGGATGTGGATGCCACCGAAGATTCGCGAGATCCCGGCCTGGTCGGCGGCGTCGAAATAGGTGGCCCATTGGAGGGTGACGTCGGTGCTCGGTCCGGCCTCGAAGGTGAGGCCACCGGCGGGAACGGTCCAGTGCGAGATGCCCCCCGGGAAGTAGGCGTCACCGGTGAACGCCGCCATGACCTCCGCGGCGGCCCGGCTGAAAGTGCTGTGCCCCGACACGTAACCGGCGAACGCCGGGGTCACGAACGTCGCCCGCTGGTAGGGGACCCAGTCGACGGCCCGGATCCAGCCGACGCCGCTGGTCCGGGAGGGGTCGTCCGGGTTGCCACGCCAGGCCTTGACGGCGACCTCCCCCACGTGGTCGGCCAGGTGTTCGTGGCGCTGGCCCGGGGCGCTCGACACCGCGGTGACCACATCGACGAGACCGGCGACGAGGGGCAGGCCGTCGGGGTCGTAGGCCGGCCCGGCCGGATCGCTCGACTGCCCCCTGGCGCCCAGGTAGCGGATCATCGAGATCGGCCGGACCGAGTCGTAGTAGCCCTTGGCACCCCACGCCGCCACCGCGGCGTCGTGCACCGCCCCGTTCAACGCGAGATAGAGCTTCACGTCCCACTCGAGGCGGTCGACCTCGGGGCCGTCGCCGCCGATGCGGAGCTCCAGCCCCGGTGTGTCGGACACCGCGTTGGCGATCGTGTTCCAGTGGCCGGGCGGCGTCTCCGAGTCGGGCCCGTCGGCCCAGAACTCGGCCAGCACCCGGCCGAAGTCGCCGCGGAGCACCTCGTTCGGCGCGTACGGCTCGCCCGTGGCCGGGTTGACGTCGTGGCCGTCGCCGTCGTCGGTGCCGAGCGGGTTGTCGCCGAGTGAGGCGGGGCTTGTGTCGATCATGGTGCGGTCGCCCGGGTCGAGGTAGCTGCTGTCGCGGAGCACGTCGACCGCGGCCCGCTTGAAGGCGTCCCCGCCGGCGGGATCGTCGCCGAGCTCCGGCGGCGCCCCGGGATCGACCGGCAGCCCGTCCGCCACTCCCGACCCGGGGAGCGCGAAGGCCTCGACGTGCCCCCAGTGCGGCCCCACGAAGCGTTGGACGTTCCCGGGGATCGGCAGGCCGTTCTGCGCCACGAGCTGGGCCAGCGCCAGCGGTTGCCAGCGGTTCGGGTCGCGCATCCGGGCACCCGGGTCGGCCACCACCAGGGGCTGGTTCACCGGCCGGTAGTCGGTGTCGATGTAGCGGCGCTCCTCCAGCGACCCGTCGGATCGCCCGTGCTCGATCACCGTCTGCGCGATGCGGTTGCCGAGCGCCGCCGGCGAGTCGCCCTCGGTGCCCGTGAAGTCGATCCGGTAGCAGAGCGACTCCATGGTCGCGGCCAGCTCGTCGAAGGTCGCCTGGAGCCCTGCGGCCAGGGAGTAGCGGTGGAGGAGGACGCGGTAAGCGGCGTAGCTGATCGCCGCCTCGCGGGCGGCGTTCACGTCGCCGGCCTCGTGCTTCTCGTCGACGAAGTAGCCGTCGGCGCCGGGGTCGTAGGCCGCCCACGCGTCCCACATGGCCGCCGAGGTGTGGAACAGGTTGCGAGCGTGGACGGTCGGCGCCGGTGTGTCACGGCGGATGGCGTCGAGCAGCGCCTCGTCCCACACCCGGGCCACCGATCGACCTTCCCCGTCGGCGGGCTGGCAGCCGTCGATCGTGTAGGCATCGGCCCCCGACGCTCCCGGCGAGTCCGACGTGCAGGCCGGCAGCGCCAGCAGGCCTACGGCGACCAGCGCGACGGTGACGCGAGCGGCGCTCACCCCGGTGGCTCCGCGACCACGACCTGGTTGGCCGCCACATCCTCGAGGCTCGTCTCGTCGCCGCCGGGCCAGCGGACCACGAGCTCGGTCACCTCGGCCGCGTCGCCGAGCCCGAAGTGGGCCCGGGGATCCTCCGAGGACAGGTAGCTGCTGCCCGCCTGCACCTCGCGCGTCAGCTCCCGGCCGTCGGCCAGCGAGAGGCTGACCACGGCGCCGGGGGAGAACCCGTCGAGCGCCACCTCGAGCCAGTTGCCCGAGGCCGCCCGGTTCTCGAGCAGCACGAGCGGGCCCCCGATTGTGCCCACGGCGATGTCGAGGTCGCCGTCGTTGTCGTAGTCGGCGGTCGCGGAGCCACGGGCGAGCAGCGGCCCGACGTCGGCGAGCCCGGCCGCCGCCCCCACGTCCTCGTAGCGCGCCGTCGATTCCTGCGCCGCCAGGTTGCCGAACACCTGCAGGGCCTCGGCGTCGCCGGCGAGGTCGGTGACGGGTATGTCGCCGTTGGCGACGACGAGGTCGAGATCGGTGTCGAGATCGAGATCGCCCCAGGACACCCCCCAGCCCGTGGCGGCACCCAGGTCGATGCCCAGGTCGCCCCGCACATCCGTGAACGACGGGTCGACCAGGTCGGGCTCCTCGCCGTGGAACGCGCCGTGGACCTGTCCGCGGGCGTTGGTCACGAACAGGTCTTCCCGGCCGTCCGCGTCGTAGTCGGCACCGGCCACGCCCATCCCGGCACCGGGATCGGCGACGCCGGCCCTGGCAGCCAGCTCCTCGAACCGGAACCCGAGCCCGGCCGGGTCGGCCTCGGCACCGCCCGGCCAACCCACGTTGTCGTACAGGCGATCCGGGTTGGTGTCGTTGGCGACGTAGAGGTCGAGGTCACCGTCGCCGTCCGGATCGGAGAACAGGGCACCGAGCCCGTACTCGAAGTTCGCCACCTCGAGGCCGGCCTCCACGCCCACCTCGCGGAAGCGGACGCGCCCGCCGTCGGCGCGTCCCTGGTTGAGGTAGAGCAGGTCGCGGACCCCCGTGTGGGTGTTCGGGAATCCCTGCGTCGCCCCGGTGATCGGGCTGCCGAGGTTGGCGTAACCGGCGACGAACAGGTCGGGCCAGCCGTTGCCGTCGACGTCGCCGACCGCCGCCCCGGCGTACCAGCCGATCGCCGGTGCCCCGGCCGCCTCGGTCCCGTCGGCGAACGTGCCGTCGCCCTCGTTCCACAACAGCGCGCCCGACGCCGCGCCGGTGACGTACAGGTCGGTGTGGCCGTCGAGGTCGAAGTCGGCCGCCACGCAGCCGTTGCCCTGCATCGCCAGGTCGGCGCCGGAACCGTCGCCGACGTCGACGAAGGAGCCCTCGACGTTGTGGAACAGCGCGCTGCGGGGCAGACCACCCGCGTCCTCCCAGCGGCCGGTTTCGCGTTGGGCGAAGGAGTTGACGGCGAAGAGATCGAGCCAGCCGTCGGCGTCGTAGTCGAGCCAGCAGATCCCCGCACCCTGCATCGCCGCGGGTTCGGGGGTCACACCCCAGCGGAACGCCCCGTGCCGGAAGTCCAGCCCCACGTCGGCGGCCACGTCGACGAGCTCGATCCACGAGGGACCGGGTCGTGCGTCGGCCGTGGCGGCCGCCAGCGGGCGCGGGCCGGCGGGGCGCGACGCATCGTCGGGGCGGTCCGCCGAGCCCGACGAGCAGGCGCCCACGAGCAGTCCGGCCACGGCGGCGGCGACCGCCCGCCGGGGCCCGTTCACACCACGCCGCGCGCCGCCCGGCGGCGCTTCGACAGCGCGTCGACCAGCACGGCGGCGAGCAGGACGAGGCCGGTGATCACGAACCTCGTGCCGGTGGCCAGGTTGAGCAGCAACATCCCGTTCTCGATGGCGACGATCACCAGCGCGCCGAGCAGGGCCGAGACGACGCGACCTCGCCCTCCGAACAGGCTGGTGCCACCGATGACGGCCGCCGCGATCACGTTGAGCAGCAGGTTGCCGCCGCCGGTGTTGGTGGCGACCGACCGGAGGCGGGAGGCGAGGATGATCCCGCCGAGGCCCGCCATGAACCCGGCGATCATGAAGACAGTGATCCGCACGCGGTCGACGTTGATGCCGGCCCGCCGGGCGGCCTCGGCGCTGCCGCCGACCGCGTAGACGTGGCGCCCGAACCGCGTCCGGGAGGCAACGAACGACCAGAAGACGAACAGCAGCAGCATCAGCAGGGTCACCTCCGGCACGCCCCGGTCGCGGTTGGCGTACCAGACCGCGACGAACGTGACCGCGGCGAGGCCGGCGACCTGGAGGGCGATCACGACGCCCGGCTTGGCGTCGAGGCTGCGGGCGCGGCGCGAGCGCGCCGTCAGGATCTGGGACAGCGCATAGGCGGCTACCCCGAGGCCGCCTACCACCCAGCCCCCGGCGTCGCTGAGAAAGTCGTTGGCGATGCCGATGACGGTGTCGTCCTGGATCCGGATGGTGCCGGATGTCGCGTACTCGGTCGTCATGATCAGCACGACGCCCGACCAGGTGAGCAGCCCCGCCAGGGTCACCACGAACGACGGCACCCCCGCCTTGGTGATCACCAGCGCCTGCAGCAGGCCGATGGCGGTGGTCACCACGAGCGCGACGGCGATGGCGGCCCACCAGGGCCAGTCGGAGGCGTTCGGCCGCAGCAGCAGCGTCATGAGGACGCCGCCCACGGCGCTGACGAACGCGACCGACAGGTCGATCTCGCCGATCAGCAGGACGAACACGACCCCGATGGCGATCGTGGCGGTCGCCGCCATCTGCAGGAGGAGGTTGGTGAAGTTGCGCTCAGTGAAGAAGGTGTCGTCGAGCGTGCCGAACACGATGGCGATGACGACGAGCCCCACGACGATGGGGAGGCTGCCCAGCTCGCCGGCGCGCACCCCCTGCCACCAGCGGCGCACGTACCCACCAAGCGACTCGGCCCCCGCCTCGAGCGCGGGCTCGGTGGCGGCCGGCAACGGCTCCTCGGGCGTCACCGCACGCGCGGTGCCCGGTTCGGCGCCGACCTGCGACTCGGTGCGGGGATCGATCGTCATGGCTCGGTGACTCCGGCGTCGGCCATTCCCGGCACGTGGTCGATCGTGCCGGCCGTGATCGCTTGTACCACCTCCTGCTGGGTCGTCTCCGCCCGGTTGAGCACGGCCACGCGTTGCCCGAGGCGCAGGACCGTGATCCGGTCGGCGACCTCGAACACGTCGTGGAGGTTGTGGGAGACGATGACCACGCCCAGGTCACGGTCGCGCAGGCGACGCACGAGTTCGAGCACCTGGCGGGTCTGGGCCACGCCGAGGGCGGCCGTCGGCTCGTCGAGGATGAGCAGCTTCGAGTTCCACATGACCGACTTGGCGACGGCGACGGCCTGCCGCTGCCCACCCGACAGGCCGGCCACCGTCTGGCGCACCGACCCGAGCGTGGTCACCGACAGGCCCTCGAGCGTCTCCTGGGCGGCGTGCTCCATGCTCGACTCGTCGAGCACGATGCCCCGCGTCCGCTCACGGCCGAGGAACATGTTGGCGGTGACGTCGAGGTTGTCGGCCAGCGCCAGGTCCTGGTAGACGACCTCGATGCCCAGCCGGGCCGCGTCCCTCGGGCCGTGGATGACGACGGGCTCCCCCTCGAAGCGCACTTTCCCGTAGTCGAAGGGGTAGATCCCGACGACGCACTTGACGAGGGTCGACTTGCCGGCTCCGTTGTCGCCGACGAGCGCCATCACCTCGCCCGCGTTGACCTCGAAGTCGACGCGGTACAGGGCCTGTACCGCGCCGAACGCCTTCGAGACCCCCTCGCACGCGAGGAGCGGAGCGGTCACGAGTTCTGCTGGCAGAACTCGGTGCTCGCCACGTCGCCGGTGCAGAGCTCCTCGACCGTGCGGAACTCATCGGCGATGACAGTGTCGGCGACGTTGTCGATGGTCACGCCGATCGGCACCAGCGCCACGTAGGGCACGATCCCGTCGCCCTCGGGTTCGTCGGACGGCTCGCCGGACTCGGCCTCGATGCCGATCACCGACACGTCTGAACCTCCGGACGGGAGCTCCGACTCGTACGACTCGGCGGCCTCCTGCGGGTCGTCACCGTCCCGCAGCGCCAGCGCCATCGCAGCCGCGACGCCTGCCTCGTCCTGGATCGGCTTGTAGACGCTCACCGTCTGCTTGCCGAGCAGCACGTTCTGGATGCCGGCCTGGGTGGCGTCCTGCCCGCTCAGCGGGACCGGCCCCACACCTGCGGCCTCGAGCGCATTGATCACCGAGTTGGCCAGGCCGTCGTTGGCCGCGAACACCGCGTCGACGTCGTTGTTGGCGTCGACCAGGATCTGCTCCATCAGCGTCTGGGCCTCGGCGTTGTCCCAACCCGGGACGAACTGGTCGGCGACCAGCTCCCAATCCCCGGCGTCGACCCGCTCCTGGACGGTCTCGTCGTAGCCCTGCTTGAACAGGAACGAGTTGTTGTCCTCCTCACCGCCGTTGAGCTCCACCACGCGTGCTGGAGACACACCGAGCGCGTCGATGGCGGGCTCGACGGCCTCGGCCATGGCCGCACCCACGGCCACGTTGTCGAAGCTCACGTAGGCGGCGCCGCCAGCGCCGCCCGTGTTGAAGCGGTCGTACTCGACCACCTCGACCCCCTCGGCCTGCGCCTGGTCGATGATGGTAGCCCCGGACCCGGTGTCGAGGCTGGTGAGGACGATCACGCTGGCGCCGTCGGCGATGGCCTGCTCGGCCTGCGACTGCTGCGTGGCGGCGTCGCCCTCCGCGTTGACGATCGTGAAGTCCTCGCCCTCCGAGAGCCCGGCGGCCTCGAACGCCTCGGCGAAGAACGGCGCGTCTTCCTGCTCCCATCGGTCCGAGGACGCCGTATCCGGCAGGAGCACCCAGATGCTGCCCTCGCCGTCGCCGTCCGTCGCGGCTTGGCCGTCGTCGTCGTCGTCACCACAGGCGGCGGCGATCAGGCCGAGCACGGCCAGCGTCGCTAAGAGCCGGCGCCAACGAGCGCCGGCTCTACGCGGCGTGCTTCCCGCTCTTGCTGCTTCGCAGCGGGCCGCTCGGGCCCCGGCTTCGCCTGTCGGCGCAGCCTCAGGTACCCGCCACATGCGATTGCTCACGGACATTGGTTCCCCCTCATGTCGCCCTCCCAACCGGTGACGCTACGACGGCGGCCGCGAACAGAACGCGAACGTTGCGCCATCGGTGTGAACGAATCGTGAAGGACCGCGCCGCATCGGTCAGCCGGCCACGAACCGGTAGCCGGACCGCGGCTCGGTGATGAACAGCGGCGGTCCGTCGGGATCCTCCAGCTTGGCTCGCAGTCGCGCCATGTAGACGCGGG
>JBOGHG010000145.1:0-10069 GCA_050744525.1 Acidimicrobiales bacterium | reverse complement strand
GCCCAAGACCGACGCGACCTGCACCGACGTCGGGTTGGCCACCGAGGAGGACCCGGTCACCGGCACGATCCGGTCCGGTGACCACCTGCGCAGCGGCGTCGGCTACCTGCGGATCGGGCCGGTCGGCATGATGTTCCTCCCCGGCGAGGTGGCCGGCGAGCTGGTGGCCGGCCTACCGGCCGAGTTCCGCTCGGACCCGGCGCGTTGGTACGACGAACCCGCGGGTCTGCACGCCTTCGGCGACGACTTCACGACCGGGGGCTACGTGCTCCGGCGGATGCACGACCGCTACGAGTTCACGATCGGGCTCGGCAACGACGAGCTGGGCTACATATTTCCGATCAGCAACTGGCGGGTGGCGTGCGTGGCCGACGAGCTCGCCGGGCCGGGGACGTGCCAGGCACTGCACGAGGCCGGGGTGATCGAACACCCCGACGCCGTGGCGGGCACGACGTGCAAGGCGATCACCGAGGACCCGTCGCGGCTCGAGGCCTATCCACCGGACGCGGCCCTGGCGGTGTCGGCGAGCTGCCGCTACGGCCAGGCACTCGGTGAGGCGCAGGCCCACTACGAGGAGACCAACTCGGCCGGCTGGGACCTGGCGGCCGACATGATGGCGGCCGTTGCGGCGCTCACCGGCGACGCCGATCCGACGGAGGTCAACCCCGCCTTCCCGGGCTACTGGTTCGAGTTCCCACCGCCGGCGGGGTGACCGGTCCGAGGACACGAGGCAATGGGGACCGCTCGCGAGATCTCGAGGCAATACGGTCCGGGGGCCGGTCCCCATTGCCTCGGGAACGCCGGCGCGGGCCCTATTGCCTCGCCAAGTGGCCACGGATGGCGCCGAGCGTCTCCGCCGAGTGCTCGAACGTCGTCACGTAGGTGACACCGTGCTCGGTCCGGAGCCGGTCGAGCTGTTCGGCGATCGCCGCTTCCGAGCCGAACAGGGCGAACGGGCTGTCGAGCAACACGTCGACGTCGGCGCCGCCGGCGAACTCCTCGGCCGCAACGCGGCGATCCTGGGCGATCGTCACCCGTTGCACGAGCACGGACAGCTCCAGGCCCTCGAACCGGGGTCCGGCGCAGCGGCGGACGTGGGCGATCCGGTCGACCAAACCGTCCCAGGTGAAGTGGCTCAGGTCGGTGTGGACCCGCCCGGTGCCGGCCGTGACCCCGACAAGGCCGACGATGTCGGCGTGTTCGGCGGCGATCCGCAGCACGCGGTCGCCGTTGCCGCCCACCATCACCGGGACCGGCGACTGCGCGGTCGCCAGACCCGTGGCCGCGCCCTCGAGACGGTAGGCGCCGTCGTGGTTCACCACCTCCCCGGCGAGCAGGCGCCGCACCAGCGGGACCGCCTCCGCGAGTCGCCCGACCCGGACCCCCGGCGGGTCGTAGGGGATGCCGCTGGCGGCGAACTCGACGGCGGCGTGTCCGGCCCCCAAGCCCAGCTCCAGCCGCCCATCGGTCAGCACGTCGGCGGCCGCGGCCTCGCGGGCCAGCAGCACGGGGTTCCAGAACTCGTTGTCGAGCACCTGCGTGCCCAACCGGAGCCGGTCGCTCGCCCCGGCGGCGACCACGAGGGGCGTGAGCGGGGGCCAGAGGCCGAGGTGGTCCGGCATGAGCAGGGCGTCGTGGCCCTGGTCGTCGATCCGCCGCACCCGATCGAGCCACTCCCCTCGAGTGGCCGCGGGCGCCACGGCAACGACCCCGGTCCGGAACCCCCGACCGCCGGGCTCGGCCGGGGTCACGTCGCCGGCAGCAGGTCCTCGACGGCCTCGGGCGGCCGGCCCAGGACTGCCCGGCCGTCCTCCGCGACCAGGATGGGCCGCTCGATCAGGATCGGGTCGGCCACCATGGCCTCGATCCAGCGGCGGCGGTCGTGCGGCCAGTCGCGCAGGCCGAGGTCCTTGGCCACCGGCTCGCCCAGGCGGGCGACGTCCCACGGTTCGCGTCCGAGCGCCAGCAGGACCGCATCCAGCTCGTCGGCGGTGGGCGGGTCGTCGACGTAGCGGCGCTCGCTGTAGGCAACGCCGCGGTCGTCGAGGATCGCCTTGGCCGCGCGGCTCTTCGAGCATCGGGGGTTGTGCCACAGCTCCATGGCCCGGAGCCTGCCACGCCCTGGCCGCGGCGCGCCCGATGCAATGGCCAGCAGGGCGTTCGGCATCTCGTCGGACCGGTGGCTGGGCAGCCCTAGAAGCCCTGGAGCCAGTGGCCGGCGTTGACGCCGAGCGCCTGCCCGGTGATGGGCTTGGACATGTCGGAGGCGAAGAACACGACCGCCTCGGCGATCTCGCTCGATGGTGGCAGGTACCCCAGGGCGGTCTCGGACGCCACCTCGGCGTACTGCTCGTCCGGCGTGATCCCCTTCCGCCGGGCCAGGTGCTCGAAGTACAGGGCCACGCCGTCACCCCAGATGTAGCCCGGGTGGACGCCGTTGACCCGGATCCCCTGCGCCCCCAGCTCGACAGCCAGGATCTTGGTCGCCGCCGCCAGCGCCGCCTTCGACGCGGTGTACGCCCCGAAGCGGCGACGCATCCGCACGGCTGACATCGAGTTGACCATCACCACCCGCCCGTCGCCCTGCTCGGCCAGCGGGCCCACGCAGGCCTGCGTGAGCTGCAGCGTGCCGAACAGGTTGACGTCCATGGTCCGGCGCCAGTCGTCGAGGTCGGCGTCGGCGAAGCGCTTGCGATCACCGGCGTGGAAGGCGTTGTTGACCAGCACGTCGAGTCGCCCGAACGTCTCCACCGCCCGCGCGACCGCGCTCCGGCACGAGTCGGCGTCGCAGACGTCGAGCCGCAGGGCCAGGGCCTTGGCGCCCAACCCCTCGATCTCGGCGGCGATGGCGTCGACGTTGGCCTCGGTGCGGGCGCCCACCACCACCGTGGCCCCCTCGCGGCCGCAGGCCAGCGCGATGTCGCGCCCGAGCCCTGGCCCTGCGCCCGAGACGAGCGCCACCTTCCCGTCCAGCAATGCCATTCGGGTCAGAGTACGCCCGCTACGAGGCCTTCCTCCTCTTGCGGCGCTCCCACATCGCCTCGACCGCCTGTCCCAGCAGCGCCCCGAGGACGAGCGCGACGAGCAGCCCGACCCACAGGCGGGTCGTGACGTCGAAGAACACGAAGCTCGTCTCGACGCGGTCGCTGTTCTGTGCGACGAACAGGATGGCGAGGACCACCGCCGCGATGGCCACCAACAGGCGTGCGATCAGCCGAAGGTCAGGCCCGTCGGATGACTCCTCCAGCGGCACGTCGCTGCCCTCGGGCTTGTAGGCCACGCCGGGAACCTACCGCGCAGAGCGTCAGCGGCGTTCGTAGAGCGGTTCGCGGTCCTCGGCGCGTGCCTGCAGGTGCTCGCGGTAGTCGTGCGATCCCAGCACGATCGCCTGGCCCGTCAGCTCCCGCTGCAGCGTCGAGCGCACGTCCGGCGACGCCAGCGCCTGCACGTGCTCCCGGATCAGGCGCACCGCCAACGGCGGGTGCTCGGCGATCGACCCCGCCAGACCCAGCACGACCTCGTCGAGCTCGTCGTCGGGCACCACCTGCGTCACCAGCCCGAGCTGCAGCGCCTCGTCGGCTCCCACCCGCCGGCCCGTCAGCGCCAGGTCGAGGGCCAGAGCCGATCCACCGATCTCGTAGAGCCTGGCCACCCCGGCGGAGTCCGGGATGACGCCGTGGTCGACGGCCGGCAGGGCCAGCGCCGCGCTCTCGCCGGCCACCCGCATGTCGCAGACCAGCGCCCGTTCCAGCTGGATGCCGAGCACCCAGCCCTTGAGCGCGCAGATGATCGGCACCGGGAAGTCGTAGAGCAGCCTGGTCTGCCACTGGTTGCGCTCGATGAACTCGAGGTCGGTGGCACCCGGGTGGTCGTGCAGCTCGCTGAGATCCCGCCCCGACGAGAACGAGGGACCGTTGCCGCGCCACACGACCACCCGCACGTCGCGGTCGTTGCGGAGCAGGTCCAGGTACCGGAAGAACAAGGAGTCGGCGGCATCGCCGACCATGTTGTGCTGATCGGGCCTGTTCAGGCTGACGACGGCCACGCCGCCCTTCACCTCGAGCAGGACGGGATCGTCGTCCACCATCGAATCTCCCTCCCTTCGGCGACGCTGGGGAGAGCGCCCGCCGGGTGCCACCACGCTATGTCGTATCGAGCCGGCGTGCCGGAGGAACTTCGACCACGGCCAGCGTCGGCGCCGCGCCCGTCAGGCGGGCTGCACGTTGATCGCCTGCTGGCCACGCCGGCCGGGCGTCACCTCGAACCGGACCCGCTGGCCGGCCTCGAGCGTCCGGTGTCGACCGCCCAGGCCGGAGACATGGACGAACACGTCGGCTGACCCGCGCCGGGCGATGAACCCGTAGCCCCTGGCGGGATGGAACGACTTCACGGTCCCGGTCAATCGCCGGTCATCCCGCCGGACCGCCATCCGCCGATCTCCGGCATGACGGCGCGGCGCGGGCGAACGTTCGGGCGAGCCCGGTGCGACCGCCGCCGCCGCAGGACTGCGCCGCGCGACGAGATTCTCGGGATCGGGCGCCTCGATCGGCGCCGCGCGCTCCAGGTCCCGCTGCAGGCCGCGGATGGCCTCGCGGGCGCCGGGTGTCACGAGCGAGACGACGACGCCGGCGGCCCCGGCCCGGCCCGTTCGCCCCGAGCGGTGGACGTAGTCCTTGGCGTCGCTCGCGGGATCGAAGTGCACGACGCAGGCGACGCCGTCGACGTGGATGCCGCGGGCGGCGACGTCGGTCGCCACGAGCGCCGGGGACCGGCCGCCGGCGAACGACCCCAACGCCTGGTCGCGCTGCGCCTGCGTGCGCCGACCGTGGATGGCCTCGGCCCTGACCCCGGCCTGGCGGAGCTGGCGGGTGACGCGGTCGACACCGTGGCGGGTGCGGCAGAACACGATGGTGGGCCCGGTGCGGCCGACGATGTCGGCCGTCAGCGCCACCCGCCCGGGCTGGTCAACGGTCCAGAACAGGTGCGCGACCGCGGAACGGTCGTTGGTGTCCGCCGCCACGTGCTGCGCGGGATCACGCTGATAGCGGGCGACCAGGGCGTCGACGTCGCGATCGAGCGTCGCCGAGAAGAGCAGGGTCTGGCGGCGAGGGGGCGTGAGGTCGAGCAGCCGACGCACCGCCGGCAGGAAGCCCATGTCGGCCATGCGGTCGGCTTCGTCGACAACCACGAGCTCGACACGATCGAGGCGGACGTCACCGCTTGTCACCAGGTCCTCGAGTCGTCCCGGGCAGGCGACGATCGCGCTCGGGCCGCGCGCCAGCAGCTTGCGCTGTGGGCCGTAGCCGACCCCGCCGTAGATGGCCGCGACCGGGCCGGAGCGGCGCCGGTCGATCAGGCCGTTCAGCTCGCGCTGCACCTGGGCGGCCAGTTCGCGTGTGGGCACCAACACGAGGGCCCACGGACGGTGCGGCTGCGGCTCGGGCAGCGTCGCGACGCGGGCGCCGATGGCGAGGCCGAAGGCGAGGGTCTTCCCCGATCCGGTCGGGGCCTTGCCGGTGACGTCCCGGCCCGCGAGGGCGTCGGGCAGCGTGGCGGCCTGGATGGGGAATGGCTCGGCGATGCCGCGGCGGGCCAGGGTGGCGCACAGGGGCGCGGGCACGCCGACGGAGGCGAAGGTGGGGGACAATGGGACTCCGTTCGAAATTGGCAGGTAGGCCAACTCGAAGCGGTGTCTCGAATGGGCCCCATCGACGTTCGGCGCCGACAGCTGCCGGCGGGGGCGCCGGCGAGTGACCGCTGAACCCTACCGGCTTCCCGGGCGGATCCGTCCGCCCCCACGACGGTTCAGGACGCGGTCGTCGTGGTCGTCGTGGATGTCGAGGCCGTCGTGGTGGTCGTGGACGTCGAGGCCGTCGTGGTGGTCGAGGCGATGGTGGTGGACGTCGGCTCCGTGATCGTCGTCTCGCGGACCCCGGTCTGGGGTATGGGCCCCTCGTCGTCGTCTCCGCAGGCCCCGAGCGCCAGCAGCGCCACGACGGCCGACCCCAGACCTGCCCAGCGTGTTCCCCGTCGTGTCCTCACGGCCCTAGAGCATGGCGGACGCGCTGCTCAGGTCACCAAACCTCGCACGGTCGTCGACCCGCCGCAGCCCCTCGCGGGCCGCGGCGGCGATCCCCACCCCGTCCAGGCCGAGCTCGGAACGGATCGTCGCCGGATCGCCGTGCGCAACGTAGGCATCCGGCACCCCCAGGACGATCACGGGTGGCGGGCCGTTCGGGCCCCCGAGGCCGCCTGGAACCAGGGCTGCCCGGCCCAGGGCGTCGACGATCCGGGCGCCGGCGCCCCCCTCCCGCAGGCCGTCCTCGACCGTGACCACCAGCCGGTGCTGCCCGGCATCGGCCACGAGGTCGCCGTCGAGCGGCTTGACCAGGCGCATGTCCCAGACGGTGGCCGACACGCCGAGGCCCTCGAGGAGCCCGGCCGCCTCGTCGGCAGCCTCGACCAGCGGGCCCGCAGCGGCGATGCAGACGTCACGTCCGGCCCTGAGCCGGCGGGCGCGCCGGCCGCCCCCGGCGCCACCGGCCGGGACCTCCCGCGCCGTGCCGCTCGGCCACCGCAGGGCGCAGGGGCCGTCCGTCGTCAGCGCCTCGTCGAGCATGACCTCGAGCTCGGCGCCGGACGACGGGGCGAACACCGTCAGCCCGGGCACGCGCCCGAGCAACGCAAGGTCGAGCACGCCGTGGTGCGAGGGACCGTCCGGCCCGGTGATCCCGGCGCGGTCGACGCACAGCACGACGGGCAGGTGGTGAAGCCCGACGTCCAGGTTGATCTGGTCGAGCGCACGGGTCAGGAACGACGAGTAGATCGCCACCACGGGCCGCAGGCCACCCATGGCCATCCCGGCGGCCGCCGTCGCCGCATGCTGCTCGGCGATCCCCACGTCGAAGAACCGGTCGGGGAAGGCCTCGGCGAACGGGCGCAGGCCGGTGGAGCTGGGCATGGCCGCCGTGACGGCGACGATCCGCGGGTCCCGCGTCCCGGCGCGCACCAGTGCCTCGGCGAACACGTCGGTGTAGCGGGGTCGGGTGCGGGCCGGGGGCGCGTAGCGCCGGCGCGGGAACGGGGCCACGTCGTGCAGGCACTTGTCGTCGTCGTCCTCCGCGGGCGCGAAGCCCCGCCCCTTGCGCGTGAGCACGTGGACGACGGCCGGGCGGCCGGACGAGAGCGCGTCCCGCAACTCGGACTCCACGGCCGCGACCTCGTGGCCGTCGCAGGGCCCGTGATAGTCGACGCCGAGCGCTGCGAAGAACGAGGGCCCGCACGGTGGGGAATCGCCACCGCCGTCGCCGCCGGCGTCGCCGCCGGCGAGCCGCAGGTGGCTGAGGCTCTCGGTCAGCTTGGACACGGTCGGCGCGTAGGAGCGGCCGTTGTCGTTGAGGACCACCACGACCGGCAGGCCGCGCCAGCCGATGTTGCTGAGCCCCTCGTAGGCCATGCCGCCCGTCATCGCCCCGTCGCCCACGACTGCGACCACCCGGCCCGCATGCCCCGCCTGGCGTCTGGCCGCCGCCAGGCCGTACGCGTAGGACAGCGCCGTCGAGGCGTGGCTGTTCTCCACCCAGTCGTGGGGCGACTCGGCGCGGTTGGGGTAGCCCGAGAGCCCATGGGGCCGGCGCAGGGTCCCGAACCGCGCCCTCCGACCGGTGAGCAGCTTGTGGGTGTACGCCTGGTGGCCGGTGTCCCAGACGATGGCGTCGGTCGGCGAGTCGAGGACCCGGTGCAGGGCGATGGTCAGCTCCACGGCCCCGAGGTTCGACCCCAGGTGCCCGCCGTTGGCGGCGACGGTGTCGATCAGGACGCGCCGTATGTCGCCGGCGAGCTCGTCGAGCCGGTCGTCATCGAGCTGCCGGAGATCGGCCGGCGACCGGACGGCGTCGAGCAGGCTCGGGCTCATCGCGCCAACGCCGCGCGCACCGACTGCCGCAGGGACGTGGTGGTGGCGATGACCGCTGAGGGCTCGTAGCCGCAGTGGGCCATGCAGTTCCGGCACCGGGGATCGCGGCCGCGGCCGTAGCGCTCCCAGTCGGTGGTCTCGACGAGCTCGCGGTAGCTCGAGGCGTAGCTGTCGCCCATCAGGTAGCAGGGTCTCTGCCAGCCGAAGACCGAGTAGCTGGGGATCCCCCAGGCGGTGCAGGGGAAGTCCACCTTGCCCTCCAGGAAGTCGAGGAACAGCGGCGTGTGGTTGAGGCGCCAGCGGCGGCGGCGCCCGGCGAAGGCCTCCCGGAACAGGCGCTGCGTCTGCTGGACGCCGAGGAAGTGCAGCTGGTCGGGCGCCTTCTCGTAGGCGTAGCCGGGCGAGATCATCATGGAATCCACGCCGACGTCGTCGTTGAGGAAGTCCAGCACCTCGCGCACGGTCGACGGCGAGTCCGTCGAGAAGAACGTCGTGTTGGTGGTGACCCGGAAGCCCGCCTCCTTGGCATCCGCGATGGCCTCGATGGCCTCGTCGAAGACGCCGTCGCGGCACACCGACTCGTCGTGGCGCTCGCGCAGGCCGTCGATGTGCACGGTCCAGGCGAAGTGGGGCGAGGGGCGGAACTTGTCGAGCTTGCGGCGCAACAGCACCGCGTTGGTGCACAGGTAGACGAAGCGCTTGCGGTCGGTGAGCGCCTCGACCATCTCGACGATGTCCGGGTGCAGCAGGGGTTCGCCGCCGGCGATCGACACGATCGGGGCCCCGCACTCCTCCACCGCCGCGACGGCGTCCTCGACCGACACCCGCTGGCGCAGCACCTCGGTGGGGTGCTGGATCTTGCCGCAGCCGGCACAGGCGAGGTTGCAGGCGAACAGCGGCTCGAGCTCGAGCACCAGGGGGAACTTGTCGCGGCGGGCCAACTTCTGGCGCAGCAGGTACAAGCCCACGCGCGTGCTCTGTCGGATCGGCACCATCGGTTACCTGACCTCCTCGGGCAGCGAGAAGCGGACGGTCTCGGCGGTGACCACCCGCGTGTGGATGTCGAGCGGGCCCAGCCCATCGAGCGTGGCGACGACCCGGTCGACGATCGCCGCCGGGGCCGACGCGCCGGCGGTGACGCCGACGGTGGCCGCACCCGCCAGCCAGGCAAGGTCGATCTCCCGCTCGTCGTCGATCAGGTGCGCCGGGCACCCGGCCCGTTCGGCCACCTCGACCAGCCGCTGGCTGTTGGACGAGTTCTGAGACCCCACGACCAGCAGCAGGTCGCAGTCGTCGGCGATCGCCCGCACTGCGTCCTGCCGGTTCTGGGTGGCGTAGCAGACGTCGTCGGCGGCGGGCCCGGCCAGGCGTGGGAAGCGGTCACGCAGCACGTCGACCACGTCCGCCACGTCGTCGAGCGCCAGGGTGGTCTGGGTCACGTACGCGACGCGTTCGGGGTCGGCAACGGCGACGCGCGCGGCGTCGTGGGGCGTCGACACCAGGCGGATGTCGGCAGCCTCGCCGATGGTCCCCTCCACCTCGTCGTGGTGGGCGTGGCCGACCAGCACCACGCTGTAGCCACGCTCGGCGAAGCGACGGACCTCGCGGTGCACCTTGGCGACCAGCGGGCAGGTGGCGTCGATCACCGCCTGCCCTCGCTCCGCCGCCGCCGCCTCGACGGCCGGGGCCACGCCGTGGGCCGAGAACACCAGCCGGGCACCCTCGGGCGCCTGGTCGACCTCCTCGACGAACACCGCGCCCCGCGACTCGAGGTCGGCGACCACGTGGCGGTTGTGGATGATCTGGCGCCGGACGTAGACGGGCGGTCCATAGCGATCCAGCGCCCGCTCCACCACCTCGATGGCGCGCTCGACGCCGGCGCAGAACGACCGGGGTTCGGGCAGCAGGACCGTGCGGGGCCCCGCGGCTGCGGCCCACGCCGCCAGCACCCGGGCGGCGCGGCGCAGCGCCCGGTACGCGGCGAGGGTGCGGTGCTCGTCGGCGACCACCCGCACCACGACGCGGGGGCGATCTGGCGCGGCCTCGACCAGCCACGCGCTCTCCCCGTCGTCCGCCGACGTGACCGCACCCTCGAGGGCCCGCACGCCGGCCCGGGCCAGGGCGCCGGCGAGCAGCGGGGCCGACGGGAACGGC
>JBOGHG010000144.1:0-10194 GCA_050744525.1 Acidimicrobiales bacterium | reverse complement strand
AGGTCGCGCACCTCGGACCACTGAGACACCAGCGTGGCGGCGACGAAGCCGAGGCACACGAGAGCCAGCACCACCCCCACCACCGTCGGCAACCGGCGCCACGGGAGGCGCTTCGGAGTCGGGGAACCTGCCGCCGGGAGGACAGGATCAGGCGCCCTGCCCAGCACCGGTCCAGTCTCGTCGATGTGCGGTCGGGAGGGGGCGGTCAGACGGCGTCCACACGGGCTCAGGCGTTGACGGCCTGGACCGGCGCCGGCCGCCGGACCGTGCTGCGTCGCAGGAACAGCCACGTCACCGGCCCCGCGAAGGCCGTCCAGGCGACCACCTGCTCAATGGACGGCCGGGGATCCCAGCCGAACATGGCGGCCAGGAACTTGCCCGCTTCGGTCCGCTGCGTGAGCAACCGGTAGGCGGTGAGGTCGTAGACGCCGTTGAGGTTCAACGACCCGAGGTCTCCGGAGATCTGCAGGAAGAGCACGGTCTTGGCCACCAGCCCTGCGGCGAAGGCGATGAGCAGCAGGCCGGTCACGGTGAAGAACGCCTTCATGGGCATCGACCGGCCGCCCCGGTAGACGACGTAGGCGAGCAGCGACGCCAGCGCCAGGCCGACGAGGGCGCCGACGACCACCGCGCCGCCCGATTCGCCGGTGCCGGCGGCGAGGAGGAACAGCGCCGCCTCGATGCCCTCACGGAGCACCGCCACCAGAGCCACGGCGATGATGGCGCGGCGCGTGTTGTCGGACCGGATGGCGGCATCGACCCTGTGCTCGAGGTCGCCCTTGATGAGCCGGCTCTGGCGGCGCATCCAGAAGATCATCCACGTGAGCACGACCGTCGCCACGGCGGAGATGGCGGCGAACGAGCGGAGCCTCGCGTCGCCCTCCAGCGACCCGACGGTGACGCGAACGACGATGCCGACGGTGAGCGCCGCCGCCGTGGCCAGCGCCACCCCCAGCCAGACCGAGCGCGCCAGGTCGAGGCGACCGATGCGACGGAGGTAGGCGAAGACGATCGCGACCACCAAGGCCGCCTCGAAGCCCTCACGGAGCATGATCAGTAGTGCTGCTTCCATATGTTCGGGGAACCTATCACCGACGCCAGGGAAGCCGGCCGGGTGGTCCCGGCGTGTCGGCGGTCAGCCGAAACGGCGCATGTGCACGTTGAGCACCAGGCCCACCGCCAGCCATGACGCCACCACCGACGAGCCGCCGTAGCTCATGAACGGCAGCGTTATGCCGGTGATCGGCATGATGCCCATGGTCATGCCGACGTTCTGGAACACCTGGAACACCAGCAAGGACAAAACGCCCGCGCAGATGAGCGTGCCCAACCGGTCGCGAGCGATCTGCGCAGTCCGCAAGATGCGCACGCACATCAGAGCGAACAGGGCCAGGAGCGTGGCCGACCCGACGAAGCCCAGCTCCTCACCCAGCGCCGTGAAGATGAAGTCGGTGTGCTGCTCGGGCACGAATCCCAGGCGGGTCTGCGTCCCCTCGAACAGCCCCTTGCCGGAGGCGGCGCCCGAGGCGATGGCCGCCTTCGACTGGTCCAGGTTGTAGGTCTCCGCCTCCAGGCCCTGGTCCTGGTCGAGGAACTGGGTGAGCCGATCGCGCTGGTAGTCCTCGAGCAGGTCCGAGTTGAGCACGCCGACGACGGCCACGACACCGAACGCCGTGAGCACCACGATGTGCCGCACCCGAGCGCCGCCCACGAACACCGTGCCGGTGATGATCGAGACGAACACCAGCGCCGTCCCCAGGTCGGGCTGGGCCAGGATCAATGCCACGGGCGCGGCGCAGAGCGCCAGGCCGAGTCCCAGCCGCCGGGCCGACAAGGGTGGCTCGAAGCGGGCCAACAGCGCCGCCATCGCGAAGATCGTCCCCACCTTGGCGAGCTCGGCCGGCTGGAGTTGGAACGGGCCGAGCTGGAACCAGGCCTGCGTGCCGCGCCGTTCGGTCCCCAGCGGCGACAGCACCAGACCGAGCGCCACCAGCATGGCGAGGTACGGGAGCCAGGCGAAGTCCCGCAGTCGCCGGTAGTCCACGAGCGTGACCAGCACCATGCCGGCGACGCCGATGCCGATGAACAGCAGCTGCCGGCGCAGGTAGGACAGGTCGTAGGCGTCGGGATCGGTGCCCCGGGTCGACGACAGGATCATCAGCGCGCCGAGCGCCGAAATGGCGGCGGCGCAGCCCAGCAGCACGAGGTCGACGTGCTTCCAGGCCGCCGGCGCCCGGGGATGGAACAGGCTGTCGTCACGCCGCCGCCCGCGGCCCAACCCGGGCGCGCCCAACAGGCGCTCACGCGCCGGGAGGCGTCCGAGGTCGAGCGTGCCTCTGGCCATCAGTCGTACGCCCTCTCGCCGCCGCCGGTGAGGCCGCCACCCTCGAGGTCGACCGGCAGCCCGTTGGGCGGGGCGACCGGCTTGGGGGTGACGCCCGCGAGCACCTCGAAGATGCGCCGGACGACGGGCGCGGCCGACGTCGCGCCGAAGCCCGACTCCTCGAGGACTGCGGTCACCTGGTAACGCGGCGCATTGACTGGTCCGAAGGCGGAGAACAGGGCCGTGTCGGCCTTGTTGTCGACCTGGGCGGTGCCGGTCTTGCCTGCGATCGGGAACGCGTCGAGCGGGAAGCCGGCGAAAGCCCGCGTCGCCGTCCCCCGCACCGGCACGCCGGCCAGGCCGTCGAGCAGGGCCTGGCGTTCGGCGGGGCTCATCTCGACCTGGCCGGCGGCCTTGGGCTGGAACTCCTGCGTCACCTCTCCGGTCTGGTAGGCCTGGGCGCGCAAGGCGATCTGCGGGACGTAGCGCGTGCCGCCGTTGGCGAGCGTCGCGTAGCCGTTGGCGAGCTGCAGCGGCGTCACCAGCACGTCACCCTGGCCGACGCCCACGTTCACGCTGTCGCCCGTGCGCCATACGGGGTCGTTGCAGTTGGTGGCCTCGCAGAAGTCGCGCCTCCAGGTGGGCCCCGGGATGCGTCCCGGGCGCTCTCCGGTCAGCGCCACGCCGGTCTCCTCCCCGATCCCCCACGGCGCCAGGAAGCCCTGCAGGCCCTCGTCCCCGAAGCGCTCGCGCTGCAGCCAGAACTGAGCGCCCACGTTGTAGAAGAAGGCGTCGGACGAAACGGTGATCGCGTCGCTGATGGTGACCGATCCGTACGCGGCTCCCCCGGCGTTGCTGCGGAAGCACTTGAGCCCCGTGCAGCCGGGGATCAGGTAGCCGCCGCCATCGTGGAACACGGTGTCGGGCGCCATGAGGCCCGAGTGAAGTGCGGCGTACCCCATGAACAGCTTGTAGGTGGAACCCGCCGCCCACTGACCCTGGATCGCCCAGTTGTTCAGCGGCTCGCCGCTCGCGGGGTCGTTCAGGACGGCCCACTCGCGGGCGTCGATGCCGTCCACGAACGCCGTGGGGTCGTAGGTGGGGTAGGACGCCAGCGCCAGCAGCTGGCCGTTGTTGGGATCCTCGACGACCGCGGCGCCGGTGGTCGCGTAGTTGGGCGGGTTGCCGTTCCTCGGCGGACGGGCACGGGCGTCGGCAAGTCCCTGCTGCAACGCCTGCTCCGCCAGGGCCTGGAGATCGATGTCGATGGACAGCACCAGGTCGTCTCCCGGCCGCGGCTCCCTGTCGCTGATGACCCGCACCGGGTCGCCCTCCGCGTCGACCTCGATGCGTCGGACGCCGGGCGTGCCCCGCAGGTACTGCTCGTAGGTGCGCTCCACCCCGGCCTTCCCGATGTGGTCGTTGAGCGTGTACGGCTTGGCGATGTCATCGGCCGCCTGGACGAATGCCAGTTCGTCCTCGGAGATCTGTCCGACATACCCGAGCGTGTGGGCCGCGAGCGTCCCGTAGGGATAGTCGCGGACGGCCGTGCGCTCGACCACCACCGAGGGGAACGCCTCCGCGTGCTCTTCGAGGTAGATCTTCAGCTCCTCCGGGACGTCGGTGGCCACCGGCACCGGGGCGTAGCGGCTGTAGCGCGTGTCGCCGAGCCGGAGGGTGATCTCCTCGGGGGTGATGGGTTGGCCCGCGGCGGTGAGCTCACCGGTGATCCGTTGGAGCAGCGCCGCCTGCTCCGGCGCGGCGAGATCGCCGAAGGCGTTCCGGTCGATCCCGACCACCACCGCCACGCGGTTGTCGACGAGCACCTTGCCGTTGCGATCGAGGATCCGTCCGCGGGGCGCCTCGACCTGGACGGTCCGCACCCGGTTGGCCTCGGCCTGCAGCTGATAGTCGGACGAGCCGACCACCTGGAGGTCGTAGAGGCGGGCAAACAGCGACGCGAACAGGGCCGTGGCGACCACGGCCACCATCGACAGCCGCAACCGCGGCACCTTGTTGCCGCCGCCGCGACCGTTGGGACCGGCACCGTTGCCGCCCGGCACGCTCACCGGAGCACCACCTCGAGCCGGTCGGGCTCGGTGGGACCGTGAACCCAGCGCAGCACCGCCATGGCGGGCAGCACCAGCGCCGCATTCCACAGCGCGACCGCGGCGCTGATGGCCGGCAGGTCTCCCCACGGGTAAGGGGTATCGATGAGGTGGCCGACCCCGGTGTAGAACGCGGTCGCCGCCGGCGCCGCCATCGCGGCGACGGCCAGCGGCCACCACCCGGTGGGCCGGAACAACACGCCGCAGGCGAGGCCCACGCCGTAGCCGACCACGGCGTAGGTGAGCGCCGAGAGCCCGAAGGGGCTGTCGAGCACCAGATCGAAGACCAACCCGGCGAAGAAGCCATAGGTGGCGCCCCGGTCCGGGCCGCCCGTGAGCGCCGCCGCGACCGTCACAAGGAGCATGAGGTCGCCCACGGCTCCGACGACGCGCAAGTCGGCGACGATCGCGATCTGCGCCACGAGCGCCACGACCAGCACGAGGGCGCCCCGCAGCGGTGTCAGGCGGCGGGACCCCATCGGCACGCTCAGCCCCCGTCCGTCCAGAGCATGACGCTCAGGTAGGAGAGCTGGTCGACGTCGACCAGCGGATCGACGTCGAGAGCAAGCGCCAGTCCGCCCGATCCCTGACGGGACGACGCCACCGTGCCCACGGGTATCCCGGGTGGGTAGGCGCTGCGGTCGACGCCGCTGGTCACCACACCGGTCCCCTCGGGCACCTTCGTGCCGGGACTGATCGCAGAGTCGACCGACAGCGGGTCGTCGCGGCCCCGCCCGCGCGCCGTGCCCAGGTCTCCGGTGGTGGCCAGCCGCACGCCGACGCGGAACCCGGGGTCGGTCAGCAGCTCGACCGTGGAACCGCCCCCTGTGGCCTGGGTGATGCGGCCCACCAGGCCTGCTCCGGTGACGACCGGCATGCCGACCGCGATCCCGTCGTCCGTGCCCTTGTCGATCTCGATCGCGTGGCTGAAGTTGGAGCGCGGCCCCGACACGACCCGTGCCGTCGCCGTCTCGACGTTGCCGGCCCACGGCAGGTCCAGCGAAGCCGACAGCTCGGCGAGCTGCCGCTGGGCATCGGAGGCTTGCACACCCTCGGCTTCGACCGCCTCGGCCCGGGCCCGCAGTTCCTCGTTCTCGCGCCGGAGGTCGTCGTAGTCGGTCACGCCGTGCCAGGCGTTGCGCACCGGCGCAGTGACGGTGTCGACCGCCCCCTCGACGGGGCCGATCACCGCCGACGCGCCCTCACGGACCTCGCGGACGACGGGCGCGTCCCGCAGGCCCACGGTCAGCAAGGTGACCGAGGCCAGGACGAGGACCGCGAACCGGGTCCGGGATCCGGTCGGGGGAGAGATCGCCATGGGGATCAGTAACCGGTCGATGAGAACAGGACGCTCTTGAGGGCGTCGAACTCCTCCAGAGATTGCCCCGACCCCACCGCCACGGCGTGGAGCGGGTTGGGGGCGATCACGATGGGCATGCCGGTTTCGTGGTGCAGGCGGGCGTCCAGCCCGTTGAGCAGGGCGCCGCCGCCGGCGAGGCAGACGCCCTTGTCCATGATGTCGGCCGCCAGCTCCGGCGGCGTCTTGTCGAGGGTCACCTTGATCGCGTCGATGATGGCGGAGACCGGCTCCTCGATGGCCTCGCGGACCTCGTCGGTGGTGGTGACGATCGTCTTGGGCAGCCCGGTCATGAGGTCGCGGCCGCGGATCTCGGCCTGCAGCTCCTCGAGCAGCGGCCACGCCGAGCCCAGGGCGATCTTCACCTCCTCAGCGGTCCGCTGGCCGATGGCCAGGCCGTACTCCTTCTTCACGAAGTTGACGATCGCCTGGTCGACCTCGTCGCCGGCCACCCGGATCGACTGGCTGGTGACGATGCCCCCGAGGGAGATGACCGCCACCTCGCTGGTGCCACCGCCGATGTCGACGATCATGTTGCCGGTCGGCTCCTGGACCGGCAGGCCGGCGCCGATGGCCGCCGCCATCGGCTCCTCGATGATGTAGGCCGGCTTGCGCGCCCCCGCGTACTCCGCCGCCTCCTGCACCGCCCGCTGCTCGACACCGGTGATGCCGGAGGGCACGCAGATCACCATGCGGGGCTTGCCCCAGCGGCGGTTGTGGGCCTTGCGGATGAAGTAGCTGAGCATCTTCTCGCAGATCTCGAAGTCCGCGATGACGCCGTCCTTCAGTGGCCGGATGGCCTCGATGTGGCTCGGCGTGCGGCCGACCATCCGCTTGGCCTCGACGCCCACCGCGACCGGCCGGCCGTCGCGCACGTTGACGGCAATGACCGAGGGTTCGTTGAGCACGATCCCCTTGCCGCGCACGTAGATCACGGTGTTGGCCGTGCCGAGGTCGACCGCCATGTCTCGGCCCGTCAGCGATGAGAAGAAGTTGTCGGGCATGGGCTCGCGGTCCTCCGCCCTCCTCGGCTCGCAAACGGCGGCTCGCCGTAGGTTAACGAACCCCCGTCCGCCAGCGAGCGACCCCCTGTTGCGATCGCGAAGCAATCCCGCGGGACACAGCTAGCTCAGCGCGGGGAACCAGAGCGCGATCTCGCGGGCGGCGGACTCGTGCCCGTCACTGGCGTGCACCAGGTTCTCGGTGGTGATGGTCGCGAAGTCGCCGCGTATGGACCCGGGTTCGGCGTCCTCGACCTTGGTGGCGCCCACCATCCTGCGCACCAGCAGGTAGGTGTTCTGGTCGGGGCCCTCGACCACCATGGCGAACACCGGCGAGCGGGTGATGAACGTGACCAGTTCGTCGTAGAACGACTTGCCCTGGTGCTCGGCGTAGTGCCGCTCCGCGAGCGCCTCGTCGACCTGGCGGAGCTCGGCGGCCACCAGCGTGAGGCCCTTGCGCTCGAGCCGGGCGACGACCTCTCCCACCAGGCCGCGCTCGACGGCGTCGGGCTTGCACATGACGAAGGTGCGGTTCTTCACCGGGCGGAGGGTAGGTGGGCCCGGGTTGCGCAGGAAACTCGCCGCCGCAGGGTTCGTGTCCCGAGGCAATACGGTCCGGCCGGACGTTCTCGAGGCAATGCGGTCCGGGGGCCGGTCCCGATTGCCTCGGGAGTTGTTCCGCGACGCTCATTGCCTCGGAACCGCGGTCACGCCGCCCGTCAGCCGAGCAGGCCCAGGCGGCGGCAAGCCGTCCGGGCGGCGCCCACCGTGTACAGCGACCCGGTGACGATCACCAGCCCGCCCCCACCGGCGCCGTCCGCGCCCCCCTCGGCCTCGGCTGCGCGCCAGGCCCGCTCGAGCGCATCGCCGACATCGGGGACCGGCTCGGCCCGGACACCCCGCCCCCCGGCGACCTTGGCCACGACGTCGGCTGCGATCCCCCGCGGGGACGGCGGCGTACAGGTGACCACCTCGTCGCCGGGGCGCACCCCGAAGGCATCGAGCATCGCGTCGAGGTCCCGCCCGCCCAGCAGCCCCAACACCCAACGCCGCGTGCCTGCCACGTCGAACTCGTCGGCGAGCGTCGTCGCCGCCGCCGCGGCGCCGTCGGGATTGTGCGCACCGTCGAGCACCAGCAGCGGCGCCCGGTGCACCACCTCGAACCGCCCCGGCAAGCGCAGTGCCCCCAACGCTTCGGCCACCACGTCGGGCGCCAGCGCCCGACCGAAGAACGCCTCCACCGCCGCAACCGCGGCCGCGGCGTTGTCGGCCTGGTGGGCTCCGTGGAACGGGAGGAACACGTCCTCGAGCACGCCGTTGGGCGTCCGCAGGTCGACGACGTGGCCGCCCAGGGCCAGCCGACCGGTGATCACGCCGAAGTCACGGTCCCGCAGCCACACCTCGGCCGGTCCTTCGGCCTCGAACAGCGGGCGCAGCGCCGGGTCCGGCTCGCCGAGGATCAGATGGCTGCCCGGTTTGACGATCCCGGCCTTTTCCTCGGCCACGCGCCGCCGCCAGTCGCCGCGACCGTTGGTGTGGTCCTTGCCCACATTGGTGACGACGGCCACCAGGCCGTCCGCCACGTTGGTGGCGTCCCACCGCCCCAGCAGGCCCACCTCCACCGCGGCCACGTCCACGGCCACCTGGCTGAACCAGGCGAAGCCGGCGGCCGTGAGGAGCTCGAAGTACGACGGTCGCTCGTCGAAGAACCGCTGGTCCTCCAGCGACTCCAGCTCGCCCAAGACCCGTGCGAACTCCTCGGGCTCGATCGGCTCGCCGTTGCGGGCGATCCGCTCGGTGACGTGCTCGAGGTGGGGGCTCGTGTAGCTGCCGACCGAGAGTTGGTGGGCGGCGAGCAGCGCCGAGATCATCCGGACCGTCGATCCCTTGCCGTTGGTCCCGGTCAGGTGGATGACGGGATAGTCGTGCTGGGGGTCGCCGAGCACCTCGACCACCCGCCGCATCCGGTCGAGCGACAGCCCCTCGACGTGCCCGGCCGAGATGGCCGCCGTCTTCTCGAGGTTGATGTGGTCGTCGAGGTAGGCCTGGGCGTCGTCGAAGTCCATGCGGGAACTCACGTCAGCCCTGGCGACGTTGCCGTATCTCCCGCTCTTGCCGCCTCCGGCGGCGGGCCGCTCGGGCCACGGCCTCGCCTTCGCTCGGCCTCAGGTTCGAAGTCCAAGGAGGGTCGCGCCGGTGGAGTCAGGATGCGGCCCGGCGCGGCCGCTGCCGCGAGGCCTCGGCCCGCGGCACGAGGGTCGGGTTGACCCGCTCGAGCACGACGGCCCGGTCGATCACGCACTTGCCCACGTCGCTGCGGCTGGGCAGCTCGTACATGAGGTTGAGCAGCACCTCTTCGAGGATGGCCCGCAGGCCCCGGGCGCCGGTCCCTCGCAGCAGCGCCTGCTCGGCGATGGCCTCGAGGGCGTCGTCGGCGAACTCGAGCTCGACATCCTCGAACTCGAAGATCTTGCGGTACTGCTTGATGAGTGCGTTCTTGGGCTCGCCCAGGATGCGAACGAGCGCCTCCTGGTCGAGGCTCGATACCGCTCCGATGACCGGCAGGCGGCCGACGAACTCGGGGATCAGGCCGAACTTGAGCAGGTCCTCGGGCTGCACCTGTTCGAGCAGCACGCCGAGGTCCTTGTCGTCGTAGCGGCTGACGTCGGCCGTGAAGCCTACGCCGTTGCGGCCGATGCGGCTCTCGATGATCTTCTCGAGCCCGGCGAACGCCCCGCCGCAGATGAACAGGATGTTGGTGGTGTCGATCTGGATGAACTCCTGGTGGGGGTGCTTGCGGCCCCCCTGCGGCGGCACCGACGCCGAGGTGCCTTCGAGGATCTTGAGCAGTGCCTGCTGCACGCCCTCGCCCGAGACGTCGCGGGTGATCGACGGGTTCTCGCTCTTACGGGCGATCTTGTCGATCTCGTCGATGTAGATGATGCCGGTCTCGGCCTTCTTGACGTCGTAGTCGGCGGCCTGGATGAGCTTGAGCAGGATGTTCTCGACGTCCTCGCCCACGTACCCCGCCTCGGTGAGGGCGGTGGCGTCGGCGATGGCGAAGGGCACGTTGAGCATGCGGGCCAGCGTCTGCGCGAGCAGCGTCTTGCCACAGCCCGTCGGGCCGATGAGCAGGATGTTGGACTTGGTCAGCTCGACGTCACCCGAGGGCGTGCCGCCGTACTGCACCCTCTTGTAGTGGTTGTAGACCGCGACCGACAGGATCTTCTTCGCGTGGTCCTGGCCGATGATGTAGTCGTTGAGGAAGTCGTAGATCCCGACGGGCTTGGGCAGCTCGTCGAAGCGCAGCTCGCTCGGCTCGGCCAGCTCTTCCTCGATGATCTCGTTGCAGAGGTCGATGCACTCGTCGCAGATGTAGACGCCGGGACCGGCGATCAGCTTCTT
>JBOGHG010000143.1:0-10199 GCA_050744525.1 Acidimicrobiales bacterium | reverse complement strand
GCGGAGGCACCGGGTAGCCAACTCGACCGCCGCTCAGTTCGCCGCCGACCGGGCTGAGCTCACTCCTGGGGCAGGCTCTCCTTCGCGTCGTCATAAGAGCCCGCCGGCGGGTTCGGGTCGGGTCCATAGACGAGGTACACCACTCCCGTGCTGAACGGCTGCGAGGAGATCAGCTTGAGGTGTCGAGCGGGCCCGCCCTCATCGAACAGCTTGAGGCCCGACCCGGCGGCAGCCGGGTGGACGAACAGATGCAGCTCGTCGAGCAGGCCGGCATCGAGCAGCTGCCGAACCACCGACACCGACCCGCTCAATGCGATCCGCCGGATCGCCGGGTCGTTCTTCAGGGCCGTGACTGCTTCGACGAGGTCTCCCTGCAGCTGCTCCGTGTTGCGCCAGGCGAACTCCTGTGGGCTACGTGACGCGACGATCTTGCGCATGTCTCCCAGCCGCTTGGCGAACACGGCGTCCTCCTCGCCCGCAGCCTCCCGTTCGGGCCAAGCGCCCGCGAAGCTGTCGTAGGTGACGCGGCCGAAGAGCATGACGTCGGCGTCGTGAGTCCCGTCTACGGCCTCGCCCATCTCCTCGTTGAAGTACGGGAAGTGCCAGTTGCCGACGCCGGGGTCGACAACGCCGTCGAGGGCCGTGAACAGGCTGGCCGTGATCGTGGCCATCGGCATTCTCCTGTCGTGTGAGGTCGTGCTCCCTGATCTTGCCCTTACGACGGCGCGGGTGCGCAGAAATCATCGTCGCAAGGCGCGCCCTGGATCGTCTCGGTGGCCGATCGACCCGCCGATACCGCGTCGTCGCTGACCGGCGCTATCGGTCGCTGTGTGCTCGGATGTGGGCGGCGAGCTTGTCGAGCGCCATCGTCCAGCCGGTGGCACCCGGGGAGTCGCCGGGAACCCCGGCATGGGTCATCACCAGCTTCGTGCGGCCACCGACGTCCTCGAGCTCGATGCGGACCTCGGTCGTCATGGGATGCCCGTGGGTCATGCCCACGTCCGAGGGCGACGACACGTTGCCGTTCTCGTCGGACATGGTCTCGGTGTAGACGAGTCGCTCGTTCTCGACGACCTCGCGGTATTCGCCGGTGAACCACATCTGCATCGGACCGTCCGGGGATTGCATCTCCATGCACACCAGACGGATCCCGCCCACGCGCACGTCCATCTGCGCAACGGGGATGGTGGTGCCGTCGGGGCCGTACCACGCCTTGAAGTGTTCCGGGTCTGTCCACATCTGCCAGATGAGATCCACCGGCGCATCGAAGCTGCGTTCGATCACCACCGCGTCCTCGGCACCGTCGTTGTCAGTCATCGTGTTCGCCTGCCTTTCGTTGCGGACGCAGTCGTGTCAGGTAATCGTCCATCCGGTCGAAGCGGGCCTCCCAGACGGGCCGGTACTGCTCGGCCCAGGTCGAGACCTCCTCGAGTGGTGCGGCGTCGAGGGCGCACGGCCGGTATTGGGCCCGTTGGCCCCGCACGACCAGCCCGGCCCGTTCCAGCACCTTGATGTGCTTCGAGATGGCCGGGAGCGTCATCTCGAACGGCTCGGCGAGCGCGTTGACGGTCGCCTCGCCGTCTGCGAGACGGGCCAGGATCGCTCGCCGCGTCGAGTTGGCCAGTGCGGCGAAGGTCTCGCTGAGCCGGTGGTCGTCGATCGCGGTCGCCATCGCTCCCCCTTGTACTTTCCTGAGTGGCTAATTAACCGATACGGAAACTATAGGGGCTTTCCCCCGCTGTCAATGAAGGTCGCGCTGGTCAACCGGCGTCTCTGGCCCGCCCTCGTACGTCTCGTCGACAGCGTCGGACCTGGGGCGCTCGCCGCGGTACATGAGGGGCACACCTCCGATCCAGAGCGCGCGCCCCCATTCGGTGTGCGCGTTATGGCGCGTCCCAGAAGGGCTCCTCGGGGCGGTGAAGGTCCGGGCGGGCTTCTACGAGAATGGGACAAGCCAGGCCTTGCGGCTCCGGTCACTCGGGGACGTTTGGTGATCGTGGAGCCGTTGTGGACTGGGTTGATCTGAACAGCGACGGCGTGATGTGGTAGCTCGCGACGAAGGCTTGGCGGAGTGTCTCCGCCGACGAGAAGCCGCTGGCGCGTGCGATCTGCGGGAGCGCGAGACTTGTCGACGCGAGCATCCGAGCCGCGACTTCGAGCCGGACGCGGCGGACGAGCTGACCGGGTGGCTCTCCGACCTGTTCGTGGAACAGGCGCGTCAGGTGACGCACGTTCACGCCTGCGTTGGCCGCGAGGACTGCGGTGCGGAGGTCGCCGCCGGGGTGGGCCATCACGTGGTCGAGTACGCCGCGCACCAGGCGGTCTTGTGGTCGTGGCGTGGGAGCTCGCAGCTCGAGGCCGGAGTTACAGCGGATGCTCCGTCCACCGAGGGAAACCAACCGCACCCGATACGGCGGATGAGCACCCACCAGGTTCGCCGTGTAGAAGCCGGTGGTGACACAGGCGACGTCGACCAACTCGGCGCCGTCGTACGCCACGACCACGACAGGACACGAATCCACGGCGGAACGCTACGTCCCGCGCCGCGGGGTGATCCGGGACAGGGTTCCCAGGAAACAGGACATATCCGATCGTGTTGCCTCTGGAGTACGCCCGGTGTCTGTCATGCTCCCGCCCGTGGCGACCGAGACCTCAGCGACCACAGAGACCACAGCCGCTCGGCTGATCGAACGCTGGCCGACCGCCATTGGGCTGGTGGTTGCTGCCAGCGGCGTCGCGGTCATCGTCGGGCTCGACGTCGACGAGGCGGCTTCGGACTTCGGACCTGGGGCCGCCGCCATGATGGTGATCTACGTCGCTGCATTCGCGATCGGCAAGCCAATGTCAGCCTGGCTGGCCTTCGCCGGGGTGATCGCGGTCGCCGCCTTGCAGAACGTTGCGGGCATCGAAGGGGCCCTCGGCATGACCGTGGTCCTTGGCCTGATTCGGACATGGTCCGAGTTGTGCGCCGTGGCCGACATCCCGATCGGCGCAGCGCTGATCGTGGTCAGCATCACAGGGTGACGACCTACTAGGAGGCCGAAAGTGACTCCCACCTCGAACCACTTCCCAACATCGGGGTCGCGCACCAAGCTGGAGGCCAGGAAGGCACCAGTGGTGACATGACGCGATTCACCACAAGTCGTAGGCGCGAGAAGTGACCGGCTCCGAAATGCCCACGCCCCTGCCCGGGTGGCCACCCAGGACGATCGCCGTCCTTGTTACGGTCGACGACAGCCCGCATGCGATCCCCGTGTCGGCGCCGGTCCGGGCCGGCGATCACAGCATCCTGCTCAGCCTGCACCGCACCCGCGACTCCCTCGGGCGGCTACGCGCCCGCCCTCAGGTTGCTCTGGCCATCTTGGCGGAGGGCAACGTCGCTTTCACCGCGCGCGGCACCGCGCGCGTTGTCGACGAACCGATGACGGATGCACCGGACTATGCGGCCGTGGAGATCGATGTCACGGAGGTCGACGATCACCGCCAGGAGGCCTTCACGGTCGAAGCGGGCGTCGATCGGAAATGGATCGACGAGAGCGAGAAGCAGGCGTTGGGCCGACGCGTCAGCACCCTCCAACAACTCGCCGCCGCCCATGGATCGCCATTCGGCCGGCGCATCCGCCCTCCCGGCCGCACATGACGTCCGTTCCTGGCACGTCGAGGACATCAACAAGAGCCTCGAGGAGCTCGTCGCCGCCGGCGCCGAGACCGAGCAACCGGTCCGTGACGTGGGAGGCGGCAAGCTCATCGCCACCCTCAACGACGAAGGAGATTGCCATGCGCAAGCTCAAGGCCTGGCTGTACGTGACGCTCGACGGCGTAGTCGAAGCTCCCGAGAACTGGGTCATGCCCGACGACGAGATGTTCGCGGACCAGACCGCCGACTACGCCGCCTCGGACGCTCTGCTGCTCGGCCGCCAGACCTACGAGATCTTCGCCGCCTCCTGGCCTCAGCGGGGAAGCGATGTCCCGAATGCCGACTGGATGAACAACACCCAGAAGTACGTCGCGTCGACGACTCTCGTGTCGCCCGAATGGCAGAACACCACGCTGCTGGAAGGCGACCTGGGCGACGCAGTCTCGCTCACCTATCAACCGACCGAGCGCTGATGCGGGCGTGCGCTCCACTCTTGCACCTCTCCGATGCGCGAGTTCACCGGCAAGCTCCCGTCGGCGATGCTCAGCGAGTCCGGCGGCCACGCCGAGAAGCAGGCCGAGGCGTGCTCCGCGGGCTCGAACCCAGGCGTACCTAGCGGACGTCGAGCACAACCTTGCCGAGCGCAGCGCGCTCGTCGAGCAGCTCGAGCGCCTTGCCGGCCTGCTCCAGCGGGAAGTGCGCACCGACGATCGGGCGGACGTGGCCCGCGTCGATCAGCGCGTCCAACGCGGAGCCGATCTCGCGCCAGACGTCGGGCTTGCCCACCACGAACGCGCCCCAGCCCGCGCCCACCACGTCCGTGTTGCTCAGCAGCAGCCGGTTCACCCTGACCTCGGGGATCGCGCCGCCGGCGAAACCGACGACCAGGACGCGCCCGCCCTCGCGCAGAGAGCGGATGCTGTCAGTGAAGCGGTCGCCGCCCACCGGGTCGAGCACGACGTCCACGCCGCCGCCTGAGAGCGCCTTGACCTCGTCCTTCCACGGGCCGTCGGAGCGGACGACCTCGTCGGCGCCGGCGGCACGCGCCACCTCGGCCTTCTCGTCGGAGGACACGACGCCGATCGTCCGGGCGCCGAGGCCCCTGGCGACCTGGATCGCGGCCGTGCCGACGCCCCCGGCCGCGCCGTGCACCAGCACGGTTTCGCCCTCGGCCAGCCGGCCCCTCAGCTTCAGGCTGAAGTACGCCGTGTGGTAATTGAGGATCAATGCCGCGCCCTCCCCGAAGTCCAGCTCGGGAGGGAGCCTGAACACCATGAACTCGGGCGCCGCCGCCGTCTCCGCCCACGCGCCGAGGTAGGCAAACGCGGCCACGCGGTCGCCGGGCCGCACCGAGGCGCCGTCCGGCGCGCTCGTCACGACGCCGCCCACCTCGCTGCCGGGCACGAACGGCAGGTCCGGCTTCAACTGGTACTGGCCCCGCGTCTGCAGCAGCTCGGGGAACGAGACGCCGGCCGCGTGCACCTCGACGAGCACGGCCCTGCCCGGGGTGAGCATGTGCGATGGCTCGGGCTCTGGCAGGTCCACAGCGCGGAGCGCAGTGTCCGGCCCGGTCAGGTCGACGATCTGAACTGCCCGCATGCGGGCGGGGACTCTAGTGGACGTCGGGGTCGCCGGCAGCGTGCCGCCACGGCGCGGCGAGGCCGTTCAAAGCTCGGCTTCGCACCAGATGTGGCCCTGGCTGTCGATGATCGCAACGGCCGTGATGGTGTCGGGGTCGATGTCGAGCGTGGTTGCCCAGGACGAGTCGCGCTCGATTTCGAGGGGCACCAGCCGCGGCGGCTGGTCGGTGCGGTCGATGCGCAGCGAGTAGGTCTCGTCCGGCTGGCCGTAGCGTCGGATGTCGCTGAACCAGCCGGGCAGCGTCATGAACAGTGCGGCCGAGGGTTCGCGGTGCACGAAAACCTGCCCGACCACGTCGCCGCCGCTGGTCCGCATCTCGGCTGCGGCGAGGGCGGGGCGAGACGATGGGCCGAGGCTCAGGACCATGGCAACGAGGGCAACGCAGGCGGCGAGGGCGAGCGCGGCGAGCGCGCCCGGCCTCCGCAACGCGCGTGCGCGGGCGGGTTGGGCCGGCTGGGCGGGTTGGGCGCGTTGGGCGACCTGGGCGGGTTGGGCGAGTAGGGCGACGGATGACAGGACGCGTTGTTCGAACCCGAGGGGTGGTTCGGTGCGCGGGGCGAGCATGAGCAGCCGATCGGCGTCGGCCGCGAGCGTGTCCACCAGTCGCTGGCAGGTGGCGCACGTCTCGAGGTGCGCCATCGCCGCGCCTCGTTGGGCGCCGTCGAGCAGATCGAGGACCAGCTCGGGCGCTAGCTCGTCGAGGTCGGTGCAGTCCATGGCGCTCACGACGGCACCTCGGCGAGCTGATCACGCAGCTTGGCGAGGGCCAGCCGGAGCCGGGTCTTGACGGTGCCCAGCGGAATGTCCCACGCCTCGCTGATCTCGCGGGCGGTCATTCCGTAGTAGGCCGCCGCCATCAGGGCGTCGCGCTGGTCGGTGGGCAGCGACCGCAAGCCCTCCGCGACGGCCGCGAGGTCGCCGAGCGGGCTGACGACGTCGGCGTCCCCGGCGATGTCATCGATCGCCTCGGCCGGCTCGACCGGGAAACGCGCCAGTCGACGCTGGCTGGTCCTCAGATGGTCGAGAGCGACGTTGCGGGCGATGCGGAGCAGCCACGCGGTGACCGATCCCCGGCGTGGGTCATAGCTCGCGGCGTAGCGCCAGGCCCGCAGGAACGTGTCCTGTGCCACTTCCTGGGCGACCATGCGTTCGTGGGTCATGGTCAGCGCCAGCCCGTACACGCGTGCTTGGAAGCGCCGGACAAACGCCCCGGCGACGTCGCCATCGCCGGTGCCGAAACCGGCGAGCAGAGCCTCGTCCGAAGCGTTCCACACACTTGGTTCTACCGTCGACGCCCCGAGCGGGGATTCATGTCGGCGGAGATCCCGGTTCGATCGGCGGCTGGTACCAACCGGCATGCCCACTGCAACCCGAGTCGGTGCCGCCACCTTCCATGCTCGCCGAGCCCGTCTCTCGCGTCGCGGGCGGCCCCGCTGGGGCTGGCTGGTCGCCCGGGGGCTTGGTGCGTTGGCCGTCCTGGCCGTGGGTGCCATCCACCTCGACCAGTACAACGGGCCCTATTCCGCCATCCCGACGATCGGCACCCTGTTCGTGGTCAACTTCGTGGCGGCCACCGTCATCGGCCTCGCGCTCCTGGCCCCTCTCGAGCACATCGCCGGCCGTTGGTCGGGCGCGGTCGTTGCTCTCGTGACCGCCGGCGGGATCGCGCTGGCGGCCGGCTCGTTCGTGTTGCTGGCCATCAGCGAGCGCACGCCGCTGTTCGGGTTCCAGGAACCGGGCTATGACCCCCCGGCGATCGCCCTCTCCCGCCAAACCGAGGTCGCCGCCGTGGTCTTGCTGAGCGCCTCGTTGATCGCCCGGTTCGCGACACGAACACCCAAGGTCCGCTGGTAGCCGCACCCACACAACCCACCCCGCCAACCACACACGTCTGGTCGATCGACCACAACCCAAGGAGACACAGACCACATGAGGAAACCACCAATCTACGCCGCCGTCGTCGCCGGGGCACTGGCGCTCGCCGCCTGCGGTTCGAACGACGACGGCAACAGCGACCCGTCCTCGGCGGCGGCGTCCACCGATGGCTCACCGACCCTGTCCGTCGAACGTGTCGACGGCCTCGGCGACGTGCTGGTCGACGATCAGACGGGCCTGGCGCTGTACACCTCGGAGCAGGAAGCCAACGGCCAGGTGCTGTGCGTCGACACCTGCGAAGCGTTCTGGTCCCCGCTCGAGGCTGGTGACACCACCCCCACCACCGAACCCGGCGTCGCCGAGCTGGGCGAGATCGCGCGTCCCGACGGCACCCAGCAGGTCACCGCCGACGGCGTGCCGCTGTACACCTTCACCGAGGATTCGCCGGGCGAGGTCACCGGCGACGGCTTCTCCGATGACTTCGACGGCCAGCTCTTCACCTGGCACGTCGTGCAAACTGACGGGGCGAGCACGAGCTCGTCCAGCGGCGACGGGTCGACCGGCGACGGCAACGCCCCGGGCGGCGCTGACGACGGCTTCAACTACTGATCCGTCAGCCGACGACGACAGCGTCGTGGCGTCGTGGTCCGGCGAGTCGAGCGACCGCCGGGCCATCGACGCGGTCGTGGTGGGGAGCGACCGCCTCCCGCGGCACAATGCTTGGCGTGCACTCCTCCGAGTTCCAAGGGAGGTGGGCGGGCCCCGGCGCCAGCGACACGGAGTTCGACCGATGACCATTCGCCTTCGCGATGCCCTGATGCACGAGCTCGGAGCGCTGCGCTACGAGCCCACGGAGAAGCGGATTCGAGGAACGCTCGGCGACCAGACGGTGATCGACAGCGAGCGGGCCGTGCCATGCGTCGCCGTCGGGGAGAGCGAGGATCGCCGTCGTGCACCACCTCCTCGGCCACGCTTCGCAACCCCCGGCCAGGGCCCAGGCTTCGCGGCAGTCCCGCTACGGCGGCGGCTGCAACTGGTGCGCGATCTGGAAGACGTTGCCGAACGGGTCGCTGACCATCGCCCGCCGATCGCCGTAGGGCGTGTCGAGTGGCGCCTCCAGCGTTATCGCCCCGGCATCGAGTGCGCGTTGGTAGGTCGCATCGGCGTCGTCGACGTACACATAGAGGAAGCCGGGGAACAGGTCGCGCTCGCCGGCGGGCGACACCATGATCAGCGAGTCACCGATGTGGACCTCAGCCGGGCGGTCGGGGTCGACCACACTGCTCGCCTCGAACACCGCATGGAGGAAGTCGACCTGTGCGGCCACGTCGCTCACGACGATGCGCGGCGTGACCGAGTGATATCCGGTGCGAGGGCGGCTGCCTGTGGGCATGCTGGCGAAGTCTCCCACGCTGGCTTCCTCGGCAGTCCGAAGCGCACACGACGACCACATCCGTGGCGTCGTCGTTGTCCCCCGCGAGGCTTCCGCCGTGGCTCTTCTCGGCCGCTTGCTCGCTGGTCCTCACGGTCCCCCAGGCCATCGGCCGAGTCGGCCGACGAACCCGGTCCGGCTTGAGCGCCGGATCCCTCCTTGCCCCCTGCCCGGGCCCGGCCCGTTCCGGCGCCGCAACTTGCCGGTCCTCGCACAAAACCGACGCCGGAACGCTCGGGTCGGGCCGGAACGCGCCGCGCGTCAGCGCAGTCCAGCGCCCACCGCAGCCAGCTCGGCTGGCAGCGGTCCGTCTGTGCGTGCGCGGGCCCGACCGCGCAGGTCATCCTCCGGACGTGACCGCCAGCGGTGTCGGCTGCTCCTCCGTCGTCGTCCGCTGCTCCGACTGCAGGGCGGTCGCGGCGCCGACCTCGCCGCCGCCACCGCCGGGTAGCTCTGCGCTCTGCGCCAGGGTGATGGTGACGTGAGCCGCCGCGTCGCTCATCTGGTTCAGCGCCCGCAGGCTGAGGTTGAAGATGTTGTCACAGCCGAGGTGGTAGCAGGGGTCGTACTGCTCGCCGGCCGTTCCGCCGTAGGTCTCGGCCTGCGCCTCGGTCTTGATCCCCTCGGCACCGGTGAACAGGCCACCGGCCGGGATGCCGGCCGCGATGAACGGGCCGTAGTCGGATCGCCCGTCGAACGGGGTCGGCTCGGTCGGCAGGCCCTGGCTGTCGAAGTAGTCGAGGAACAGCTGCTCGATCTGGGCCGAACCCTCGGGTGCGCCGCCCGGCGGCGGCGGCGAGTCGGACAGGTCGCCGTCGTAGACGAAGCGCACGAAGTTGCGCGATCCCACCATGTCGAAGTTGAGCATCGCCGCGATCTTCGCCCGCTCGTCAGCCGGGAGATTGGCCACGTAGTGGACCGAACCCAGCAGCCCGGATTCTTCGGCACCGAACCAGATGAACCGCACCTTGTTGCGCGGCTCGAACTTCCGCAGCTGCTCGGCGATCTCGAGGATCGTGGACGAGCCCGAGCCGTTGTCGTTGATTCCGGGCCCGGTTCCCACGCTGTCGAGGTGTGCACCCACCACGATCACCCTGTCCGGGTCACCGCCCCTGGTCTCCGCGATGACGTTCTCGGTCGGGTAGGTGCCCGGCCGCCAGTCGATCTTGAACCGCGCGGTCAGCCCCGTGTCACCCTGGTTCACGCCGTTGGCGAGCGTGGTGCCCGTCTCGATCGTGGCGGCCACCGTCGGGATCTCGAGGCCGTCGAAGTTGAACCACAGGGGCTCGGTCCGGCCCGGCTGGCCCTCGTTGATGAACACCATGGCGCCTGCGGGCGACGCGTCGGCGAGGGTGAACTTCTGCGCGAAGGTGCACGTGCCCCGCTGCACGATGATGATCGCGCCCTCGGGCACACCCTCGTAGTCGGACTCCTCGCAGCCGCTCGTGCTCGTGTTCGGCTCCTCGCCCGGCGGCAGGACCAGGTCGATCGCCCACACCGGGGCGGTGATGTCGGTGCCGTACGGCGTGGATTTGAACATCGAGCCGAAGTCGCCGCCGAGCGACCCGCCGGCGATGCCGGGCACGAAATGCTCGCCGCGCCTGATGCTGAGCA
>JBOGHG010000142.1:0-10229 GCA_050744525.1 Acidimicrobiales bacterium | reverse complement strand
TGATCAGGTCGCGGTACAACGCGTCCGGGTTGAGGGTCGCATGCTCCCGCACTCCCACGGCGATCTCGGCGAGCTGCTCGGGCGTCGTCCCGTACTCGTGCATGTGGCGCTGCGCGGCCATGGCATAGGCCCCGATCAACACGTTGCCGTACGGCGCCTCGTACTGCGCCGGCCCCGGCACCCGGGCCGCCCCGCGGAAGTGGCCCCTGCTCCCCAGCGTGCGGCCCTGGCGCGACAGCAGGTCCGAGCCGTACGTCATCAGCACCGTGTCGCACTGGCCGTCGCGGATCGCGCCGGCGGCATGTTGCGCGAAGAACTCGAAGCTCGACCCGCCGACCATGGTGCCGTCGAGCCACCGGTGCTCGATGCCCAGGTACTCGGCCATCGGGGCAAGGTCGTCGGGGTCGGAGCTGGACTTGCTGGCGCCGGCGCAGCAGTAGCCGTCGATGTCGGCCTTGCGCACGCCCGAGTCGTCGAGGGCGCGCCGCATGGCGGCGACGTGGTGCTGGACGGCGTCGAGGTGCGGCGCCACCGGCCCGTCGCTCAGGCCGATCCCGACGATCACCGGCGTGCGGCTCGGCGAGGTCGACGGGCTCACGCGCCGTACCGCTCCCGCAGCAGCGGCTTCACCACCTTGCCGGTGGCGTTGCGAGGCAGGGCATCGACCACGATCACCGACGTCGGCTTCTTGTACGAGGCCAGCCGCTCCCGGCACCAGGCGACGATCTCGTCCTCCGTCGGCGGCGAGGCGGGATCGGCCGCGACCACCACCGCCCGCGGCGTCTCGCCCCAGCGTGCGTGCGGCACACCGATGACGGCGGCCTCGGCGACACCCGGATGCGCCGAGATCGCGGCCTCGACCTCGGGGCAGTAGATGTTCTCGCCGCCGGAGATGATCATGTCGTGGCGCCGGTCGACGACGTAGATGTAGCCCTCGTCGTCCATCCGGCACAGGTCGCCCGAGTGGAACCACCCACCCGCGACGGCCTGCTCGTTGGCCTCGGGCATGTTCCAGTACCCCTGCATGACCGTCGGGCCGCGGTAGACGATCTCCCCCACCTCGCCGGCGGCCACGTCGTTCATCCGCTTGTCGACGATGCGTGCCTCGACGTTGATGACGGGCTTGCCGACCGAGCCCCGCTTGCGCTCCGCGTCCTCGGCGTGCAGTACGCAGGTCACCGGGCTCATCTCCGTCTGGCCGAAGAAGCTGAAGATGGGAACTCCCGGGAACGTCCTGCCCATCTTCTCGAGCACGTGGACCGGAGTGTTGGCCGCGCCCCACGACATCCGGCGCAGCCGCAGGGCGCGGTCGGCGCCGGCCACCACGTCGCAGACCTCGTCCCATTGCATCCCCACGAAGACGCAACCGGTCACGCCGTAGCGCTCGAGGTCGTCGACGGCGGCCTTGGCGTCGAACTGCCCGGACGGCACGATCACCGAGCTGCCGCCCGCCATCACGTACGGCAGGATCCCCACCAGCCCGCCGATGTGGAACAGCGGCAGGTTGGCGTACCAGACGTCGTCGTAGCCGTCGATGCCCTGCTGGATCATCGAGTTGAGGGTCTGCATCACGACGTTGAAGTGGGTCAGCACGGCACCCTTGGGGCGGCCGGTGGTCCCGGAGGTGTACATGATCAGTGCGGGCGCCTGCTCCGGCACGTCGATCTCGAGCGGATCGTCCGACGACGCCGCCAGCACGTCGTCGTAGCGCTCGACTCCGCGCCCGCCGGCGTCGGCTCCGCCCGGTTGGCCGAGCACCACGACGCTGTCGAGGGCGGACAGCGAGAGCCGCGCGGCATCCACCAGACGCGACAGCGCCTCGTCGACGATGACGGCCCGAGCGCCGGAGTCTGCCAGGACGTATTCGACCTCGGGCGCCACGAGCCGGAAGTTGACCGGCACGACCATCGCCCCCAACCGCCAGCCGGCGAAGAGCGCCTCGACCATCTCGATGCTGTTGCCCATGAGGACCGCCACCCGGTCACCTTGCGTGACGCCGCGGGCGGCGAGCCCACGCGCCAGCCGGTTCACCCGGGCGTCCACCTCTCGGAAGGTCCGGCCCTGCTCGCCGCACACCAAGGCCACCCGATCCGGGTACTTCCTGGCGATGCGGGCCAACTGCTCGCCATGCGACATCCGCCGAGCCGCGTCGATTGCCGGCGTCCCGCCTGCCGTCGCGCCGGCCGATCCCCCCATGTCACCCCTCCTTGTTGCCGGCCCCGCCTTTGAAGGCGGGACTATCTTATGTATGATACCGAAGTTAGTTAGACTGGCGGTCGACGAGGGGGCGGATCCAACAGCTGTCTCCGGATCGCACCGCTAGGGGGCGGAGCCGCATGGACTACGACCTGGGTGAGCAGGCTGAGGGCCTGCGGCTGCGGCTGCGTCAGTTGGTCGAGGAGCATCTGCCCGAGGGATTCCTGGGTGCCTTCACCGACGATCCCGAGGATCTAGCCATCACCCAGCGATTCTGCAAGCTCCTGGCGGCCGACGGCCTGCTGGCGAAGGCCTGGCCCACGGAGTACGGGGGCGGCGGCAGCTCCGTGTGGGAGCAGACCGTGGTGCGCGAGGAGATGTGGGCCCATCACGAGCCCCGGGGCCCGCAGTACATGGGCATCAACTGGGTCGGCCCGGCGATCATGCGGTTCGGCACGCCCGAGCAGCAGGCTCGGCACCTCCCGGCGATCGCCGCCGGCGACGTCATCTGGTGCCAGGGGTTCAGCGAACCGGACGCCGGCTCGGACCTGGCCTCGCTCACCACGCGGGCCGAGCCCGATCCCGCCGGGGGGTGGCGGATCACGGGCCAGAAGGTCTGGACGTCCTACGCCCTCATGGCGCAATGGTGCATCCTCGCGGCGCGCACCGCGGTCAAGGCGGTCAAGCACGAGGGCATCACCATGTTCCTGGTGCCGATGGAGACCCCGGGCATCACGGTGCGGCCGATCCCCAACCTCCTGGGCCCGCACCATCTCAACGAGCTGTTCCTCGACGAGGTTCGCGTCGGGCCGGACGGCGTGCTCGGTCAGGTGGACGAGGGGTGGAGCGTGATCCGCGAGGCGCTCAAGTTCGAGCGGATCGGCATCGCCCGGTATGCGCGTTGCGACCGCTTGCTCACCTTGGTCCGCCACGCCCTCGGCGAGCGCTGGGCCCAGCTTCCCGAGGCGCTGCGGGCTCGCTGGACCCGGGCGCGCGTCCATACCCGGGCCGCGATGGTCCTCGCCTATCGGGTCGTCGACGCCCAGGCCAAGGGGATCGTGGACGACGCCGACGCCAGCGTCGCCCGGGTGGCGGCCACCCTCTGCGACCAGGAGGTGGCCGAGGTGCTGCTCGAGGCCCTGGCCGCCCACGCCGTCGACGACGGCGACACCCGGCATCCGGTGCTCCACGGAGCGGTGGAGGACCACTGGCGCTACGCGCAGGCGGCGACCGTGGCGTCGGGGACGATCGAGATCCAGCGGATGCTCGTGGCCCGGGCGGCGCTGGCGGGCGAGACCCGATGAACCTCGAGCTGCCCGAGGTCGCCACCGACTTCGCGTCCTCGGCCGAGCGGGCGTTCAGCAACGCCGGCGGCGTGGACCTGGCCCGCCGCGCCGAGGCGCAGCCCGGCATCCGCACCGAGGTGGTGGCTCCCCTGCTCGATCGGCTCGGGGCGCTCGACCTGCAGGTTTCCGCCGATCCCGACACGGCCCTGGCGGCCGGAGAGCTCTGCCGGGTCGCCGGACGCTGCGCGCTGCCCTACCCGGTGACGGCGGTCGTGGCTTCAGTGGCGCGGGACCGGCGGCCGGTCGCGCTCATCGATCCGGTCCTCCCCCGGGCCGATCATGGCGACCTGTTCCCGCGCTGGCGGCTGGCCGCCATCGACGGTGCCGTCTGGGAGGGCCGGCCCGACGGCCCGCCGCTCGGAACCGAGCTGGGCCCGTTCGTGGTGGACATGGCCACGTCCACGACGGAGGACGCGGAGCCCGTCGACGTGCCGATGCTGCTCACGTTGACCGCCTTCCAGACGCTCGGCACCCTCGAGCGTGCACTGGAGCTGGCGGTCGAGCACGTCACCACGCGCCATCAGTTCGGCGGGCCGCTGGCCCGCTTCCAGGCCGTGCAGTTCCAGGTCGCCGACACCACCGTGGCCGTCCAGTCGCTGCGTGAGCTCGCCCACTTCACGCTGTGGCGCCTGTGGGCGGCACCGCTCGACCGGCTCGTGGACGCGCTGGCCCTGCGGACGCACGCGCTCGAGAGCGCCCACGGCGTGCTGCGCACGTGCCACCAGCTCCACGGGGCGATCGGGTTCTGCGACGAGCACGACCTGTCGATCCTGAGCCGCCACGCACAGCCGGCCCTGCGCCTGTCGGCGGGGCTCGAGGCCACAACCCGGCAGCTCATGGCCGGCATCGACCACACTGGGTTCGACAGCCTGTTCGACGCCGGCGCAACCGCACGTGCCGCCCACGACTGGTGACAGGAGGGTGTACATGAGCGAGCGTCCCGCAGGGCGAGAGTGCGAGCCCGGCCCGAGCGGCCGTGGGAGCGGAAGAGCGACGCGCCGGAGCCCGAGCGGGCCGCTGCGGAGCAGCAAGAGCGGGGAACATTGAGCAAGGTGGCGGTCGTCACCGGGGGGAGCGGCGGCATCGGCTTCGCGTGTGGCGAGGCGCTGGCGGCCGCCGGCTACGACGTGGTGCTCACCGCCCGCCGGGCCGAACCGCTGCGGGCCGCAGCCGACAAGCTGGGCGCCCGCTGGGTCGCCGCCGACAGCGCCGACGAGGAGCAGTTCGCGGCCGTGACCGCCGCGGTCGACCACGTCGACTTCCTCGTCCATGCCGCCGGCATCCTCGACGGAACGTTCGTGCGCAAGGAGGCGTCGAGCACCTTCGACCGCGTCATCCGGGCGAACCTGCGCTCGGCGTTCGTGGCCACCGCGGCCGTGCTGCCGAAGATGCCACCGGGAGGACGGATCGTCTTCATCTCGTCGACGGCCGGGTTCCAGGGGATGAAGGGCCGCTCGGCGTACTCGGCATCCAAGGCGGGCATGAACGCCTTCGCCCAGTCGCTGGCCGCCGAGGTGGCCCGCGACGGCATCAACGTCCACGTGGTCGCGCCCGCACCCGTGGACACGCCCATGCTCGACCGGGTGACGTTCCCGATGCACGTGCTGCGGTCCCGCGACGTGGCCGACGTCATCGCCTTCCTGGATCGCCTCGACCCCAGCGTCGTGCTGCCGGAGATCGTGCTGCGGGCCGCCGCCGAGGGTCCCCTCGCCTCCGAGCCGATCATGCCGGAGGCGGCGGCCCTCGAGGCCGCGCGATCAGCCGAGCGCTCCTGACGCCCCGCCATGACGATCGACTACGACCAGGACGGCCACGTCGTCACGATCACCATCAACCGCCCCGAGGCCCACAACTCGCTCGACATGGACCACTTCCGGGACCTCCTGGAAGCGTGGACCCGGTTCCGGGACGACGAGTCGGCGTGGGTGGCCGTGGTCACCGGGACGGGAAAGGCGTTCTGCACCGGCGCCGACCTCAAGAGCTTCATTCCCGAGCTGACAGGAGCGCGGGACCGCCCCGACGGCTGGGACCGGATGGACGCCCTCCACGCCGTCCTGCACCGCTTTCCCATCTACAAGCCGATCGTCGCCGCCGTGAACGGCGTGTGCGTCGCCGGCGGGATGGAGCTGCTCGGCTCGACCGACATCCGGGTGGCCACGCCCGATGCCCGGTTCGCAGTGATGGAACCCAAGCGGGGGCTGTTCGCCGGCGGTGGCACGACGGTCCGCCTCCTGCGCCAGATCGCCTACCCGCACGCGATGGAGCTGCTGCTGACCGCCGACATGATCGACGCCGAGCGGGCGCTGAGCATGGGCATCGTCAACCGGGTTGTCGCCGTCGATGAGCTCATGCCGGCGGCGTACGACTACGCGCGGCGCATCGCCGAGAACGCCCCGCTGGCGGTGTTCGCCACCAAGCAGTCCGCCATCGAGAGCCTGTCGCTCGACCTCGACGCGGCGTTCGACAACGAGGCCCGCCACAACGACCGTGTGTTCGCGACCGAGGACGCCAGGGAGGGGCCGCGGGCCTTCGCCGAGAAGCGCCCCCCGGTCTGGCAGGCTCGCTGACGCCAGCTCGGCCTACGGGTGCGCCCAGCGGGGCGTGGCCGGCCAGTGCTGCCGCGACCGGCGCCGCGGGTGGTCGGGGTCGAAGCGGGCAACGGCGTCGCGGTAGGCGCGCCCGGCGGCGAGGGCGTCGGCCATCCCCCAGTAGTCCATCTCGTAGGACCAGCGCCCGCCGCCGGCGTACTCGTAGACGGAGATCCCGGGGAAGTCGAACGGCCGGCCGCCCGGCTCGGGGTTGTCGCGCCGGTTCTGCATGTGGACCACCACCCGGTTCCCCTCGACGACGTGCCACTCGTACACCGTGTAGATCTCGGGGAACTCGTCGTTCATGAGCTGCGTGCACCAGGTCAGGAACTCGGCCGGTGTCTTGCGACCGTAGTAGTGGTCGACGTACACGGCGTCCTCGCTGAACAGCACCGCCTGCGCGGCCCAGTCCTCCCCCACCGGGCCGACCCGCCACAGGTGCCGGAACGCTTCCTCCACCTCGCGGGGATCGAGCTCGTCCATCGCCGTCCTCCTTGTTCAGTAGCCCGCCAGGCGGTCGACGACGCCGGCCAACGGCTCGCCCGCGACGTACGAGCGCAGGTTGTCGACGAACCTGTCCACGAGCCGGCGGAGCGCCCCCGGTGCCGACCACGAGACGTGCGGGCTGAGCCGCACCCGCGGGTGTCGGTACAGCGGGTGGCCGCTCGGCAGCGGCTCGGGGTCGGCGACGTCGAGCGTGGCCCTTGCGACCCGGCCGTCGTCGAGGGCATCGATCAGCGCGGCCTGGTCGATCAGGCTGCCCCGGCTCACGTTGACCACGTGGACGCCGGGGCTGACGCCGGCCAGGGCCTCGGCGCCGACGAGATGCCGCGTCGCAGGGGTGGACGGCGCCGCCACGACCAAGTGCTCCGCGGCCGCCAGCACCTCGGGAAGGGTGCACCGTTCCATCGCTGCCAGCGGCGGCGGGGCGTCGGTGCGCCGGGCGAAGCAGACCCGCATGCCGAACGCCAACGCCCGTCGCGCCACCTCGGTGGCGATGCCGCCGGCGCCGATCAGCCCCAGCGTCCGGCCCTCGAGCCCGCCGAGGTCGGCTCTGGCCCACCGCTCCGGCGGTTCGCGCACCCACACGTCGGGCAGGTGCTTCTCGAACGCCAGCATCGCCGCCAGCACGAACTCGGCGATGGGCACGGCGCTGGCGCCGCGGCTGCACGTGAGCGTCACGTCGTGGGGCAGCGCATCGATCGGGAACGCGTCGATGCCGGTCGACAGCGAATGCACCCAGCGCACCCCCTGCGCGACCACCTCGCCGAGGTCCGGCGTTCCCCACGGGAGCGTGAGCAACACGTCGCCCTTCACGTCGTCCGGGAGGGCTCCGTCCGGCGGCACGGCCACCACCCGGGTGCCCGGCAGGCCGGCGACGATCTGTTCCGCGGCGTCGCGGCCGACGTGGTTCAGGACGGTGGGCAGGTCGGTGGCGGAGCGCACCTCAGCTCGCGCGCCCACCCTCGACCGGCGCGTCGCCCCCCGGTTGCTTGATGAACACGCTGACGTGGCGGATCAGGCCGGCATCGTCGCGCTCGAACAGGATGCACTCGGGATACGTCGTCGGCGTCCCGTCGACCTCGAACGTCTCGCTGAGCTCGACGTAGGACAGGCGGTCCGAGGCGTGCGTCACCCGGCTCACCCGCAGCTCGTAGCCCCGCAGCGACGGGATGACCCCCCGCAGGAAGTCGACGTACGCCTGCTTGCCCTCCACCACGTCGCAGAACGGGCCGTCACGCACCAGGCCGTCGTCGGCGACCGTCGCCGCCAGCCCGTCCCAGTCGTGGGCCACCATGCACGCCAGGTAGCGCTCGACGTTGGTCGTGGCGCTGGTGGCGTCGGTCATGGCAGTGGTCATGGTCCCTCCTCGCCCATCGCCGCAGCCACCGCAGTCTCGTGGACACCGAGGTAGTGATCGAGCAGGTCTGCGCCCACCCTGGCGGCGGGACCGGACCAGACGACGCGGCCTCGGCGCAGTATGGGCTGGCGGGGTATCGGGGCTGTACTGCTCGAGCGCGTCGAGCAGCTCCTGGTGCGCCGGCAGCTCCTCCTCGAACGGGACGAGGTCCGTGGAGAAGTAGACACCCTCGGCGGTGTCGCCCGCTTGCTCGAGCGTCGTCGGGCTGTACCCGGCCGGGAACAGGATCACCTTCATGTCGGCGCCGGCCTGGCGCACGGCGGCGGCCGCCGCCAGCGCGTTCTGGGTGATGATCGGGAGGTAGAGCCCGTCGGCACCGCTGGCCGCGACCTCCTCGGCCTCCTGTCCCCCCGCACCGCGCATCTAGCTATGTAACATTCATAAGATACAGTCGTAAGGGCCAGGCGGTCAACCACTGCCGGACCCTCGGACCGGATGCGCCGGGCACGCGACCTGATGTGAAAACCTTTATGACGATGACGAGGCTCACATGGTGACGAACGGCCGGTTCCATGGGCGCACGAAGCAGCTGAGCCAGCCGCGCGTGGCGGAGATGGTGGCCGACATCCTCCGAGCGCGGATCGTCGACGGCGAGCTGGCGGACGGCGACCTGCTTCCCAAGCAGGACGACCTGCTCGACGAGTTCCGGGTGTCCCGTCCCTCGATCCGCGAGGCGATGCGCATCCTCGAGACCGAGGGGCTCATCAGCGTCCGCAGGGGCAACATCGGTGGTGCCGAGGTCCACGCGCCAAAGGCCGGCAACGCCGCGTACATGCTCGGCCTGGTGATGCAGTCGCGCCACGTCGACCTGGCCGACCTCGCCGAGGCCCTGCGCATCCTCGAGCCCGACTGCGCGGCGCTGTGCGCCGCCCGGGGCGACCGCGCCAAGGCGGTCGTGCCCCGCCTACGCGAGCTGAACGACCAGGCCGAGGCCCATCTCGACGACGGCCCCGAGTTCACCCGGCTCGCGCGGCAGTTCCACGACGAGATGGTGGAGTCGTGCGGCAACACCACGATGATCCTGCTGGTGGGCACGCTCGAGACCCTGTGGTCATCGCTCGAGGCGCAGTGGGCCGAGAACATCGACGCCCAGGGCCACTACCCCGAGGTCAAGCTGCGCAAGCTGGTGCTGAGGGCCCACGCCCGCCTGACCGACGCCATCGACGCCGGCAACCGCGAGCTGGCGCACCGCACCGCCCGCAAGCACCTCGACGAGTCCCAGCGGTACGTGCTCGCCAGCAACGGCGGCCACCGGGTGAACATCACCGGCCTGCGGTCACACCTGGCGCCGTCGCCGGGCCGCGGCCCGGACGCCTACCTGGGGTAGCTCCTACAGGCCCGCCGGCCAGTCGCCGATAACCCGGGACTCGCGCAGGCGGGTGAGGTCCTCGGCGCTCAGGCCCAGCTCGCCAGCCAGGACCTCGTCGTTGTGCTCGCCCAGGGCGGGAGCCGGCCGGCGGCACCAGCGGTCGACCCCCCGCAGCCGGGCGAACGGAAGGCCCGCGTACTCGGTGGGGCCGGTGTGGGGATGGTCCAGCGTCTCGAAGAAGCCCCGCGTCCGCAGCTGCGCGTTGCCGACGACGTCCGGCGGCAGCACCACGGGTGCCGCCGGAACACCGGCGGCGGCCAGGTCCTCGACCACGTCGTCGCGGCCGCGGGCAGCGAACCACTCCGTCAGCTCTCGGTCGAGCAGGTCGTGGGCCGCGCGGCGACCCTGGGGGGTGGCCAGCGACGGGTCCGCCGCCCAGGGGGGATCCCCCAGCACCCGCCGCAGCCCCGCCCACTGCTCCTCGCCGGCGACGGCGAGCGCGACCCATTGCTCATCCCCCCGGCAGGCATAGACGTTCTGTGGTGCCGCCGCCGGCCCGCGGTTGCCGTCGCGCTCCAACACGACACCGTGCGCGTCGTGCTCGATGACCTGCTCGGCCGTCACGTTGAGCGCCACCTCGATCATGGGCAGCTCGATCAGCGAGCCCTCGCCCGTCCGGTCGCGCCGTTCGAGGGCGGCGACTAGGGCGAACGCGGCGTGGATCCCCGACAGCGGGTCACACGCGCCCCTCGGGGCCATGGGCGCACCGTCGGCGTAGCCGGTCATCCACGCCATGCCGGACAGCTGCTCCATCGTGGGGGCGAAGCCGACGCGGTCGCGCCACGGGCCGTCGAGGCCGAACGCGGGCA
>JBOGHG010000141.1:0-10229 GCA_050744525.1 Acidimicrobiales bacterium | reverse complement strand
CGTAGGGCCAGGATGGCGGCCAGGGCGGCGCTGTCGACGGGGATGTCGAGCTCGTCGATGGCGTTCCCCAGCTCCTCGAACATGCCCTGTATCGTACACCTGTTCGCCTACCCGAATCAAGTCATAATCCCTGCTCAGCACCGATTTTCCAGCGCCCACGACGGCACCCCCGGGAGTCGCCGGCGTGCCGCCACCGAGCCGGGGTCAGGGGCGGCCGCAGGCCGGCGCAGCGGACCCTTGATGCCGGCGCACCCAAACCCCTCCGAGAACCAAGCAATCGCCCACCGCCCGGCCCCCGGCCGGGGCCCTGACCGCCATGGTTTGCCCCCGCGACCCCACCCCGGTGACCAACGTCACAAATCGATGCCCTTCACCGACGGCCGCCGCTGGTCGATAATGGTCGTTATCCAAGGCCGGCCGACGCAGGGAGTCCCCATGGCGCTCGATGAGCACACCGCCACCGCCGAGATCATCGGCCGTGACGAGGTCAACGACCTCGAGGCCATCCTCTCGGTCACCAACACCGACATCGACGAGGCCGTCCACACCGTCGAGGACAACGCCGACGCGATCTTCACGTGGGACTACGAGAAGGGCGCTCGCCCGGGCCTCAACAAGCTCTACGAGAAGGCCAAGGGCGCCCAGTGGAACGCCGAGACCGACCTGCCCTGGGACACGGAGGTCGATCTCGAGAAGAACGCGGAGATCCAGCGCCTCCAGTACGCCGAGCTCGAGCAGGACCTCAGCGGCACGCCTCTCGAGAAGTTCTCGGAGCAGGACATGATCCAGCTCTCCATCGAGTCGGACAACTGGACGCTCAGCCAGTTCATGCACGGGGAGCAGGGTGCGCTCATCTGCACAGCCAAGATCGTCGAGAGCGTGCCCTGGATCGATGCCAAGTACTACGCCGCCACCCAGGTGATGGACGAGGCCCGACACGTGGAGGTGTTCGCCAAGTACCTCGACGAGAAGCTCCGGGGTCACTACCCGATCAACGCCCACCTGAAGATGCTGCTCGACGACATCATCAACGACAGTCGCTGGGACATGACGTACCTGGGCATGCAGGTCATGGTCGAGGGGCTGGCCCTGGCGGCCTTTGGGTTCATGCAACAGATGACGCCCGACCCGCTGCTCCGGCAGATGCTGCGTTACGTCATGTCCGACGAGGCCCGCCACGTGGCGTTCGGCGTGCTGTCGCTGAAGGAGTACTACGCCGGCCTGACCGACGCCGAGCTGCGCGAGCGCCAGGAGTTCGCCTTCGAGGCGGCGGTGCGGATGCGCGACCGGTTCCTGCAGCAGGAGGTCTGGGACCGCATGGGCATCAAGCCCAAGGAGATCCTGCCGGCCGTCATCCAGGACCCGGGCCGGGCGATGTTCCAGCAGATGCTGTTCTCGAAGATCGTGCCCAACTGCAAGAAGCTGGGCCTGCTGGACGCCGGCGACGGGTGGCTGCGCACCAAGTTCACGGAGTTGGGCGTCATCCAGTTCGAGGACTGGCAGGACACCGGCGAGGAGTACGAGTCGCTCCAGGCGACCGGCTGACGCTGCTGCTCAGCCGAGGCGGGTATCGACGGTCCGCAGCAGCTCGACAACCTCGTCCGCCTGCGCCGCGCTGTCGGGCGCGTCCTCGCCGAGGGGGATCGCGTAGCTGAGGACCACCGAGCGATCCCCGGCCCGGTAGCCGGCGGTGGTGCCGAGCACACCGGCGCGCACGATGAACGCCTCATCGCCGAGGCCCGCGACGGTCTCGGGGTTCTCCCCCCACGCCTGCGGATCGAACGCGCCGCCCGAGAAGACCGAGAGCTGCAACTGGTAGATCGTCGGCGTTCGGCCCTCGTCGACCGACGCCTCCCAGAGGCAGCTCTCGGAACCGCCGGCAACCGGCACGGCCTGGTCGGCGGGGACCACGGCGGCCGGCTCGCCGAAAAGGTCGCCGACCTCGTCGGTGGTCAACAGCCGGCATGCCGGCGAGGGGTTGGCGACCCCGGCGGTGCTGCCGGTGTCGGCCATTCCATTCGCGTCGTCGGTGCCGGTCGGCTGCTCGCGGCGGTCGGCGGCCTCGGGGCCATCGCCGCCGCCTCCGCTGCAGCCCGCCAGCGCCAGCGACGCCACCACCAGCACGACCGCGGTCCTCACCGGAGCGGGAACCCCACGACCTGTTCGAGCTCGGCGAGCGCCTCGTCGGGCCGGTCGACCTTGATGGTGGTCATGCCCATCGCCCTGGCGGGCTTGAGGTTGACTCCCAGATCGTCGAGGAACACGGCCTCGCGGGGTGCCACCCCCAGCTCGCGGCAGACCAGCTGGTAGATGGCGGTGTCCGGCTTGCGCAGTCCCACGTTGCTGGACTCGATCACGACATCGAAGAGGTCGGCCAACTCGGCCATCGGTCCCTCCGGCCGGGCCCCGCCCCTCGCATCAGGGAGAGCGAAGTTGTTGGTGAGCAGGGCGGTCTTGAGCCGGTCGTGGCAGCGGCGGAGAGCATCGACCATCGCAGGACGAATCTCGCCCACGAGCAGCGCCAGCACCGCTCGGCCGTCGATCTCGCGCCCGCCGGCGCGCGCCTCGGCCTCGAACAGCTCCGCGAACTCCGCGTGGTCGACCTCGCTGCGCTCGAGCCGCGCCCAGGCGTTCGAGTCGGGATCGGTGGCGTTGAGGCGGCGCAGGAACCCCTCGGGCAATCCGTTGTCACGCTCGTAGCGGGTGAACGCCTCGAAGGGGCTGGTGACGATCACCCCGCCGAAGTCGAAGATGACCGCCCGAACTGCCATGGCTCGGTGTCTCACCCGACGAGCAGGTCGCGGGCGACGGCCTCCCACAGCTCGGTCGACAGGCGCAGCGAGTCGACGTCGACGCGCTCGTCGTCGCCGTGGAACATGCGGCCGTAGTCCTCGAACGTGAGCTTCTGGCTGAACAGCCCGAAGCCGTAGGCCGTGGCGTCGAGCCGCCGGAAGAAGCGGGCGTCGGTGGCGCCGACGCTGATCATCGGCACCAGGTGGCTGCCGCCGTAGAAGGCCTGCGTGGTGCGGCCCAGGGTGTCCCAGAGGGCGGTCTCGACCGGCGACTCCGTCGAAGGATCGTCGTGGGCGGCGACCAGCTCGACCCGGTCAGCGAGATCCCCGAGCGCCTCGTCGAGCGTGGCCTCCACGTCGGGCAGCGACTGGCCGGGCAGCGTGCGGATGTCGAGCTGCAGGTCGACCCGGTCCGGGATGACGTTGGTCTTGGTCCCGCCGTGCGCCACGGTGGGGGCGATGGTCATGTGCGTGCAGGCGTGGAACTGGCGCGCCATCGCCACCGGGAAGTCGGCGAGGGCGTCCACCAGCTTGTCCGGGTCGAGCAGCGGGCCGACGATCTCCGGTGGGTAGGCCAGGCCTTCGAGGAACCGGCGCCAGGTGTCGTGGATCCGCGTCTCGGCGCGGTGGTCGGCCAGCCGCTGTACCACCGTCGCCGCCGTCACCAGGGCGTTGTCGGTGGCGTAGGGCTGCGAGGCATGGCCGGGCGTGCCGCTGATGCGCAGCGTGCACCAGCACGATCCCTTCTCGCCCACCAGCACCGGCAGCCGCAGGCCGCCGTCCCCACCCGGGACCGGGATGCCGCCGGACTCGGTGATCACGTAGTCGGCTCCGACCGCGTCCAGCTCGTTGCGGGCCAGATGGTCCGCGCCCCAGGTGCCGAGCGCCTCCTCGTCGGCGACCGCGAGGTAGACCAGCGTGCCCTCCGGGCGGAAGCCTCCCATGGCCAGGCGTCGGGTGGCGACCGCCATCGACGCCGTCAGGTTGAGCATGTCGATGGCCCCTCGTCCCCAGACCTCGCCGTCGATCAACTCGCCGCCGAACGGGTCGCGCTGCCAGCCGGCCGGGTTGGCGGGCACCACGTCGGTGTGCCCCATCAACAGCAGGGTCGGCGCCCCGGGTCGCGTGCCCTCCATCCGGGCCACCAGGCTGGTGCGTCCTGGCGATGGCTCGTAACGGGCGAGGTCGACACCCGACCCATCGAGATACGCCTCGAGCAGGTCGGCGCTCCTGGACTCGTGGCCCGATTCGAGGGTCCCGTCGTTGACGCAGGCGTTGCGGACCAGGTGCTGGAGGAGCTCGGTGACCTCGTGGGTGAGGTCGTCGGACACGCTCGCCATCACCGGCACGGTACCCGGGGCGATCGGCGACCTGCGGATCAGGCGAGGTCGTTCAGTACCACTTGCCCCGCGCGAAGCCGCCGAACGCGATGAGTCCGACGAGCACGATGATCAGGCCCACCCACCAGCTCAAGAAGATCATCGCGAGGATCCCGGCGATCACGATGATGCCACCGACTGATATGCCGCCGATCCCACTACGCCGTTCCGGTGTAGCCATTCGTTCCCCCTCTGTCAGGTTCCCCAGCCTTCTGGGCCGGAGCGCGTTGCTCCCACCCGAAAGCGACACTAGCTGGGCCCGCCACCTCCACCGGGGATGCCGGGGTCGTCGCCCATCGCCACCGACGCCGTAACCTCATCTTCCGGTGGCAGATCCGACCCGATCCATCCATGCCGATTCCGTTCGGCCGAGACCAGCGAAAGACCTGGTCCGCACACCGCGTGCTGGCGGCCGGGGATGAAGCACGTCGTCATCGACGGATCGAACATCGCCACCGAGGGCCGGGACACGCCGAGCCTCGCCCAGCTGGACGAGGCCGTGCGCGCCTTCATCGAGGAGTACGCGCCCGAGCTCGTCACCGTCGTGGTCGACGCCACGTTCCCCAACCGGATCGATGCCCAGGAGCGGCGGACCTTCGAGGACGCGGTTGCCGCCAACGAGCTGATCACCCCACCGGCGGGGGCCGTCGGGCGGGGCGACGCGTTCGTGCTGCAGATCGCCCGGAAAGCCGATGCCGCCATCCTGTCCAACGACTCGTTCCAGGAGTTCCACGGCGACTATCCGTGGTTGTTCGAACCGGGCCGGCTGATCGGCGGCAAGCCGGTGCCCCAGGTGGGCTGGGTGTTCATGGAGCGCGTCCCGGTGCGGGGGCCCGCCAGCCGGCGCTCGGTGAGCGAGGCCCGTAAGGCCATCAAGACCACCAAGACAACGAAGGCCACGAAGGCCACGAAGGCCACGAAGGCCACGAAGGCGTCCAAGGCGTCCAAGGCGACAAGGGCCACGAAGGCCGGCAAGGTGGCGGCAGCCACCAACACCGGGGCCCCGACGCGGCCCCGTTCGGACGGCGGTCCGAACGGCGACGGAACTGCCGGCGCGGAGCCGGCAGCGTCCCCGAGCACGCCCGCGGCTGGCGCACCGGACGACGGACAGGGTGAGCCTACGACGAACCGGACGGCCAAGGACGTCTCCCCCTACAACGAGGCATTGCCGTTCATCGAGTTCATCGCCGACCACCCGGTGGGCAGCGAGGTCGAGGCGATCGTCGAGCGGTTCAGCTCGCACGGCGCGTACGTGCTGGCCGGTGACGCCCGCGGCTACGTACCCCTCCGCAACCTGGGCCAACCCGCACCGCGCAGCGCCCGCGAGGTGCTGAACCTGGGCGAGAGGCGTCGCTTCGTCGTCATCGCCATCGACCCACCCCGTCGGGGAATCGACCTTGCGCTTCCGGGCGTCGCCGAGGTCCCGGCTGGTTCGGATGCCCCGGTCGAGGAGCAGGTCGTCGAGGCCCTCGGCATGACCGACGCGTCGGCGCCGGCCGACGCGCCCACGGCCAGGAAGGCGAAGGCGGGGGCCAAGGGGACGAGCAAGCGAGGGGCGGCGAAGAAGGCCCCGAAGGAGCGCCCGGCCCCCAAGCGCGCCACCAAGAAGGCGGCGGCCAAGGCGACCGTGGCCAAGAAGGCGGCCACCAAGACCTCGGCCGGGAGGGCCGGCGACTCGCCCGGTTCTGCCAGGAAGTCCGCAAGCAAGAAGACCTCGGCCAGGACGTCTGGCGCCAAGAAGGCCGCCCCCAAGACGGGTGCCGCCAAGAAGTCGCCGAGGCGATAGCGAACCCCGGCGGCCTCTGTGCGCATCGCGACCTGGAACGTCAACGCGCTGACCGCGGAACGCCTGGTGCGCATCTGGGAGTGGCTGGACACGGTGCAGCCCGACATCGTCTGCCTCCAGGAGACGAAGGTGACCGACGCCGCCTTCCCGGCGCTCGACCTCCATGGCCGCGGCTACGCCAGCGTCCACCACGGGCAGGGCCGCTGGAACGGCGTGGCGATCGCCAGCCGGGTCGGCCTCGACGATCCCGTCTCCGGGTTCGGAGACGGCGGACCTCCCGACGACGAGGCCCGCCTCGTGTCCGCCACGTGCGACGGCGTGCGGGTGTCGTCGGTGTATGTACCCAACGGCCGCGAGGTCGGGCACGAGCAGTTCCATCACAAGCTCCGCTGGCTGGCTCGCCTCCGCGCCCACGTCGAGGCCGAATCCGGCCTCTACGGCGCGGGCGCCGGCACCGCCGTCTGCGGCGACTTCAACGTCGCCCCCGAGGACATCGACGTCTGGAACCCCAAGGCCGTCCACGGCGCCACCCATGTCACGCCCGAGGAGCGGGCCGCCCTCGGGGAGCTGGAGGCCTCCGGGCTGCGCGATGCCTTCCGCGAGCAGTACCCCGGCGAGGCGAACCTGTTCAGCTGGTGGGACTACCGGGCGGGTGCCTTCCACAAGCACCAGGGCATGCGCATCGACCTGATGATGCTGTCGTCGGAACTGGCCGATCGGGTGACGTGGGCGTTCATCGACCGCAACGCGCGCAAGGGGCACAAACCCAGCGACCACGCACCTCAGTTCGTCGACGTGCTCTAGACCTCGAGCACGCCTCGCAGCTTGTCCAGTCCATCAGCGAGGGTGTGGCGGACCCGCTCACGCGAGAGCCCGAGCTCGTCGTGCAGCTCCCGTAGCGTGCGCGGCGCCTGGCCGTCGAGCCCGAAGCGGGCGCTCACCACCAGGCGCTCCATGTCCGTCAACCCCGTCAGGGCATGGGTCGGCAACGCATGCAGGGCGACGAGGTCGTCGTCGGCGCCGGAACGCAGGTCGATGGGCTCGAGCTGCTCGGCATCGTCGCCGTCGTCTCGGTAGGGCCACCCGTCCTCGCTGATGAAGTCGAAGGGATCACCCATGCACCACTTGTCGCGCGCCGAGCGTGACAGGTCAACGGGAACCTCATGCGCGGAGCGCCGCCAGCACACCGGGCCCGATCCGGCCCGCCAGCAGCCGGCCCATCCCCGGGATCGCCGCCAGCTCGTCGGTCGACGCCGGCCGCGCCTCGGCGATCGCCTCCAGCAGCCGGTCGTCGACGAGCGCCGCCGGCTCGACCCGCGCCACCCGTGCCTGCTCCTCACGCCACGCCAGCAACGCAGCGAGCGAGGGAGACGGTGCCCGGGCGGAGGCGACCTCGGCGAGCTGGGCCCGTTGGTCGGCGAGCCGCTCCCGCCAGTCGGGCGCCGGCTCGAGTTGGTCGTCGGCGGATCGCTCCCGCTGGCGCTCCGCCAGTGCCGCCAGCCACGGGGTCAGCCGGCGCTCGCTGGTGCGGCCGCCGAACGCCCGCTCCGCCGCCCACGAGCAACGCAGCTCGTCCTCCGCCCGGGTCATGGCCACGTAGAGCAGGCGTGCCTCCTCGGCCCGCTCGGCGGCGGTGCGGGCGTGGGCGATGGGCACATAGCCGTCCTCCAGGCCGGCCAGATGGACGATCGGCCACTCCAGCCCCTTGGCGGCGTGGAAGGTGGCCAGCGTGACGGCGTCGCCCCGGTTGTCGCCGCCCTCGGCCGTCAACGTGGCGACGAGCCAGGTGGCGAAGTCGGGAGCGCGGGATCGGGGATTCAGCCGCAGGTGGTCGCGGGCCAGCTCGATGACGAGGTCGAGCTCGGCACGGCTCGCGGCGGCAGGCCCCCTGGCGGCCTCGTCGGCGTCGTCCAGCGGGTCCGCCAACGTCGCCAGGTCGGGCAGCCGCTCACCGAGCGGCGCGTCGTCACGCCGGAGCAGGTCCAGAGCGTCTCGCACCGACCGGTGGTCCAGCAGGGTGTCGGTGCCCCGCACCCTGTGGGGTATCCCGGCGCGACGGAGGGCATTGGCGATCGGAGGGATCTGTGCATGGGTCCGCACCAGCACCGCCTGCGACGACCACGCCGTCCGCGGGCCCCGCTGGTCGCGCACGGCCCGGGCAATGGCCCGGGCCTCGTCCAGCTCGCCGGGGTGGCGCTCCAGCCGGGGCGGGACCCCGTCGGCCCGCCGGGCGCGCACCTCTCGGCCGCCGACTCCGGCGGTGCGGAGGACATCCGCGGCTGCCGCCAGGATCGACGGGGTGGACCGGTAGCTGCCCAGCAGCTCGATCACGTCGGCCGGTGGGTAGAGCCGCCGGAAGCCCTCGAGGAAGCCGGCGTCGGCACCGTTCCAGCCGTAGATGGCCTGCTGGGGATCGCCGACCACGCACAGGTCGTAGCTGTCGCCGCGCCAGGCGTCGAGCAACCGGAGCTGCAGTGGGTTGACGTCCTGGAACTCGTCCACGAACAGGTGGCGGTGCCGCCACCTCTGGGCGGCGGCGAAGGCCGGGTCGGTCTCGATGAGGTGGCCGCACAGCCGCAGCAGGTCGTCGAAGTCGACCATCCGGGCCGTGCGTTTGGCCTCCTCGTAGCGGCGGTACAGATCGGCGATCCGCTTGGGCGGCGACGGCGGGCGCCGGCGGGCGGCCGCCACGGCTTCGGCATAGCCGTCGGGACCGGCGAGGCGGGCCTTGGCCCACTCGATCTCGGCGGCGAGCTGGGCGACCGAGGGCCGATTCTGCCCACGCCAGCCACCGACGATGTCCTCGAGCAGTCGACCCTTGCGGACGAGGAGCTCGGGCGCGGCGCGCCCCTCGTCGGCCCACCGCCCGCGGAGCTGCGCATAGGCCACGCCATGGAACGTGCCCGCGGCCACCCCGTCGCGCAGCCCCAGCCCCCGGAGCCGCTCGCGTAGCTCACCCGCCGCCTTGCGGGTGAACGTGAGGGCCAGGACATGGCTGGCGTCGGCGTCGGCGGTCTCGATGCGCCAGGCGATCCGCCGGGTGAGCACCCGGGTCTTGCCCGATCCCGCCGGGGCCAGGATGGCCAGCGGCCGGGCCGGCGACGTGACCGCACGCCGCTGCGCCTCGTCCAGGTCGTGGAGCAGGCGATCGGTGGCCACCGCCGACGAGGCTATTCGGCCACTTAGGCTGCCGGCGATGATCGACGTGCCCCTGGATCGCTTCGAGGAGCTCGTGGGCGAGGCCCTCGACAGCATCCCGGACGAGCTGGCCGACTACATGGAGAACGTCGCCGTGCTGGTCGAGGACGGCGTGCGACACGGCCGCCTGCTCGGCCTCTACCAGGGGGTGCCACTCACGAAGCGGGGCGAGTGGTACGGCACCGGTGGGCTCACGCTGCCCGACCGGATCACGATCTTCCGACTGCCGATCTGCGCCCGCTGCCGCACCGAACAGGACGTGGTCGACCAGGTGCGGGTGACGGTGGTCCACGAGGTGGCCCATCACTTCGGCATCGGCGACGCCCGCCTCGAGGAGCTCGGCTGGGCGTAGCGACGGGCCCCGGTGCCGATCCTTCCCGCCGGCGCGGGAGCAGGGATTACGCTTCGCTATGTGCCGTTCCCGCGGAAGTTGCTGAATGACGACGAGGAGATCGTCCTCGACCTGCATCCGCACTGGTGGTTCTTCGCCCCGCCGCTCCTCGCACTGGTCGCTGCGATCGTCCTCGGCATCCTGGCCCTCGTCAACGACGTCCACACCGCCCTCAAGGTCCCCGCCGGCATCCTCGTGTTGGGGTTCCTCGGCTGGTTCGGATGGCGCTACCTACGGTGGATCACCACCAACTTCGTGGTGACCACCGACCGGCTCATCTACCGGCACGGCGTCCTGTCGAAGCACGGCATCGAGATCCCGCTCGACCGGGTCAACACCGTGTTCTTCCGGCAGTCGATCTTCGAGCGCATCGTCCACGCCGGCGACCTCGTCATCGAGTCGGCCAGTGAGACCGGCCGCCAGCGGTTCTCCAACGTGCGCAAGCCGTCGGAGGTCCAGAACGAGATCTACCGCCAGATCGAGGCCAACGAGAACCGGAAGTACGACCGGGTGGGCGTCTCCGCCGCCGCCGGCACCAGCGCCGCCCAGGACGCCGACGACACCGACTCGATCCCGGCCCAGATCCGCGAGCTGGACGAGCTGCGCAAGCAGGGACTGCTCACCGAGGACGAGTTCACCCGCAAGAAGCAGCAGCTCCTCGACAGGATGTGACCCGGCCGCGG
>JBOGHG010000140.1:0-10389 GCA_050744525.1 Acidimicrobiales bacterium | reverse complement strand
AGCCGTCGGGACGACGGCGCCGGCGCTGACGGCAGTGGCGATGCCGCCCGCGGCGGTGGCGACCCGGGCGAGTTCTGCAGCCAAGCCCAGGCGATCAACGAGCGCTTTGCCAACCTCGGCCAGCTCGATGCCGATGACGCCAACGCGGCCGAGGACGCCTTCGTCGAGATCGCCGACGCCGTCGCCGCCATCACCCCGCCCGAGGAGATCGCGGCCGACTGGCAGCTCTACGTCTCGCTCTACGACCTGGAGGGCGACGCCGCCGCCCAGATCGACCAGGCCGAGCTTGCCGAGGCGGGCGCCAAAGTCGAGGAGTACCTGCGCACCGAGTGCTTCACGGCCGACGGCGGCGAAGCGACACCGACGACCGCTGGCGCCGGGTAGTCGCTGCGCCGTCAGTCTTCTGGGACGGGTGAGTCAGGACGTCGACCAGCGCCTGCCGGGGGCCGACCTCGTCGCGGCCGCGCTCGGCGATCTGGCGGCTGGACGGGAGACGGTTGAATCGTTGCTGGTCTCGATGGCGGCCACTCGACTCGGCCAGCTCGGCTACCCGGTGGTCGAGCCCTTTGCGGACCCCGAGCGACGACTGTGGCGGCTGCTGGCACGGCACGACCCGGACTCCGCGCACGGCCGGTACAACGCGCTCGTGCGGCGGCTCGTCAGCTTCCAACGAGCGGCGGCGTGCGCGGCCTAGCGACCGCCGCGCGTATCCGCCGCCTCCTCCGCGAGCTCGGTCGGGCGTCGCGGCCGTGGACGAACGCGCCCTGGAACGCGCCCTTCGTGCAGCAGTCAGCCCGCGACCCGAGCCGCGGCCTCACGGTGAGCCGTGAGGCGGCTCGGGGGCGGAACGGACGGGCCCGCCGGGTGCGAGGCGACCGATCGCGCACGTGCCGCAAGGTCCGCTGGCCTACAACACCTCAGATCCCGCCGGTGTCCGGCTCCACCCAGTTGCTGCCGGCGGTCCGGGGGAGGGGTAAGGCCCGGCCGGCGCCCGCCGCCTAGGCCTCGCCCCCTCCGCCGGCCCATGCCCCGAGCACCACTAGCCTCCCCGCCCATGGAGGTGCTGCGCGATCAGGCCCGATGCCCGTCGCCCCCCGAGGGCACGGTCGTCACGATCGGCGCCTACGACGGGGTGCACCTGGGCCACCGGTCGGTGATCCGGTTGGTGCGGCGGCGCGCCGCCGAGCGCGGGCTGCGCAGCGCCGTCGTGACGTTCGACCGGCACCCGGCCTCGGTCGTGCGACCGGAGTCGGCGCCCCGGTTGCTCACCGATCTCGAGCAGAAGCTCGAGCTCCTGGCCGAGACCGGCATCGACTACTGCCTGGTGATCGCCTTCGACGAGGCCCGCAGCCGGGAGACGGCCGAGGACTTCGTCGAAGAGGTGCTGGTCGACTGCCTCAACGCCGGCGACGTCGTGGTGGGCGAGGACTTCCACTTCGGCCACCGGCGGGCGGGCAACGTGCCCCTGCTGCGCCGGCTGGGTGCGGAGCTGGGGTTCAAGGTCGACGGCATCGAGCTGGTCGGCGCCGAGGGCGGCCCGGGAGGCGGCGACGCCCCGGTGTCGTCGACCCGCATCCGCCGCGCCCTGGTGGAGGGTGAACTGGCCCTGGCCAACGGGCTCCTCGGTCGCGACTACGAGGTGCGGGGCGTTGTCGCCCTCGGCGACAAGCGGGGGCAGGAGCTGGGCTTCCCGACCGCCAACGTCTCCGTGCCCGGCGACATCCTGCTGCCGGCGGACGGCATCTACGCCGGCTGGTTCGAGCGGCCCGACGGATCGGTGCACGCCAGCGCCGTCTCCCTCGGACGGCGGCCCACCTTCTACGTGGAAGCCCACGTGAGCCTGCTGGAGGCACACCTGCTCGACTTCGACGGCGACCTCTACGACGAGCACGTCAAGGTGCGGTTCGTGGCCCGCCTGCGCGACGAGGTGCGCTTCGACTCGGTCGAGGCCCTCGTCGAGCAGATCCGCCGTGACGTCGACCAGGCCCGGGAGCTGTTGCGCGAGGCTTAAGGTGTAAGGGCTGAGGGGTGTAGATGTCCGGCAAGAAAGACGTACCTTCGACCGACGGTGACCTGGCGGCGGTCATCCCGCTGCGGGGGGCGTCGCCGTCGGGAGCTCAGGACCCGATCGTCGGCCCCACGGGCGCCGCCCCCGAGACCGGTCAGCTCGTCGCCGTCCCCCGGCTCGCTCGCCATGAGATCGTGCTCGACGACGACCACCGGGTCGGGGTGGCCGTATGCGGCCGGGGGATGCCCGTCGTGCTGGTTCACGGCTTCACCGCCGAGGGCATCCTCTACGCGCAGACCCTGTCACGCCTGGTGCGCATGGGCTTCAAGGTCATCGCCGTCGACGTCGCCGGCCACGGCGGCACCCAGGGCCTGCCCACCGGGGGCGAGAACCTGGAGGCGTACACCGCGCTGCTGCGCCGTGTCCTGGACGAGCTCGGCGTGCGGCGAGCGCTGTTCGCCGGTCACTCGATGGGTGGGCGGCTGGTCACGCAGCTGGTTGCGCAGCAGCCCGACCGGGCGATCGGTGTGGTGCTCATCGACGCCGTGGTGGGTGACTGCTGGGACCGGCTGATCCGCATCTCGCGCTTCGCGCCGCCCGTGCTGCTGGGCGTGGCCGCCGCCCTGGCGGTGGACACGCTCTCGACCCTCCCCTGGTTGAGGAACCCCGCCCAGGCGGTCAAGCTCGGGCGCCTGGTGGCGCCCACGCTCCTGGGTCACGCCCGCCGCCCCTGGCGGCTGTTGGGGCCGGCGATCTCGATGCTGCGCTCGCAGGGCAGCCGGGAGATGCTCGAGACGCTGGGCGACGAGAGGATCCCGGTGGTGGTGATCCACGGTGACCGCGACGTCGCGGTGCCCTACCGCACGGCGGTGGACGCCGCCCGCCGCTCCGGCGGCACCCTGGTCACCATCCATGGCGGGACCCACTCGTGGGTCCTCAAGGATCCCGAGACCCTGCCGGCGGTGATCGCCGAGCTGCTCGACGGCCCGCTCGCCCGGGTGCGGGCCGCGGTGCTCGGGGCGGCGGGGCTCGCCCCCGATGCCACGCCCGAGCAGCTGGAGCTCGCGTTCCTCGGGCCCCACGCCCTGGTGCGCCGCCTCACCCCCTCACCCGAGCTCCGCACCGGCCGGCAGCAACATCGCCGGGCCCGCTACCGCTGGACGGTCGACTCCCCGGTCGAGGAACCGGCCTGACCGGACTTCGCGCTACTGACGAACCCGCTGGTAGGCTTGTCGGACGCTCTGAGCGACGTGCGAACGCGCATCGGGGCAGGGTAAGCAGTCACCCGAACAACGAAGGAAACACGTGTCCGACCAGATCGACGCGGCCAAGCCCGGCATCATCGCCGAGCACAAGCTCCACGACACCGACACCGGGTCGCCCGAGGTGCAGATCGCACTGCTCACCGCACGCATCAACCACCTCAACGACCACCTGGGCAGGCACCGCAAGGACCATCACAGTCGCCGCGGGCTGCTGCAGTTGGTCGGCCGGCGTCGCCGGTTGCTCGACTACGTGCGAGCCAACGACGTCGAACGCTACCGGGCGATCATCGCCCGCAACGGCCTCCGCCGGTAAGGCCGAAAGCACCTCGGAGCGGCCCTCGGGCCGCTCCCGTCGCATACTGGTACACAACAGAACCCCTGGCGGCGTGAAGGTCAGCTGCCAGTCGCCCTCCCCCGGAGCACGGCCCGGGAGTTGCCGACTGGGAACTGGCCCGCCGCCCGATCCGGTGGCCGAAGGCCGCCGGGAAGGAGAGCGACCGATGGCTGATCCCATCGTCGTGTCCAGCCCGATCTCGGGCACCGACACATCACTGACATTCGAGACCGGCAAGCTTGCCTTCCAGAGCCAGGGTGGCGTCATCGCCACGCTCGGCAAGACGCAGGTGCTGGTCACCGCCAACGCCGCGCCCGGCGTGCGCGAGGGCATCGACTTCTTTCCCCTCACCGTCGACGTCGAGGAGCGCATGTACGCCGCGGGGCGGATCCCCGGCAGCTTCTTCCGCCGGGAAGGCCGGCCCACCGACCTGGCCATCCTCACCTGTCGCCTGATCGACCGGCCGCTGCGGCCCAGCTTCACGGACGGCTACCGGAACGAGACCCAGGTCGTGGTGACGGTCATGGGCGTCGACGGGCACAACCCCTACGACGTGCTGGCCATCAACGGCGCCTCGGCGGCGCTCATGGTCTCGGGCATCCCCTTCGAGGGGCCGATCGGAGCGGTGCGCATCGCCTGGTCCTCGGAGGGCCGTTGGGTACCCCACCCCACCTACGAGCAGAGCGAGAACGCCACGTTCGACCTGGTGGTCGCCGGTCGCCAGCTCGAGGACGGCGACATCGCGATCATGATGGTCGAGGCCGGCGGCACCGAGGGCGCCTGGCAGCTCTACCAGGACGGGACGCCCCACGTCACCGAAGAGGTGATCGCCGGCGGCCTCGAAGCCGCCAAGGCCTGGATCCGCGAGTCGATCGAGCTGCAGCGCCAGCTCGTCGACCGCGCCAAGGGCGCCGACCTGATCACGCCGCTGGAATGGGAGCCTCGGCTCGACTACGGCGACGACGTCTTCGCCCGCGTCGAGGCGGTCGGCAGCGAGCGACTTGCCCAAGCGTCACAGATCGTCGGCAAGGCCGAGCGCAACGCCGCCTACGACGAGGCGGTGACCGCCATCCGGGGCGAGCTGGCGGAGGAGCTCCCCGAGCGCGACCCCGAGATCAGGGCGGCGGCCCGGGCGGTGCAGAAGGAGCTCATCCGGCGGCGGATCGTCGAGGAGGGCCTCCGCATCGACGGCCGCGGTCCCCGCGACATCCGCCCCCTGTCGGCCGAGGTCGGGGTGCTCCCGACCGCCCACGGCTCGGCCTTGTTCCAGCGGGGTGAGACCCAGGTCCTCAACGTGACCACGCTGGGCATGCCCAAGACCGACCAGATCCTCGACAACCTGGGCAACCGTGACCGCAAGCGCTACATGCACCACTACAACATGCCGCCCTCGGCCAACGGCGAGACCGGCCGGGTGGGCAGCCCCAAGCGCCGCGAGATCGGGCACGGGCTCCTGGCCGAGCGGGCGCTGCTCCCCGTGGTGCCCAGCGCAGATGAGTTCCCCTACGTGCTGCGACTGGTGTCGGAGGTGCTGGCCTCGAACGGCTCCACCTCGATGGCGTCGGTGTGCGCGTCGTCCATGTCATTGATGGACGCCGGCGTCCCCGTCAGGGCCCCGGTGGCCGGCATCGCCATGGGCCTCGTGTACGCCGAGGGCAGCTACACGACGCTGACCGACATCCTGGGCGCCGAGGACGCCTTCGGCGACATGGACTTCAAGGTGGCGGGCACCGGCGACTTCGTCACCGCCTTGCAGCTCGACACGAAGATCGACGGGCTGCCGGCCGACGTGCTGGCCCAGGCGCTGCAGCAGGCCTACGAGGCCCGCACGCAGATCCTCGAGGTCATGCGGACGGCGATCGCCGCGCCTCGTGACGAGGTGGGTGAGACGGCACCGAAGATCGTCAGCTTCGAGATCCCGATGGACAAGATCGGCGAGGTGATCGGCCCCAAGGGCAAGGTCATCAACGCCATCACCACCGAGACCGGCGCCGACGTGAGCGTCGACGACGACGGCATGCTCGGCCGGGTGTCGATCGGCTCCACCGACAAGGGTGCGGTCGAAGAGGCTCGCCGCCAGATAAACCTCATCCTCAACCCACCCACGGCCGAGGTCGGCCAGGTCTACGCGGGCCGGGTCGTCAACATCACCAAGTTCGGGGCGTTCGTCAACATCCTCCCGGGGCGTGACGGGCTGCTGCACATCTCCAAGATCGGGGGCGGCAAGCGCATCGACAAGGTCGAGGACGTGCTCGACCTCGGTGACGAGGTCGAGGTGCGGGTCGACGACGTGGACCCGAGCGGCAAGGTCTCGCTGAGCCTGGCCTCGGAGCCGGATTCCCGGGGCGGTGGCGCCGACGGGGGCCGTTCGGCAGGGTCGCGGGAGACCCCGGCCCCCGGCCCGGGCGACAGTGAGCCGATCAGCTTCGAGGACACGTTCGATGCCGAGCTGCGGGCCGAGCTCGGTGACCTCGGACCGGCGCGGGCGTCGGTTTCCGCCGGCGGCGATCGCGGTGACCGCGGGGATCGGGGCGACCGCGGCGACCAAGGTGGTCGTCGGCGCCGACGCCGCTAGCTTGCCGTAACCCCCGAGGTTCCATCCCCCGTGACATCCGCCGCATCAACCCAGGAGATCCGCGAAACCCGGCTGGCCAATGGCATCCGGGTGGTCACCGAACGCATGCCCGAGGCGCGCTCGGTGGCGCTCGGGGTCTGGGTCGCCGTCGGCGGGCGTGACGAGCCCGACGACCTGGCAGGCGCCTCCCACTTCCTCGAGCACCTGCTGTTCAAGGGGACGGCGACGCGCACGGCGCGGCAGATCGCCGAGGCCATCGACGCCGTGGGTGGCGAGATGAACGCCTTCACCAGCCGCGAGCACACCGCCTACTACACGCGCCTCCCGGCCCACCGGGTCGGGCTCGGGCTGGACATCCTGGGCGACGTCCTGACCGCGCCGGCGTTCCGGCCCCACGAGGTCGAGGCGGAGCGGCAGGTGATCCTCGAAGAGATCCTCATGAACCTCGACATGCCCGAGGACCATGTGCACACCCTGCTGGCCGAGGCGTTGTTCCCGGGCCACCCGCTGGGCCGCGAGGTCCTGGGGACCCGACAGTCGGTGGAGGCGGTGACCCGGGACCAGATCGCCGAGTTCTTCGGCCGCTGGTACCGGCCCGGCAACCTGGTGATCGTCGCCGCCGGCAACCTCTCGCACGAGGACGTCGTCGACGGCTTCGATCGCGCGCTGGGGCGGCGAGAGGGTGGGGAGCGTCCGGTGCGCCGGCACCCGACGGGCGACCCCAACCCCCGCGTGGTGTTGGGCGATCCCACCGAACAGGTGCACGTCGCCGTCGGCTGGCGGGGCGTCGACCATCACGACGACGACCGCTACGCGCTGATGGTCGCCAACCAGGTGCTGGGTGGCGGCATGTCCAGCCGGCTGTTCCAGGAGGTCAGGGAGGAGCGGGGCCTGGCGTACTCGGTGTACTCGTGGGCGTCGACCTACGACGACTCGGGATCGGCGGGCATCTACGCCGGCACCGCCCCCGCCCGGGTCGGCGAGCTGCTCGAGGTCGTCGACGACGAGGTGGCCAAGCTGGTCGCCTCGGGCGTGACCGAGGGGGAGCTCGGCGTGGCCAAGGGGTTCATCGAGGGTTCGCTGCTGCTGGGCCTCGAGGACTCGGCGTCGCGCATGGCGCGCCTGGGCCGCAGCCTGATGGCCCGGGACGAGATCGTGACGGTCGACGACCAGCTCGCCCGGATCAGGGCCGTCACCGCCGACGACGTCGGCGCCGTGGCCGCCCGGGTGTACGGGGGCGGCCGCTCGCTGGCCGTCATCGGCAGGGTCGACGACGGCGTCTTCGGTTGACGCCTTTCGTCCCTCACCGACGTTCGCTGACCATCCCGTCGACCACGTCGACGACCCGGTCGATGGCGACGGTGTCGAGCAGCCGGCGGTCGTGGGTCACGAGGATCAGGGTTCCGGCGTAGCCCCGGAGCGCCAGCTCAAGCTGCTCGATGGCGGGCAGGTCGAGGTGATTGGTGGGCTCGTCGAGGATGAGCAGGTTGACGCCGCGCGACTGGAGGACCGCCAGCGTGGCGCGCGTCCGCTCGCCCGGCGACAGCGACGCCGGCGGGCGCAGGACGTGCTCGGCGCCGAGGCCGAACTTCGCCAGCACCGAGCGGGCATCGCCGGCCGTCGCGCCGCCCGTGTGCGCCATGAAGCCGTTGAGCAGGGTGGCGTGGCGATCGAAATCGTCGCGGCCCTGGCCGATCTCCCCGACGACCACGCCCGGTCCCAAGCGGCGGTGACCGGCGGCCAGGGGCACGCGGCCCAGCAGGGCCCGGAGGAGCGTGGTCTTGCCTGACCCGTTGGCGCCCACGATGGCCACCCGGTCACCCCAGCCGATCTCGAGGGTCACGGGCCCGAGGACGAAGCGGTCCGGGCCGTCCTGCGAGCCGAGCTCCACCACCGCGCCATCGAGCCGAGCGACCATGTCGCCGCTGCGACCCGCGTCGGCGATGGTCAGCCTGAGGTCCCAGCCCTCCCACGGCTTGTCCACGGCGGCGAGGCGGGCCAGGGCCTTCTCGGTGCGCCGAGCGTGGGCGGCCATGCTCTCCGAGCTCTGGACGTTGCGATGGCGGATGAGCTTGTCGGGCTCGCCGGAGCGCCTGGCGGTGCGGGCCCCCTTGGCGGCCCAGCGGCGCTGGGTGCGGGCCCGCTCCACGAGCACGTCGCGCTGGTCGACGTAGGCCCGGTAGTCCCGCTCGGCGTGGTGGCGTGCCCGGGCACGCTCGTCGAGGTACGCCGTCCAGCCACCGTCGTAGCGGGTGACCGTGTGGGCGTGGTCGTCGATCTCGGCGACCGCCGTCACCGTGCGTTCGAGGAACGCGCGGTCGTGCGAGACCACGACCAGCGGTGCCGTCAGGCCGAGAACGAATCGCTCCAGCCGGTCGAGGCCGTCGAGGTCCAGGTCGTTGGTGGGCTCGTCGAGCAGGAACACGTCGAAGCGCGCCAGCAGCAGGGCCACCAGCTGGACCCTGGCCGCCTGGCCGTCGGAGAGGTGCGCGGTCGCACGATCGAGGAGCCCGTCGGGCAGGCCGAGATCGGCGGTCACGGCCCCGACTCGCGCGTCGATGTCCGCGCCACCGAGGGCGAGCCACCGGTCCAGGGCGGCGGCGTACCCCTCATCGGCGCCGGGTTCGCCCCGGGCCAGCGCGCCGGCGGCGTCGTCGAGGCGGGTGCCAGCGCCGGCCACGCCGGTGCGCCGCGCCAGCAGCGCGCGCACCGTCTCGCCGGGCTGCGGGCGCGCCTCCTGGGGCAGGTAGCCGACGGTGGCGGACCTCGGGGCGAGGCGCACCCGGCCGTCCTCCGGCGGCCGGAGGCCGGCGAGCGTCTGCAGGAGCGTGGACTTGCCCGAGCCGTTGGGTCCCACCAGCCCCAGCCGGTCTCCGGGCGCGACGACGAGGTCGATGTCGTCGAGGAGCGGACGGGGGCCGGCGGACACGGACAGGCCGCGGACGATGAGGCTGGCGAGGTGTGAGGACACGGCACTCCAGGAGCGTGACGGGGACGGGACGCGTGCGGAGCCGTGTTCACTACATCGCCGCACACGATAGGAGGGCGGGACGAGGGCGCCAACGCGGTTCCGGCGTCGTCCACTTGCGAGGACCGCAAGAAACCAGCGCAGGAACGGGGTGGGGCGGCGGGCCCAGCCGCCTCCCGCGAGGGCACTAGTAGGGTGCGGCGGCGTGACCGTTCGGGTCGGGGTGTTCGGGGCCGGTGGGCGCATGGGGAGCACCGTGTGCCGGGCCGTCGCCGCCGATCCCGAGCTCGACCTCGTCGGGGCCATCGATCCCTACCACTCGGGGCTGGACCTGCGGCACGCCACCGGCGTCGACTCCGACGTGCAGATCGACCCCGACCCGTCCGCATTGCTGGCGGTCGACGTCGAGGTGGTGGTCGACTTCACCACCCTTGACGCTTGCCGCGCAAACCTCGCCTGGGCCGCCGATCACGGCGTGCACGCCGTCGTGGGCACCACCGGGTTGACGGACGAGGACTACGACCGCGCCCGCCGCTCGTTCACCCGAAGCAACTGTGTGATCGCCCCCAACTTCGCCATCGGGGCCGTGCTCATGATGCGCTTCGCCGAGCTGGCGGCGCCCTGGTTCGAGTCGGCCGAGATCATCGAGCTGCATCACGATCAGAAGGCCGACGCACCCTCGGGCACGGCCGTGCTGACGGCGCAGCGCCTGGCCGCCGCCTCGGCCGAGTGGGGCGACGATCCCACCAGCAAGGAGGTGCTGGCCGGCGCCCGCGGTGCCACCGGGCCGGGCGGTATCCCCGTCCACTCTGTGCGCCTCCGGGGCCTGGTCGCGCACCAGGAGGTGCTGCTGGGCACCACCGGGCAGTCGCTGACCGTCCGGCACGACAGCTACGACCGCTCCAGCTTCATGCCGGGCGTGCTCCTGGCCGTCAAGCAGGTGGAGCACAGGCAAGGTCTGACCATCGGGCTCGACTCGCTGCTCGGGCTGTAGCAAACAGGAGGGGAACCCGTGCTCGAGGCGCGGAACATCTGGGATCTGGTCGTGCGCCGGGCGGAGGAGACGCCCGAGCGCGAGCTGGCGGTGGACGAGAGCGGGCGCCGGATCACCTTCGGCGCGTACCGGGACCGGGCCGAGCGAGTTGCCGCCGGCCTGGCGAGCGACCAGGCGGTGGGCGAGGGCGACGTCGTGTCCTGGGTCCAGCCCTCGTGGATCGAGGCCATGGTGCTGTTCGGGGC
>JBOGHG010000139.1:0-10425 GCA_050744525.1 Acidimicrobiales bacterium | reverse complement strand
GCCCGGGGCTACGTCACCAAGACGATCGCGGCCGACGACCTGGCCGACGCGGTCGGGCGGGTTCGCGAGGGTGACGCCGTGTTCTCGCCCCGCCTGGCGGGGTTCGTGCTCGACGCCTTCGCCGGCGATCTTCCGCCGGGCACGTCGCTCGACCCGGAGCTCGACCAGATCACGCCGCGCGAGCGCGAGGTCCTGCGGCTCCTGGCCCGGGGCTACACGTACAAGGAGATCGCCCGCCGCCTGCAGGTGTCGATCAAGACGATCGAGACCCACGTGTCGTCAGTGCTGCGCAAGCTCCAGTTGTCGAGCCGCCACGAGCTCACGCGCTGGGCCACGGACCGACGGTTGGTGTGAGCCCTGCCGGAAGGCAGACCCGGGGGGTAGGTGCCGCCGCGCTCCTACCCCCCTGGTCCTGGTTTTGACGAACTGTACGCATCAGATGTGACAGAGTCGGTCGGCAGACCGACACCATCAGGGGTGGCGGGTGGGGGTCGGGCAAGAGTGACACGGCCCATCGGGGATGTCCCCGAGGCGGCAGGGGCCTGCCGGGCGCAGCCGTCGATCAGCCGCTGAGGTCGGCCTTCGCGCAGCGCTTGGGCGCGCTGACGGGATTGCATCGGGCGGCGCCGTCGCCCGGCAGGTCCACCACGTAGCCGGTGCCGAAGCGGTCGTCGGGGAACACGTAGTCGGTCGACACGTACTGCGCGCCGCTGGCAAACGCGGCCTCCCGCCTGGTGGTGTCGCCGCTGCGGGCCTGCACGGTGTCGGCGTCGGCCCGGGTGCGGACGATGAAGCCCTGGTTGACCAGGTCGCGGATCCGGGCGGCGTCGCCGATGGGGTCGTTGACCACCATCACGGCGGCGTCGGGATCGGTCGGAGGCACGTCGACGAAGATCAGCCGGTCGTCGACATCGGGGACCTGGGCCCGGTACGCGTCACGCTCGGCGCCCTTGTCGTCGAGCACGAACATCACCTGGCCGCGGGCCTCGTCCAGGGTCGGCCAGCGGCCCTTGCGGACGGCGTCGGCGAGGCTGCGGGACCGGCCCTTGACGTCCTCGGGGCTGATGATCCCGTCCGCGCCGAAGACGGAACGGATCTCGGCCTCGAGGGTGGCGAAGTCCCGGGCCGTCCAGGGCAACGGCTGGACGAAGTCGAGGCCGGCGGGGTCGGGGATGACGTCGTCCTTGGCCTCGACCTGGATCGTGATCGGCAGGTGGCGGGGATGGTCGTCGGACCAGTCCCGGATGTCCTCCAGGCATTCGACGAAGGTGGGGCAGGTCGAGCGGTAGTCGACCTCCTGCACGTGGAGGACTTTGAGGCCCGGGCCGGCCAGCGCAGGGTCGACCGGATCGAGGCCGAGCAGCGGCACCAACTTGGGCTGCGCGTAGCGGCCACCGGCGGGATCGTCGACGAACACGTCGAGCTCCACCTGGCGCACCCCGACGTCGAGCTCGTCGGCCAGCGGCCGGTGCGTGTACTCGAACCCGTCGGCGGCGGCCCCGAGCGCCGCACGCAGCGTGGCCAACAGCGCCGGCTCGGGCTCGACGTGGTAGCTGTTGTGCGACGCCAGGACCTGGATCTCGTTGATCGTGACCTTGGGGCCCCGGCCGTGACCGCCACCGCCACCGGGACGGATCGGCCGGCACGCGCTCGCCAGCAGGGCCGCGAGCACCAGGACGGTGAGGACGAGGACGAGACGAGGTTGGCGGCGGACCATCCCGGCAGCTTGCCAGCTCTTGACACGTCCCGCCGAGCGCCGTTCATCCTCACGCCGTGTTCCCGACCGGCCCGGTGCTTTGTTACCGAACCGTATGTTGACAGAAGTCCAGCGCGGCACATAGGTTCCGCTCAGTTGTGACGCTCGTCACGTAAGGGGGAAGACGTGGCTTCGACAGCAGTGCGTCGAAAGTGGTTCCGCCGAATGGCATGCCTGCTCGCCCTCGCCATGGTGGCCGCCGCCTGCGGTGGCGGCGGAGACGACGACGGGGGCGGTGGCGGCGATGCCGCCGGCGGCGACGAGGGAACCCCGACGCCCGGCGGCAAGGTCACCTACGGGCTGGAGGCCGAGAGCATCGACGGTTGGTGCCTGCCCGAGTCGGAGCTGGCCATCTCCGGGATCATCGAGGCCAACGCCATATACGACACGCTCACCCGGCCCAACGCCGAGGGTGTGATGGAGCCGTGGCTGGCCGAGTCGGTCGAGCCCAACGAGGACTACACGCAGTGGACGATCACGCTGCCCGAGGGCGTGACGTTCCACGACGGCAGCGAGCTGACCGCCGAGGTGGTGAAGAACAACCTCGACGCCTACCGCGGTCAGTACCCGCCGCGTGAGCCGCTCCTGTTCATCTTCGTCTTCTCGATGATCGAGAGCGTCGAGGTTGTCGATCCGCTGACGGTGCAGGTCAACATGACCCAGCCGTGGGTCTCGTTCGACGCCCACCTGTGGAGCAGCGGGCGGCTGGGGATCATGGCCCAGGCGCAGCTCGACGACACCGAGGCCTGCGACCGCAACCTCATCGGCACCGGGCCGTTCCAGCTCGTGGACTGGACGCCCAACCAGAGCTTCGTGGCCGAGAGGAACCCGAACTACTGGGCGACCGACGCCGAGGGCAACCAGCTCCCGTACCTCGAGGAGATCGAGTTCCGCCCCATCCCCGAGGTGGCACAGCGCCAGAACGCCCTGGTGTCGGGGGAGATCAACGCCATGCACACGAGCGAGCCGGGGGCGGTCGCCGACCTGCGCGAGGCGACCGAGGACGGCGAGCTCAACTCCTACGAGACGGACCAGTTCGGCGAGGTGTCCTACCTCATGTTCAACGCCTCGGAGCCGCCGTTCGACAACATCACGGCCCGCCGGGCCCTGGCCCACGCCCTCGATTTCGAGGAGTTCAACGCCATCCTCGGCGAGGGCATCCTCACCCAGGCCACCGGTCCGTTCGCCCCGGGCAACATCGGCAACCTCGAGGCCAGCGACTTCACGGAATTCCCCTACACCCACGACCCCGAGGAGGCGGAGCGCCTGGTCCAGGAGTACGAGGCGGAGACCGGGCAGCCGCTGTCGTTCACGTACACCGCCGGCCAGGAGGACTTCACGCTGGCGGTCGCCCAGTACGTCAAGGAGAAGGTCGAGGCCGTGGGCATGAGCATGGAGATCACCGCCGCCGACCAGTCGACCATCATCGACCGCGCCATCCAGGGCACGTTCCAGGCCATCAACTGGCGCAACCATCCCGGCGGCGACCCCGACCAGCAATATGTGTGGTGGAAGGCGGCCACTGGCGACCCGCCCAACCCGGTCAACTTCGGGCGGTTCAACGACCCCGAGATCGACCGGTTGCTCGACGAGGGCCGGGCGACCGACGACCCCGCCGAGCGCGAGCAGATCTACGAGGACATAAACCGGCGGTTCGCGGAGCAGCTCTGGAACGCGTGGAGCTACTACACACTGTGGATCGTGGCGACCGCACCCGACGTGCACGGCGTGCCGGGCGAGGGCCCCAACAGCGCCGAGCCGTTCCCCGGGATCGCCGTGGGTCATCCGGTGGCGTACATGTGGGTCGAGCAGTAGCGGGAGCACCGCGGTGCGGATGATCCTGCGCCGGCTGGCGTACCTGTTGGTGGTGCTGGCGCTCGTGACGCTGTTCGTGGCGTCGCTGACCAGCATGCTGCCGGGTGACCCCGTCAACACGCTCATCCCCGCGGCCGACACGTCCCCGATCGTCGTCGAGCGGAAGGAGGAGCTGCGCCAGGACCTCGGGCTGGACGACCCCCTCTACGTCCAGTGGGTCCGCTGGGTCGGTGACTTCGTCACCGGCGACCTCGGTAGCTACTACACGGTCACGGGCGAGCGGCCGGTGATGGAGCGGGTGAAGGACTCGTGGCCGGTGTCGGCGCAGCTCATGGTGTACGCCCAGGTGCTGGCGCTGGCCTTCGCCATCCCATTCGGGGTGTTCGCCGCCTACCGGGCGGGGTCGCGCTTCGACCGGGCGAGCACCGCCACCGCGTTCGGGATGCTCGCCATCCCCCAGTTCGCCCTGGCCCTGGTGCTCGCCTACTACCTGGGGGTGCAGCTGGGGTGGCTGCCGGTCAGCGGCTACGTGGCACCCGGCGAGGACCTGCTGGAGCACATCCGGCGCATGGCCATGCCCGCGATCAGCCTCGCCGTGGGGCAGATCGCGGTCTACATGCGGCTGCTGCGCAGCGACATGATCCAGACCCTGCAGGAGGACTTCATCACGATGGCGAAGTCCAAGGGGATCACCTCCAGCCGGGTGCTGTGGCGCCACGCCCTGCGGCCGTCGAGCCTGACCCTGCTCACGGTGGCGGGGCTCAACGTGGGAACGCTGATCGGCGGGGCGGTGATCGTCGAGGTGATCTTCTCGCTGCCGGGCATCGGCACTCTGCTGTTCGAGGCCATCTCGGGCCGGCAGTACGTCGCGCTGCAGAGCCTGGTGGCGCTCATCGCCGTGGCCTACGTGCTCATCAACGCCTTCATCGACGTCCTGTACAGCGTGCTCGACCCGAGGATCCGCCATGCCCGAGCCTGAGGGTTCCGCCGCCACCGTGCCGCCGATCGCCCCGCGGGACGACGCTGTCCCGGCGGCGTTCGATCGGCTCGAGCTGGTGGAGTCCGCGGAGGCGGCGCCCGCCGCCGACCTCTTCGCCAAGGAGCGGCGGCTGGGGATCGGCGGCATCTGCGCCATCGCGTGGCTGGTGCTGGTGACGGCGGCGGCGCTGCTGGCCCCCGTGCTGCCGCTCGACGACCCCGACGAGAGCTTCGTCTCGATCGTCCGCCAGGGCCCGGGCACCGACGGGCACGTGCTCGGCGGCGACGGCCTGGGCCGCGACCTGCTCAGCCGGCTCGTGTGGGGGGCGCAGTCGTCGCTGATGCTGAGCGTCGGGGCAGTGCTGCTGGGCCTGGTGGTCGGCGGATTGCTCGGGCTGGTGGCCGGCTACTTCCGCGGCCGGCTCGACACCGTGCTGTCCGCCATGTTCGACACACTGCTGTCGTTCCCGCAGATCATCCTGGCGATCACGCTGGTCACGGTGTTCGCCGGCGGCGGCGTGAGCAGCACCCGGCGGATGGTGGTCCTGATCCTTTCGCTGGGCGTGGTGTCGGTCCCGGTGTTGGGACGCATAACCCGCGCCAACACGCTGACGTGGGCGGAGCGCGAGTTCGTCCAGGCGGCCCGGGCCATCGGCACGCGCCACCGCTCGATCATGTTCCGCGAGGTGCTGCCCAACGTGCTGCCGGCCATGTTCTCGATCACGCTGCTGGGCATCGCCGTGGTGATCGTGGCCGAGGGCGGGCTCAGCATCCTCGGGGTGGGGGTGCAGCTTCCGACGCCGTCGTGGGGCAACATCATCGCCGAGGGCCGGGACGACCTACGCGACGCGCCGCACATCGTGCTGATCCCGACGGCGGTCATCTTCCTCACCGTGCTGGCCCTGAACTACCTCGGCGACGTGGTGCGCGCCCGCTTCGACGTTCGGGAGAGCGCGCTGTGAGCGAGCGTAAGCGAGCGAATCATGGGCACAGTGCCCTACTCGCCGCGAAGCGGCGATGGCTCGTGGGCGGGCCGGAGGCCCGCTCATGAGCATCTTGCGATCTGGTGGCCGGAAGCGCGTGGTGGCGGCGCCGACACCGGGCGACGGCGTCCACCTGCCGGGGGATCGCACGCTGCTCGACGTCGACGACCTCGCCACCCACTTCACGACGGCGCGCGGCACGGTCCGAGCCGTCGACGGCGTTTCGCTCACGCTGGACCGGGGCCGCACGCTCGGGCTGGTGGGTGAGTCGGGGTGCGGCAAGTCGGTGCTGTCGCGCTCGATCATGGGGCTGCTGCCCACGCACAACGTGGTGCGCCGGGGCGAGATCCGCTTCGACGGCCAGCGGCTCGACGGGATGGGCCCCGACGACCTGCGCTCGTTCTGGGGCACCCAGATGGCCATGGTGTTCCAGGACCCGATGACCTCGCTCAACCCGGTGATGCGGGTCGGCCGGCAGATCACCGAGTCGCTGCGGTTCCACTTCGACATGGAGCGCGCCGAGGCCCGGGAGACCGCCCTGGCGCTCCTTCGCTCGGTGAACATCCCCGAGCCCGAGCGCCGGCTGCGCCAGTACCCCCACGAGCTGTCGGGCGGCATGCGCCAGCGGGTCGTGATCGCCATCGCCCTGGCGTGCGGCCCCAAGCTGCTGTTCGCCGACGAGCCCACCACGGCGCTGGACGTGACCGTGCAGGCGCAGATCCTCGACCTGCTGCGCACGCAGCAGCGCGAGCGCGACATGGCGATGGTGCTGGTCACCCACGATCTGGGGGTGGTGGCCGGGCACACCGACGAGATCGCGGTCATGTACGCCGGCCAGATCGTCGAGCAGGCGCCCACCAGGACGCTGTTCGCCAAGATGCGCATGCCCTACACGGCGGCGCTGGTCCAGTCGATCCCGCGGATCGAGAACCCCAGCCACACGCGCCTCAACGTCATCGGCGGCCGTCCGCCGACCCTCATCGACCCGCCGCAAGGCTGTCGGTTCGCCGCCCGCTGCCCCTACGTGCAGGAGCGCTGCCGCGAGGAGCAGCCGCCGCTCATGGAGGGGGACGAGCCCGGCCACCGCTACCGCTGCTGGTACCCGGTGGGCACCGAGGCCGGACGCGCGGCGCTGAAGCGCAACCTGGCGGCGCACGTGCCCCAGGCGGAACTGGCGGTCGCAGGCCAGGCCACCACAGCGGCGGAGGCCGGATGATGGCCGGCAGCGGGACCGCCCACCTGCGCCGGGCCGACGAGGTGCTGTTGGGGGTCGAGGGCCTGGTCGTGGACTTCCCGGCGGGACCGGGGCGCCACGTCTCGGCGGTGTCCAACGTGAGCTTCGACGTCGCCGAGGGCGAGACGTTGGGCCTGGTGGGCGAGTCCGGCTGCGGCAAGTCCACCACCGCCCGCGCCGTCATCCAGTTGCCCAAGCCGACGAGCGGCAAGGTGACGTTCGCCGGCCACGAGCTCACGGCCCTGGACGGGGAGCGGCTGCGTGTCCTGCGACCCCAGATGCAGATCGTGTTCCAGGACCCGATCTCGTCGCTCAACCCCCGCCGCAAGATCGCCGACATCGTCGCCGCTCCCCTCAAGATCTGGGGCCGGGGCACCGAGGACGAGCGACGGGCCCGTGTCGACGAGGTGCTCGAGGCGGTCGGGCTCGACCCGGCGGCCGCCCGCGACCGGCGGCCCCACGAGTTCTCCGGCGGGCAGTGCCAGCGCATCTGCATCGCCCGGGCGCTGGTCCTCGACCCCAAGCTCATCATCTGCGACGAGCCGGTCTCGGCGCTGGACGTGTCGGTGCAGGCGCAGATCCTCAACCTGCTCGAGGACCTCAAGGCGCGCTACGGGCTCACCCTTGTCTTCATCACCCACGACCTGGCGGTCGTGAAGAACGTCAGCGACCGGGTGGCGGTCATGTACCTCGGCAAGATCTGCGAGGTGGCGGCGCCCGACCGGCTCTACACCAGTCCCGCCCATCCCTACACCGCGGCGCTGCTGTCGTCGATCCCGGTGCCCGACCCCGAGGTTACCGCCGAGCCCGGCCGTCTCATGGAGGGCGACCTGCCCTCGCCGTTGGCGCCGCCCAGCGGCTGCCGGTTCCGCACCCGCTGCCCCCGGGCGCAGGACCTCTGCGCGGCCGAGGAGCCGCAGACCCGTGAGGTGGCCGAGGGACAGTTCGTCGCCTGCCATTACCCGCTGGTGGGTGAGCAGGCGTCGAGCACGCCCGTGGAGGTGACGGCGGCGCAGGGGTAGGCGCCGGTCGACCATGTCCTCTCCCGCCGAATCCGCCGTGCCGTCGACCCACCGGTCCGCCCGATCGGCGCGGGGGCGTCGCCGCCTCGAACCGGAGCGCCGTCGGGCAGAGATCGTCGAGGCGGCGTCCACCATCTTCCGGGGGCGCGATCCGGCAACCGTGCGCTTCGAGGAGGTCGCCGACGCCGCCGGCGTGTCGCGCTCGCTGGTATACGCCTACTTCGGCGACCGGGGCGGGCTGCTGGCGGCCGTGTACCTCCACAGCCTGGCCGGCCTCGACGAGGACCTGTCGAGCCTGCTCAACGACGTACCCGTGGACGAGATCCGGCTGCGGGCGCTCGTGCATCGCTACCTGCGACTGGTGCGCGACAACGCCGCATCCTGGCCGCTGTTCGCCGCCGCCGGCGCGTTGGAGCACCCGGCCGTGCAGCAGGCCCGGCGCGCCCGCATCCAGTGCATCGCCGACACCTGGGGCGGGGGGGCGACGGAGCGGCTGCTGGCCCGGGGCGTGATCGGCATGCTGGAGGCCGGCGCCAGCGAGTGGGTCGAGAGCCAGGCGTGCAGCCTCGACGAGGCCACGGACCTGCTCACCCGCGCCCTGTGGAACGGCCTCGGGCGGTGTCCTCCGGTCGGCACGGTCCGAACCGCTGGCTGACCTTCGGTTGCGCGACACCGCGTCGCGGGCGGGGGTCGCCGTTCGCCGGCAACCGGGCCCGCACCACCGTCTATCGTGAAACCGACCGTGGTCCTGTCGCCGTCTGCCGCATGGCATCGGCCCGAGGAGTCTGGGGGCCTGCGAGTGCCTGGTGGATCAATGTGGAGGTCCTGGGGCGCGAAGCTGCGCGAAACCGTTCGTCCGGGATCACGCGACGCCGCGACGTCGGCGGGCACCCTCGTCGAAGGTCGCCGCGACATGATCGATGCGGACCGGTTGGCCGCAACGGGTCGGCTGGTCGAAGCGGTCGACATGTTGGCCGCCGCGTACCGCACGACCGCCGATCCGGCGCTCGCTGTCCGGCTCGTCGACCTCCGTCAGCAGGCCGCGCGTTCGTTCGTCCGAGGACCCGGGGGGCGCTCACCCTGGCCCCCTGCATACGGCGACCCGTACCGCGATGTCTCCGGCCGCTTGCCCGAAGTCGGCGTCGCCGAGCTCACCACGGACGTGCTCGGAGGAGCAGTCGCCCATCACGGAGCCATGATCGTGCGGGGGATGTTCGACGATGCCCAGCTGCGTCGCACGCTCGACGCCATCCATCAGGTGCAGGCGTGGCGCGACAAGGGCCCGGCCGAGGCCGCGGCGAGCGGATGGTACCGGCCGATCGCGACCGATTCCGGGATGACCGAAGCACTACGGCAAAGGGCAGCCGCGGCCGGGGGCACCTGGCTGGCGGACTCACCGGTCGCCGCCGCCACAATCCTGGACGACCTGGCATCCCTTGGTGTCATCGATGTGATCACCCGTCACATGGGTGAGCGCCCATGCTTCTCGCTGCAGAAGTCGACCCTGCGGCGGGTACCCCCGAAAGAGAACCTCGCAACGTGGCACCAGGACGGTTCGTTCCTGGATGCCGACGTGCGCAGCATGAACGTCTGGATTGCCCTCTCGAGGTGCGGTGGCGACTACCCGTCCCCCGGCCTGGAGGTCATTCCCCGGCGGATCCCCGAGCTCTTGCCCGTGCAAGACAGCCTGAGTCCCTTCTCGGTTTCGTTCGAGATGATCGGTGAGATCGCATCCGAGACGCCGGCCATCCGGCCCGAGTTCGGACCCGGTGACGCTCTCATGTTCGACGAGCGTTTCCTGCACCGCACCTATCTCGACCACGTCATGACCGAGCCCCGCTACGCCCTCGAATGCTGGTTCTTCGCGCCCTCTCACTCCCCTTCGAGCTACATCCCGTTCCTGGTCTGAGCTCAGCGACGGGCCGGTCGCATGCCAGGTCAGCTTCGCTCGTGCGGAGGCAATGTCGGCGGGCCATGACACAGCGAGACGGCGTCGCGGCATACTTCAACGCATGCCCCGTGCCATGTGGAGCGGCGCCGTCAGCTTCGGGCTGGTCAACATCCCGATAAAGCTGTTCACCGCGGTGTCCCGCAAGAACGTGTCCTTCAACCAGATCGACACCCGGACCGGCTCGCGGATCCAGTACCGGAAGGTGTCGGCGGCCGACGGTGAGGAGGTGCCCAGCGAGGCGATCGCCAAGGGCTACCAGCTGTCGTCGGGCGAGTACGTGCTGGTCGGCGACGACGAGCTTGCCGCCCTCGACCCCGAGGCCACGCGCACGATCGACATCGAGCAGTTCGTCGACCTGGAGGAGATCGACCCCCTCTTCTACGACGCCGCCTACTACGTGGCACCGGACAGGGGCGCCAGCAAGCCCTACGCCCTGCTGACCCGGGCCATGGAGGAGCAGGGCAAGGTGGCGATCGCCCGCCTGGTCATGCGCACCAAGCAGTACCTGGCGGCGCTGCGCCCCAAGGAGGGGATGCTGGTCATGTCGACCATGGTGTACGCCGACGAGGTGAACGATCCGGCGCAGCTCGACGGGGTCGAGGACATGCACGACGTCGACGTGAGCGAGCGGGAGCTGCGGATGGCCGAGCAGCTCATCGAGTCGCTCACCGAGCCGTTCGAGCCCG
>JBOGHG010000138.1:0-10516 GCA_050744525.1 Acidimicrobiales bacterium | reverse complement strand
CGATCGGCATCAGCTCGCCGGGGAGCTCGACCTCGACGGTCTCGCCCAGCCGCTGGAAGGTCGTCAGATGTCGGACCACGTCGTCGGTGATGCGCAGGCGTCCCATCAACCGGCGCAGCACGAAGGCGCGGGCGCTCATGCGGCGAGTCCCGCCTACCCCATACCGTGGCGCTCGGAGCGGGCGACACGCCGCAGCAGGCCCCGGTACGCCTCGGACGCGGGGCGCCCATGGTGGATCACCTCGAACACCTCCTGGGCGATGGGCATCTCCACCCCGTGCCGCTCGCCGAGGGCGACGGCCACGGCCGACGTCTTGATGCCCTCGGCCACCATCCGCATCTCGCCCACGATCTCGTCCATCGATCGCCCCCGCCCCAGCTGCTCACCGACGTAGCGGTTGCGGCTCTGCTGTGAGATGCAGGTGGCAACCAGGTCGCCCATGCCCGCCAACCCGGAGAAGGTGAGCAGGTCGCCGCCCATGGCGAGGCCGAGCCGCGCCATCTCGGCGAGGCCCCGGGTGATGACGGCGGCGCGGGTGTTGTCGCCGGTGCCGAGCCCGTCCGCCATACCCGAGGCGATGGCCATCACGTTCTTGAGCGCCCCGGCGACCTCGCAGCCCACGACGTCGTCGTTCGTGTACACACGGAACAGCTCCGTGGCGAAGATGCTCTGCAGCTCGGTGGCGATGTGGGCGTCGGAGAACGCCACCACGGTGGCCGCGGCGTGGCCGGCCATGATCTCCCGCGCCAGGTTGGGGCCCGTGAGCACGCCGGTGGGGTGCCCGGGCAGCTCGGCGGTGATGACCTCGGTCATGCGCAGTTGGGTGCCCTCCTCCAGGCCCTTCGCCAGGCTCACCACCGGTACCCAGGGTCGCAGGCAGGGAGCCAGCGCCTGCAGGGTCGAGCGCATGCCGTGCGAGGGCACGCCCATGACGAGCACGTCGGCCGCGCACACCGCCTCATCCAGCGACGCTGTGGCCCGCAGCTCCCCCGGCAACGGGCAGTCGGGCAGGTAATCGCCGTTGCGGTGGTCGCGGTTGATCCGATCGGCCAGCTCGGGGCGGCGGGCCCACAGGATGGTGGGCGCGTTGCGCGAGGCGACCGCCGCAACCGTGGTTCCCCACGATCCGGCGCCGACGACGGCGACGCGGATCGGCATGCCGGTCAAGGTAGTTGAGGGGGAGGGGCGCCCGGCCTTCCCCCGGTACGCTGCGGCACGTGACGTCGCCAATGTCGGCGGCCGTGGTCGTGCCGGTCAAGGCCTTCAGCGCCGCCAAGGTGCGCCTGGCGGGGGCGCTCGACCGGATCGAGCGAGCCGAGCTGGCTCGGCGCATGGCCGAGATCGTGTTGGCCGCCGCCGCTCCGCTGCCGGCCATCGTCGTGTGCGACGACGACGACGTGCGGGCCTGGGCGAAAGCCGCCGGCGCCCGGGTGGTGTGGTGCCCGGGGCGGGGGCTCAACGGCGCCGTTGCCGACGGGGTGGCCACGCTGCACGCCGATGGGGTGTCGATGGCGGTGGTGGCCCACGCCGACCTGCCGTTGGCGACGCGCCTCGACTGGGTCGGGGCGTTCCCGGGGGTGACCCTGGTGCCTGACCGCCGGGTCGACGGCACCAACGTGCTGGCGGTGCCGACCGACGCGGGGTTCCGGTTCTCCTACGGCGCCGGCTCGTTTGCCCGCCACCGGGCGGAAGCCCGGGTGCGCGACCTGCCGGCCCGCATCGTGCGCGACGACCGCCTGGCCTGGGACGTCGATGTCCCCGCCGACCTCGCGTGGCCGACGGCGATCGGCGGGGACGCGGGTTCGAGCCCGGCGGGCCCCGATGCGCGCCCGAGCGGTGTCGGGCGAGTCCCCGACGGCCGGGAAGCATGGGCCTGAACCTTCCCGTCCCGACCAGCGCGCTGGCGATCGGCGCCCACCCCGACGACGTCGAGTTCGGCTGCGGCGCCACGCTGGCCAAGTGGGCCGCCGCCGCCTGCGTCGTTCACCACCTCGTGTGCACCGACGGCTCCAAGGGGACGTGGGACCCCGGCCAGGACCTCGCCGAGCTCGTGGCCCTGAGGCAGGACGAGCAGCGGGACGCCGCCAAGGCCCTGGGCGCCACCGGCGAGGTCGTGTTCCTGGGCTGGCCGGACGGCGAGCTGGAGTCGGGCCTGCGCCCGCGCGGCGAGGTCGCCTACTGGATCCGCCGCCTGCGGCCCGAGGTGGTGCTGGGCCACGATCCCTGGAGGCGTTACCGGCTCCACCCCGATCACCGCCACGCGGGGTTCCTCACCGTCGACGGCGTGGTCGCCGCCCGCGATCCCCACTTCTTCGCCGAACAGCCCGTCGGCCACCACCGCCCGGCGGCGCTGCTGCTGTTCGAGGCGGACGAACCCGACCACGTCGAGGAGGCCGACGACGAAGCCGTGGCCCGCAAGCTGGCCGCGCTCGAGGCCCACCGGAGCCAGCTCCGCTCGACGATGTTCGTGGAACTGGGCTCCGCCGACGGCGAGGCGCAGCTCGCCGCCTTCCGTACCCGGGTGAACGAACGGCTCGTCGCCCACGGCGCTATCGCCGGAGTCCCGCGGGGCGAGGCGTTCAAGGCGATCACCGACCTGTAGGGGCTGCCCATGACCATATTTCCCCGGGGGCTGCGCCCCCGCACCCCATCGTCGCCCGGCTCCCTGGCGGTCGCGCGGTCGACCGGTCCGGAGCTGCGCCCATGACCATATTTCCCCGGTGGCTGCGCCCCCGCACCCCATCGTCGCCCGGCTCCCTGGCGGTCGCGCGGTCGACCGGTCCGGAGCTGCGCTCATGACCATCGACCAGCATCTCGCCGAGTGGTGGCTGACCAACCTGGAGACCAATGCCCGCTTCGACGCCCCCTGGGTGGCGGACGCGGTCGCGTGGCTCATCGAGGCGTCGGACCGCCCCGGGGGCTCGGGGCCGCCGCGGCGGGTGCTCGACGTCGGTTGCGGGGCCGGCGGGGCCGCCTGTGCCTTCGCCGCGGCCCTGGGGCCGGGCGTGGTGGTGGTGGGACTCGACCGGGATCCCCGGCTCCTGGCCATCGCCCGCCGCCGGGCGGCGGACGCGGGGCTCGCCGGCCAGATCCGGTGGCTGGCCGCCGGCGTGGACGCGCTGCCCGTCGAGGCGGGATCGGCCGACCTGGTGTGGGCATCGGGGGTCGTCCACCACCTGCCCGACCAGCAGGCGGCTATCGGCACGCTGGCGGCGTTGCTGCGCCCGGGCGGGCGGTTGGTGCTGGTCGAGGGCGGCCTGCCGTTGCGGTGCCTGCCCTTCGACATCGGGCTGGGCCGGGTCGGCCTGGAGGCCCGGCTGGACGAGGCCCGCGGCCGCTGGTTCGACGACATGCGCGACGAGCTGCACGGGCCGCCGTTGCCCTACGGCTGGCCGGAGGCGCTCACGCGGGCGGGACTGGTCGACGTTCGCGCCCGTTCCTTCCTCGCCGAGGTGCCGCCGCCGCTCGACGATTTCGGCCGCCAGGTGGCTGAGCGCCACCTGCGCTCGGCGCTGACCGAGCTCGGCGAGCGCCTGGCATCCGACGATCGGGACAGCATCGCCCGCCTGCTCGACCCCGATGACGCCGCCTATCTCGGCCGGCGGAACGACCTGATGGTCACGGCCGTGCGCACGCTCAACGTGGGCACGGCGGCGTAAGGAGCCGAGCGGCCGGCGTCGGCGTCAGTTCAGCGAGGGGTGGACGGGGAAGTCGGCCAGCATCGACACCTTGCCCCCCTGGCGGCGGAGCACCGAGCGCCACATGGTCTCGGGATCGGGCGCGAAGACGTCGTCGGCGACGGCGTCGACGACCAGCCAGGCGCCCTCGGCGAGCTCCGACTCGAGCTGGCCGCCGCCCCATCCCGAGTACCCCACGAAGAACCGGATCCCGGCCACCCCGAACGCCACCTCCTCGGGCCGAAGGTGCAGGTCGATCGTCCCCACGTCGCCGACGACCGGCGACCAGCCGGGGACCGCCCGGTCGCCACGGCCACGCCCCAGCGCCAGCACGCCGTTGGGCTCCACGGGCCCACCGACGTAGAGCACCGGGGGCGCCGCCGCCAGCGCGGCCCACTCCTGGAGCACGGCGCCCACCTCCAGGTCACTGGGCCGGTTCAGCACGATCCCGAGGGCCCCTTCGGCCCGATGCTCGATCATGAGCACGACCGTGCGCTCGAAGTTGGGGTCGCCGAGCATCGGCTCGGCGATGAGCAGCTTGCCGACGGTCGTGTCTGGATCGGTCACCGTCTCCAGCATGCCCCGAGCGACGGCGAGCGCGCGGGACACCGCCGGCGATCGCCCGGTCAGGCAGCACACCGAGGTGGCAACCTCTTCGGGTGAGCCTCCTGGCCGACGGCACCTACGACGCTCTGGTGGTGGACGCGTCGACGGGTGACGACGGCTCGATCGGGGTCGAGATCACGATCATCGCCGGCCCGGCCAAGGGCGAGGTCGTGTCGCTGCGGACGGCCGACCTCGGGGACACCGACCCGCTCGACCTGCTGGGGGTGCCGGCCACGCTGACGGTGCGCGACGGCGCGCCGTCGCTCCGGCTCGAGCCCTAGTGGGCGCTGGCGATGGATTCACGCAGGCGGGCGGCGACCGCGGCCGCATCGGCCTCGTCGGCGTAGCGGGTGCGGGGCCAGAAGAAGCCACGAAGGCCGTCCTTGGGGTTGCGGGGGACCACGTGGGTGTGGAGATGCGGCACGCTCTGGCTGACCCGGTTGTTGATGGCCACGAACGACCCGGCGGCCCCCAACGCGTCCTCCATGGCCCCGGCCAGGCGCTGCGCCCGCTGGAAGTACGGCCCCACCCGCTCGGTGGGCACGTCCGCCAGCGTCTCCAGGTGCTCGCGGGGAACCAGCAGCGTGTGGCCCGGGAACAGCGGGCGCATGTCGAGGAAGGCCACGACAACCTCGTCGTCCAGCACGACGTGGGCCGGCCGGCTGCCGGCGATGATCTCGCAGAACGCACAGGGGCGGGTGGGCATGGAGCCATGAGCGTACGGGTCACACGCCCAGGCCGGTCGCCCCTAGGGTTGAGCCGGTGCGGGTGTCGCTGATGATCACGTGTGTCGTCGACGTGGTGGCGCCAGAGGTGGGCGAGGCCAGCGTGCGGGTCCTGCGCGCCGCGGGCTGCGACGTGTCCTGCGACCTGGCGCAGACATGCTGCGGCCAACCGGCGTGGAACGCCGGCTTCGCACGCGAGGCGGCCAAGGTGGCACGCGCCACCCTCGGCGCGCTCGAGGCCGAGCTCGACGGCGGCGCCGAGGCGGTGGTGGTGCCGGCCGGGTCCTGCGCCACCATGGTCCGCCAGTTCTGGCCCGAGCTGTTCGAGGTGGTCGGCGACACCGACGCGGTCGCCAGGGCGCGGCGGGTCGGCGCCCGCACGTATGAGCTGTCGGAGCTCCTGGCCACCAGGGCCGATGCGCTGCCGCCGCTCCGCCTCGACCGATCCGTGCGCGTCGCGTTGCACCGGAGCTGCCACATGCTCCGCGAGCTGCGGATCGTCGACCAGCCCGCCACCCTGCTCGAGGCCGTCGACGGTTGCGCACCGGCGGTGTGGGACGGCGCGGACCGCTGCTGCGGTTTCGGTGGCACCTTCAGCGTCAAGCTCCCCGAGGCCTCGGTGGCGATGGCCGACGAGAAGCTACGGGCCCTCGCGGTGGTCGAGCCCGATCTCGTGGTGGGATGCGACACGTCGTGCCTCATGCACCTCCAGACCCGGTCCGACGCGACGGGCACCCCCATCCACGTCCGGCACCTGGCCGAGGTCCTGGCGGCGGCACTCCCCGGCGAGCCGGAGGCACGGCCGTGAGCGGCCACCATCTCATGGGTCCGCGTACGACGCTGCGGAGCCGGACCGCCGACGCGGTGGCCGACGAACGGCTGCGGACGAACGTGGCCCGCGCCGTGGACCGCTTCGCCACCCACCGCCTCGAGGGCCTGGACGAGCTCGAGGATCCCGACGGCCTGCGGCGCGCCGCCCGGGCGGTCAAGCAGCAGGTCCTGGCCGACCTACCCGGCCTGCTCGAGCGGTTCGCCGACCAGGTGCTGGCCCGGGGTGGGCACGTGTGCTGGGCGCCCACCGCCGAGGAAGCCCGCAGCTACGTCGTCGACGTCGTGCAGCGTCATGGCGCCACCCGGGTGGCCAAGTCCAAGTCCATGGCCACCGAGGAGATCGACCTCAACACGGCGCTGGAATCCGTGGGCGCGCAGGTGGTCGAGACCGACCTCGGCGAGTGGATCATCCAGCTGGCCGACGAGACGCCCAGCCACATCATCGCCCCCGCGCTGCACCGCGACCGCCACCAGATCCACGACCTGTTCGTCGATGCCGTCGGCGCCGAGCCCGCGTTGGGCACCGAGCCCACGGAGCTGGTCGGCTTCGCCCGCGGGCGGCTGCGGGAGGTCTTCCTCGGCGCCGAGGTCGGCATCACCGGTGCCAACATCGCCGTGGCCGAGACGGGGTCGATCGTGCTGGTCACCAACGAGGGCAACGGTCGCCTGGTGACCGCCCTCCCCCCGGTCCACGTCGTGGTGCTCGGCATGGAGCGCCTCGCGGCCGACTGGGCCCAGGCCGACCTGCTGTTGGCGCTGCTCGCCCGCTCAGCGACGGGGCAGCGGCTCTCGTCGTACACCAGCATCGTCACCGGTACACGCGGCGACGGCGAGGTCGACGGGGCGACCGAGCTGCACGTGGTGATCCTCGACAATGGCCGCAGCAACCTGCTGGCCGGCGAGTATCACGAGATGCTGGCCTGCATCCGCTGCGGAGCGTGCCTCAACGTGTGTCCCGTCTACCGGCAGGTGGGAGGTCACGCCTACGGCTGGGTCTACCCCGGACCGATGGGGTCGGTGCTCACGCCGCTGCTCGCCCACGATCAGCCCGAGGCGGCGGAGCTGGCGGGGGCGTCGACGCTCTGCGGCGCCTGCATGGACGCGTGCCCGGTGCAGATCCCACTGCAGGACCTGCTCCTGTCGCTGCGGCGTCGCAAGGCGGAGGGGGCGGGGACGGCCGAGCGGGCCGCGTGGAACGCGTGGGCGGCGGCGTGGTCGGACGCTCGGCGCTACGGGGCCACGACCCGCTTGGCCACCTGGGGCCGAATGGTGGCGCCACTGGCGGGCCGCCTTCCGGTCGGACGCTCGTGGGGCGCGGGGCGGACGGTGCCCCGACCGGCCGAGCGTCGCTTCCGCGACCTCTGGCGGGAGGGGCTGTGACCCGAGGCAATAGGGACCGCGCCGACGTTCTTGAGGCAATACGGTCCGGGGGCCGGTCCCCATTGCCTCGAGAGTCCCGCACCGGTCCCTATTGCCTCGGGCAACGGGTGGTGGACCCGTGACTGGGACCGAGCACGGCGACAGGGAGCGGTTCCTGGCCCCGGCGCGCGACCTCTTGTCCGGCGGCATCCACCCCAACCCGGTCCACGTGCCGCCCCCGACGCCATTGCCCGGCGACCCGGTGCCCGAGGCCCGCTACCTCAACCTCGACCCCGACGACCTGGTTACCAGCTTTGCCGACGCCGTGGCCCACGCCGAGGGCGTCTGCCACGTGGTCGGGGACGACGTGCCCGACAAGCTCCTCGATCGGATCGTCACGGAGCTGGGCGAACGCGACCTGACGTCGGTCGTCGTCTCCGCCGAGCCCGAGGCCCGGGCCGTCGGCGACCGGCTCGCGGCCCGCGGCCTGGGTGTCGCACCCGCCACGCCCGCCACCGCGGCGGCGGCCGGGCTCGGTGTCACATCCGCCACGGCGGCCATCGCCGCCACGGGATCGATCGTGCTCGACAGCGGCCGCGCCGGTGGGCGGGTGGTGTCCCTGCTTCCGTCCGTTCACCTGTGCGTCGTGCCCGTGAGCAGGTTGTTCGCGACCCCTGCCGACGTGCTGCGGCGCCTGGGATCGGGGGCGGATGCGCTGCCGCCGTCGTTGGTGGTCGTCACCGGGCCGAGTCGCACCGGTGACATCGAGCAGCTCCTCACGCTCGGAGCGCACGGTCCCACCGCCCTGCACGTGGTGTTGGTGACGGACGGACGCAGCGCGTCACCCCCGTCCGGTCCAGCCGCCGTCTGACCGGATCCACCATCCGCGCCTGCGCACCGGGGCTCGGCTTGACTGGCCGTCGGTGACTCGTCCGCCATGACTGGGGGTTCCGTGACCGACCGCCCTCTCCCCGGCCGCACCTATGTCGTCGACACGTCGGTGTTGCTGGCCGATCCCTCGGCCTGGCAACGCTTCGACGAGCACGAGGTGGTGGTGCCGCTGGTGGTGCTCACGGAGCTCGAGGCCAAGCGCCACCATCCCGAGCTGGGATGGGCGGCACGCCAGACGCTGCGGATGCTGGAGGACCTGCGGGTCCGGCACGGGTCCCTGCTGCGGCCGATGCCCGCCAACGACCAGGGCGGCACGCTCCGGGTCGAGGTCAATCACACGGAGACGGCCGGTTTCCCGGCAGCCCTGACCCGCAACACCAACGACCACCGGATCCTGGCGGTTGCCCGCAACCTGGCCTCGGAGGGGCGTGAGGTCGCGGTTGTGACCAAGGACCTGCCGTTGCGGCTCAAGGCCTCGATCGTGGGGCTCGAGGCCGACGAGTACCGCAACGAGCTGGCGGTCGATACCGGCTGGAACGGTGTCGTCGCCCTCGACGTCGAGCGGGGGGTCATCGACGCCCTGTTCTCCGAGCACGTCGCCGACCTGGCCGAGGCCCGCGACCTACCGTGCAACACCGGCGTCGTGCTCCACGCGGGACCGCAGCAGTCGGCCCTCGGGCGTGTGCGCGACGACAAGCGGGTCCACCTCGCCCGGAGCGACCGCGCGCTGTTCGACGTCCGGGGCCGGTCGGCCGAGCAGCGCATCGCCATCGACCTGCTGGCGGACCACGCCGTCGGCATCGTGAGCCTGGGGGGACCCGCCGGCACCGGCAAGAGCGTCCTGGCGCTGGCGGCGGGGCTCGACGCCGTGCTCGAGCAGCGCACGCACAACCGGGTCATCGTCTTCCGGCCCATCTTCCCCGTCGGGGGGCAGGACCTCGGCTACCTACCTGGCTCCGAGGCCGAGAAGATGATGCCGTGGGGCGCGGCGGTCACCGACGCCCTCGAGGCCATCGCCGGGTCCGCGGTGATCGACGAGGTGTTCGGGCGCGGCCGGCTCGAGGTGCTGCCGCTCACCCACATCCGGGGCCGCAACCTGACCGACAGCTTCGTGATCATCGACGAGGCGCAGAACCTCGAGCGCACCGTGCTCCTCACGGCGCTCAGCCGGCTGGGGCAGGGCAGCCGGGTGGTCCTGACCCACGACGTCGCCCAGCGCGACAACCTGCGGGTCGGGCGCCACGACGGCGTGGTCTCGGTCATCGAGACGCTCAAGCGCCACCCGCTGTTCGGCCACATCTCGCTCACCCGGGCGGAACGCAGCCCGGTGGCGGCGCTGGTCACCCAGGTGCTCGACGGCGCGCCGGGCCACGGGCTCCGGGCGCTCTCGAGCTAGCCGGCCGCCCCGCGCGTCCTAGCCGCTGCGCTTGGCCCACATGTCGGAGGTCACGATGTTGATGGCGGGGTTCTCGCCGGAGAACAGGCCCCACGGCGACTCCCAGCCCGGCACCTGCCACAGGTGGAGCATCTGGAGGTTGGCGAGCCCCTCGTTGATCTCCCCGCCGACCGACTCGCACAGCTCCTGCGGCGTGCCGTCGATGCCCACCACGAAGCCGCCGACCATGCACAGCCCCGGATGGTTGTGCCATACATCGTTGGGCCCGACGAACCCGTCGGGTGGTTCGGGCGCCAGGGCCACGTAGCTCAGCCCGACCAGCTGGGAGGTGGGATCGGTGCCGTTGTAGAGCAGCATCTCGGGCTCGGCCGGGTCGAAGCTGGCGTCGAGACCGGAGCCGATGTAGTGCACGGCCATCCCGGGCACATACGGCGCGATCTGGCGGTAGCCGGCCGCCTCGGCGTCGGCGACGGTGGGAAGGCGGTCGATGACCTCACCGCCGAGGGCGAGCTGCTCCTGCAGGGTCAGCAGGTCGTCCGGGTCGGCGATCGGCTGCCACTCGGACGGTCCGTGCGAGTGCATGGTCTCGGCGTCGCCGCTCTGCACGCCCGCGGCCAGGGACAGGGTGTTGTCCACCGCCCAGGTCACATAGGCGGCAATGCGCTCCTCCCGCTCGGCCTCGGTAAGTCCGCGAAGGACGTCGGAGCGGGCGCGGATGTGGTCGGCCAGGTTCTCCCGGGCCATCCGCTTGAACTCCTCGACCTCTGCGGTCGGCAGGTAGCCCGCCAGCGCCGCCAGTCGCGTCTCGGCCCAGGCGTCGCCGGCTCCACCATCGGTCGCTGCCCCATTGGCGTGGTCGTGGCCGGCCGCGCCTTCGCCCCCGTCGGCGCCGTGGCCGGCGCCGTCGTGCTCGTGCTCGCCGGCCAGCGACGGCGACACCGACACCGAGACGAGCGCGACGATGGCGAGCGCGCCGCCGCCGGCCAGCCCCCAGGCCGGGCGACGCGCCAGCTGACGCGCGGGCAGCACGC
>JBOGHG010000137.1:0-10533 GCA_050744525.1 Acidimicrobiales bacterium | reverse complement strand
AAAGCGACGGAGTCAGCCAGTTTTCTCGCCCGGTCGCCGGCTTTTTGGCTGCTCCGTCCCCCCGGGGTCGCTCCCAACCTTCGTCCTCACAGCCCGCCCTCGCCGCAGCTGCGCCACGACACGCGCGCCAACGACGCGCCCGCGACGACGCACGCCGTCGATCGTCACGCGATCGACACAGGACACGTGTCCCCGATCGCGACCCAGCCGCGCCGATATCCCCCCGAAGGCCAACGTGATTTCAACCCTTCGGGTTGGGAGGGAGCGCAGCGCCGTGGCGTGGTTCCGGAGGATGGGCGTCGAGCAGGTCGCCTACCACGAGGCGACGGTCGTGGGCCGGGAGGATGATCATCCCGGCCAGGCGCTGGACTACTACGGGTCGCGGGGCGAGACCCCGCTGCGCTGGGGTGGCGCCGGCGCCGCCCGCCTGGGCCTGGAGGGTGAGGTGACCCGGGACACCTACCGGCTGGCGTTCGGGCCGGGCGGGTTCCGGGACCCGCTCACCGGTCGGCAGCTGGTGCGCACCACGCGGCCGGGGTTCGAGTTGGTGGTGGCGGCGCACAAGTCGCTGTCGCTGCTGGGGGTGGCCGGCCGGGCCGATGACATGCACGCCATCGTGGACGCCCAGACCGCCGCCACCATGGCCTACCTGGAGGACTGGGCACAGAGCCGCGGTGGGCGGCGGGGCCGCGCCGCGGTGGCGACGCCGACGTCGGGGCTGGTGTACGCGGCGACACGGCACAGCACCTCCCGGGAGGGCGACCCGCACGCGCATGATCACGTGCTGGTGGCCAACGTGTGCGAGATGCGCGACACCCAGGGCGGCTACAAGGCCCTGAAGTCCGACGAGCTCCGGGACCGGGACGAGGCGGCAACGATGCTGGGCCGGCTCCACTCCGCGGCCAAGGCCATCGAGTTGGGCTATGCGATCGAGCCCGATAGCGGGCGGTCGGGTCGGGCGCGGGACTGGCGGATCGTAGGCATCCCCGCCGAGGTGTGCCAGGTCTTCTCCAAGCGCGCCGACGCGATCACCGACTACCTCGCCGAGATGGGCTACAGCAGTTATCGGGCCCGCAACGTCGCGGCCCGCCGCAACCGGCCGGTCAAGCGGGGCACCGGCACCGACCAGCTCACGCCTCGTTGGATCGCCGAACTCGAAACCCACGGTTGGACCCTGGACCGGTTGGCCGCCTCGCTGGAGCGCGCCCGCCAACAGTGCCGAGGCCTCGCGTCGCCGTTGACCGACGTCGAGATCGACCGGCTGGCAGCAGAGCTGTTGGATCCCGAGGGCGAGTTCTTGGCCCACTGGAAGGTGTTCGACCGCCCCCGGCTGGTGGCCGAGATCGCCCCCCTGCTCTACGGGCATGACCCCGCCGAGCTGGACCGCGTGGTCGACCGCGTCCTCGCCTCGCAGTTGGTGATGCCGCTCATCGGCATCACCGGCGCCAGTGACCAGCCCTACACCGCCGCTGCCGTGCTCGCCACCGAACAGACCATCACGTACGCGCTGGAACGCTTCACCCGCCGACCCGCACCGGTCGTGGCCCACGATCTGGTCAACCAGGTCACATCGGGGAAGCAAACCGAGCTCGGCGTTGAGCTCAGTGCCGGGCAGCGGCGGGCGGTGGAGCGCATCTGTTCGGAGGGTCGAGCGATCGACGTCATCGTCGGGGTGGCCGGCTCGGGCAAGACCACCGCCCTCGACGTCGCTGCGCGGGCATTGGAGGCCGCCGGCTATCGTGTGCTGGGGACTGCCACCAGCGGCCAGGCCGCCCGCACCCTCGACCAGCACGCTCGCATCCCCTCGGGGACGGTGCGGTCGCTGCTGTGGCGCCTCGACCACCGCCAGGTCACGCTCGACCAGCGGTCGGTGCTGGTGCTCGACGAGGCCAGCCTCACCGCCGATGTGGACCTGGCCCGGCTGCTGCTGGCCGTCAACCGTGCTCGCGGCAAGCTCGTGATCGTCGGTGACCCCCGCCAGCTGGCGCCGGTGGGACCCGGTGGCGCCCTCCAAGCGCTGGTGGAGCGGCACCCCGACATCATCACCGTCCTCAACCAGAACCTGCGCCAACGCAACCCCGCCGAACGTGCCGCCCTCCACCATTTGCGCGCCGGCAACGTGCAGGCCGCGGTCGGCTTCTACGCCACCCACGGCCGCATCCGCATCGCCCCCACCCGCACCGAGACCCTGGCGGCAATGGTCGACGCCTGGGCCGCCGACACCACCGCCGGCCACGACACGCTCATGCTCGCCTGGCGGCGCAGCAGTGTCGCCGACCTCAACCGCCTGGCCCGCGTCCGCGCCGAACAACGCGGCTGGCTCAGCGGCCCTGACCTCGACACCCTTAACGGCCGCCGCTACGGCGTCGGCGATCCCGTGGTGACCCTCGCCCCCAACTATGACGGCGAACTGGTTACCAGCCAACGCGGCCGCATCGTCGCCATCAACCAGCGAGACCAGACTTTGATGATCGCTACCGACGAGGGCCGTCGGGTTGTGCTGGGGGGCGCGGCCCTCGACCATGACCACCTCGACTACGGCTACGCCCTCACCGTGCACCGCGAGCAAGGCGCGACCGCCGATCGCAGCCACTACCTGGCCGAGGGCGGTGGCCGCGAGCTCGCTTACGTCGCCATGTCCCGCGCCCGAGGGCCCAGCGTCGTCCACGCCGTCGCCGACGACCTCGGCCAGGCCATCGAGGACATCACGCATGACTGGTCGCTCGCCCGCAACCAGCAATGGATCACCCGCACCGCCACCGCCGTCGGCGTCGATCCCGCCATCGGGACCCTGTCCGAGGACCTCGACGCCCGCCGCGCACGCCTGCTTGCCGAGCTGGAGGTGCTCAAACGTCATGCGCCACCCGAGGTCAGCGCCGAGCTCGTCGCTGCACGCGCCGCTCTCGACCGCCTGCGCCGGAGCCGTAACGAGCTCGTCCGCGGCGCCGGCTATTGGCATCACACCCCGGCTGGCCGTGCGGGGTGCGATCTCGACGAAGCGCGCCGCCAGCGCCGGCACGCCGAACGCTGGATGCACCTGCCACACGTTGGACGACGCGAGCGACACCGGTGGCGCCGCGTCGCCCAGTCAGCCGCCCGGACCGAGGGGCGGGCCCAGCGCGCCTGGATCGCCCACAGTCAGCCGGCCGTCGAGCAACTCGACCGCAGGATCACCAGAGCCGAGCACCGCGTTGCCGAACTCGAAACCGAAGCCTCGTTTCGTCGCCGATGGCTAGCTGCGCACCCCGAACTCGACCGGCGCATCCAACACACCCAACAACAACTACGACGACTCGACAACCCGATCGGCGCCGAACGCGACGAGCGGCTCGAGGTCTGGCTTCCCCCCGGGCCCGCCCGGGTCACGCAGGGTTTCGAGCGAGCCGACACCGCTCAGGTCCGTCAACACCTGGATCGTCTGCAACTGGGCCGAGGGATTGAGCCGCCGGGGATCTCGCTGTGACGCCGGTTTCACCGCTGGCGGACGTGACGACGTTCATCCGGATGTAGAGGTATGTCCAAACGGGTGTTGCTGTCAGAGCGACCGCCCACAGAGGCAGGGACCTCGATTCGGCCGCACCTACGGTGACCACGCGTATGGGTCGGCGGGGTTGACTTGGTCAGGTCATGCTGAGCTTATTTTGGTATCGTTGAAGGGGTTGCCTTTTGGAGCAGCAACAGGTATTGAGACCTACGGACGGTCCTTTATCGTTGCGATACCTTACGCGATACAGAGCTATAATCGCGCCAAGTCATCAGCCAAGTTAGTTCCGGAGGATTGCAGCTGAGAATGCCAGAGTCAGGGTTACTGGTCTTGGTTGGAACTGCCAGTCTGTTTATTCTATGGCTGGGATGGACGCGCGCGTGGCGCAAGTCGCCTCCGAGGCTCTGGGTACGTGTATGCGTAAATTTATTCGTGATCTTGTCTACTGTGGCTGTAGTGGCAGTTCTCGGTACGTCTCCAAGCTACGCACAATCGCAGATTGCACATCTTATCCTTGCGTTACTATTTTTTGCACTTCTGGCCGTTACACCACGCCGCAACGAACGTGGTCGGCGCCGAATGTGGTGACGAATCTGCAGACGGATTAGGAGCAAGAAGCGTGCTCCGGACGAGGTCACCAACCTCGACCCATCTTCCGGTGGATTGCAATACTTTCCCAATCTCTGGACGTCCCCCATCGGACGGACACCTCGATTAGGAGGAAGTCGCTGATGTTGACTCGGTCACTGGGCGTAAATGAGGGCACGCTGGGGGACGCTGCGCAGCAGCTTCGCGGCCCGGTTGGCCGACAAACACCTTGGTCATGGGGCCCTCGTCGACAGCGCGGCGGAGACTTGGACGGAACCGTAGGGTGGTGCGGTGGACGGGGAGTCGGCGGGGAAGACGTGCATTGCGCCGGAGTCGCCGTCGCTGCCGGGCTGGTACTCGGATCCTTTCGGGCGGTTCCGCGCTCGCTGGTGGGACGGACAGCGGTGGACGGCGTATGCGGCCGACGGTGTGGTTCGGTGGGATGCGGCCTCGCTTCGCGAGGAGCGGCCTCCGTCGGCGACGCCCCCGGGCATCGGCGTGGCAGTCGCCGGGTTCGGGTGCGGCGTTGGCCTGTCGCTGGGGGGCATCACGGCGCTGGCCGCTGCGGGGTATCCCGGCGGCCGGGCCGCCGAGCTGTTGGTCGGGTCGATCGGTCTGTGGTTGGGGCTGACGTCCGCGTGCATGTACGTGAGTCGTCGCCGCGGAACTGGTTCGCTGCGACGCGACTTCAATGTCACCTTCCAGTGGCGGGACCTCGGGTTCGGGCTGGCGGGCTCGGTCGTGGCGCGGATGCTGGCGGCCGCCGCGGTGGTGCCGATTCCGCTGCCGCTGCCGACCCGCCGCATCGGTGAGTCCGAGCGGGTGGTGTTCGAGGGCGCGGTCGACACCGGGCTGGGGCTCGCCGTGCTCGTGCTGGTGACGTGCATCGGCGCGCCGCTGTTCGAGGAGCTGTTCTTTCGAGGGCTCGTCCAGGGTCGCCTGGAAGCGCGCCTCGGGCTGGCGTCCGGGATCGCCGTCACATCACTGTTGTTCGGCGCTGCCCACTTGATCGCGTGGCAGGGACCCTGGACGTTGGTCTACGCGTGGGCCGTGGCAGCCTCGGGCGCGGTGCTCGGCTTGATGCGCCATGTATCGGGACGACTGGGTCCACCGATGGCCGCCCACGCCTTCTTCAACGCGCAGGTGATGGTCATCGTGGTACTGCTGGCCTGAGTTAGAACTCGACCTCGTCGAGCAGTTCCTGGAAGTCGGCGTCGAACGCGTTGGCCAGCGACTGGAACTCTGCCAACAGCTCGTTGTACTGCCCCGGCTCATCTGTGGACGCCATGCGCTCCAGGACCAACATGAGATCGGTCGCACCCCGGTCGAGCTGCTCGGCTTCGTCGATCGCGACGTCGGTGAACTCGAGCGCGCGTAACTCGGTCTGGAACCGCCGCACGGCACCGGCGAACTGAAGGTTCGCCTCCTGGAGGCATCCGATGCCCCCCGACACGGCGCAGCGCTGTGTCTCCAGGCCGTAGCGTTGCGAGTCCTCTGATAGCACGAGATAGCTCTCCTGCAAACGCTCGGACGTCTCCGAGTCACCGAGCACAACCGCCGCGACATTGCCGGCGATCACGAAGACCGCCCCGAGACCGAGGATCACACCGAGGATCACTTTCGCGGCCCGCGACAGGAGCAGGGTCGTGATCCGGGGCGCCGATCCCGCCATGGCCGGGGGCGGAGGCGGGGGCGGTAGGTCGATCGTGCCCTGCGGGGCGAACGGTGGAGCGTACGGCGCGGTGTGCGGCTCGGCATCGGGCTGTGGATACGGCGGGTGCGTCACGCGAACCCCGTCGCCGAAGAGCCCACGCGGGTACTCGCTGGTGAGCAACGCGGCGTAGGCGTAGAAACGCGTCTGATAGCGCAGGACCGCAGCAAACGCCTCGAACAGCGGAATAGGCAGCCGTCCCATCATCAGCGCGAGCAGCCACGCCACGAGCGCGACGACGAAGAGTCCGTTGCCGATCAGCTGCACGACGATTGTGGCGGGGATCAGCAGGACGATTCGGAACAGCACGGCGGCGCGGTTCAATCGCACACAGCCGGGGATGTCGACCGACACGGCGTAGTCGTCGCGACCGAGGTCGAAGGGTGGGTAGCGGTCGGTGAGCAATAGGTACGCGTACGCATTCACCCGGGCCACGTATTGGACCACCCGCGCGAGGAAATCGGCCACCCCCGCCGGCAGCCTCCCGAGAAGGAGGGCGGCGAACCAGCCGGCCACGATGGCCACGAGCGCGGCGATTGACACGAGGGCCACGTAGACAAGGTGTGGGAGCGCGAGGACGATCCGAAAGGCGATCGTGAGTCGCCGCTGTGGACCGGGTCCCTCGTAGCTGACCTCCACCTCCGGTGTGGTCCACTCGCGGCTCGCAAAGCCGAAAGGCGCGTGTACGGTCATCGGGCAACCGCGCTATCCGAACGGCAGTGCGTCTGCCGAGCCGCGTCACAGTGCAGGCACGATCGCGACGCCAGCTCCCCCGTTGTCCGCCCCACCGGAACCCCCCAAACGCTAGGACCGGACACCACCAGCCGGACACCACCAGCCGGCCTCAGGCCCGGGACTGTGTGGCCGGGACTCAAGCAGGGCGGGCTCTTGCTGTCAAGCGCTGCGACGTGACCCATCACCACGAGGAGGCGGACCGCTACGTCCTGCGGAACTCGACAAGGCGATTCGTGCCGGGGCGCCCTGTACCCCTCCGCGGTTCCGAGGCCGGTCAGCGCTCCGCACCGTGCTGAATCGTCGTCCGCCGGCCATAACCACTGATGTGTTCGCATCGCCCCATCAGCTCTTCCTGGAAGCCCTCCGTGCTCCGATGCGATCGGCAACTGCCCTCGTGCTCTCCGGTAGGGCGTGGGCATAGGTCTTCATGAGCATGTCGGGAGAGTGACCGAGCAGATCGGCGACCGCGCGGAGTTCGCCGACGTCGCGCGCACCTCGGACCATGTGGGTGGCCGCCGTGTGACGGAGGCCGTGGGACGTCAGGCGGGGGAGGCCGGCCTCGGCGATCAGGAGATCGAGGGCCCGGTCGAGGCTTCGGGGCATGACGGGGCGACCGGCGTGTGTGGCGATGATGAGGTGGTAGTCCTCCCACGTCGGCCCGGCGGCCAGTCGTTCCTCGGTTTGAGCCTTGCGGTGGCGTGCCAGTAGCCGAAGCGTTTCATCGTCCAGAGGGATGACTCGTCGGGAGCGGGCGTTCTTCGCGTTGCTCCACGCCGCCCCCTGCCGGACGGCCACCAGCCCCTCGTCGATGCGCAGCGTGCCGTTCTTCGTGTCGAGGTCGTCCCACTTGAGAGCGAGCACCTCGGATCTGCGGAGGCCATAGAGGGCGCCGAGACAGAAGGCGACCGCCCAGCGATGGCCGGCGGTGAGTGCGAGGAACTGCGCTACCTGGTTCTCCGTCCAGGCGTCGACCTCCTTTTGCTTGGGCGGTTTCGCCACCGCCCGCGGCATGGGCACCCGGGCTGCTGGGCTTCGGCGTAGCAGGCCCTCCTCCACCGCATCCGCGAGGGCCGCACGGAGCACAGTCCGACAGATCTGGATGGATCGCCACGACAGCCGACCGGCCATCGCAAGGTCGTCGAGCCACCGGGCGACATCCTCCCGATCGAGGCGGTCGAGGCGGATCGCTCCCAGCCCGGCCTCGATGTGGGGGATCGCCCACTCGTACTGCTCCCGAGCCTTGAGGGTCACGTCCGTCCGCGATGCGACGTACCGCCGCACGAGCCAGCTAACCGTGTCCCTGGTGACGACGAGCTCCTGCACCGGGGTCGACCGGGCGGCCTTCAAGGCTGACCGCTGTGACGGGTACGTCCCAAGCTGCCGTGGCCGCTGGTTCCCGGTCTCGGTGTCGATGCCGTCGACCCGCACGACCCACTTGTCGCGCTGCTTGCGGACCGTCGGGTGCCCGGTCGCCTTCCACCCCATGGGCTCGTCCCCTGATACATCGCTGATACATGGCCTCGTCGGCCTAGCTCAAGCGATCGTATCATCCCAGCTCAGAAGGGTCGGGGAGGGGGGATTTGAACCCCCGACCTCCTGCACCCAAAGCAGGTGCGCTGCCACTGCGCCACTCCCCGTCGACCGGCGGACAGCGTACCTGCCGCGGCCTGCGGCCTCCCCGCGTGGATGCGGCCGCCACCTCAGCGGCGGTAGTACTGGGGTCCGACACCCCGCCGTTACACTCCTGCCCCTGTGAAGACCACCGTCTCGCCCCTCGAGGGGAACAAGGTCAAGCTCTCCGTCGAGGTCGACGAGGACGAGTTCGACAGGGCGATCTCCGACGCCTACCGCAAGATCGCCCGCGAGGTCCGCATTCCCGGCTTCCGGCCCGGCAAGGCCCCGCGCAAGGTCCTCGAGCGCCGCCTGGGCTCGCGGGTCGGCCGCGAGCAGGCGCTCAGCGACGCACTGCCCGAGTACTACGCCCAGGCACTCGTCGAGCACGAGGTCGACGCCATCGATTCCCCGAACATCGACGTCACGTCGGGGCAGGAAGACGGCCCGGTCGTCTTCGACGCGGTGGTCGAGGTGCGTCCCGAGGTCCAGGTGCCCGGCTACGGCGGCCTCCGGGTCGAGATCACCCGCCCGGCCGTCTCCGACGAGGAGGTCGACGCCCAAGTCGACCGCATGCGGCAGGTGCAGTCGACGTTCGCGGACGTCGACCGCGCCGCCCGCGACGACGATGCCGTGGTCATCGACATCAGCGGCACCCTCGACGGCGAGCCCCAGGCCGGGCTGAGCGCCGACGACTACAGCTACACCGTCGGCAGCGGCGTGATCACGTCCGAGGTCGACGAACAGCTGCGCGGCGCCAAGGCGGGCGACATCCTCGAGTTCGACGCCGAGCATCCCGACCCCGAGGAGGGCCGCGACCTGCGGTTCCGGGTGCTGGTGAAGCAGGTGCGGGAACCGGTCCTGCCCGACGCCGACGACGCGTGGGCGGCCGAGAACTCGGAGTTCGAGACCATCGACCAGCTCCGGCAGTCGATCCGGGATCGCGCCCTCCTCGTGCGTCAGGCGCAGGCCCAGGCCCAACTCCGCCACGCGACCGGCGAGGCGCTGGCCAAGCTCGTCGATGACGAGCCGCCCGAGCCCCTGGTCAACCACGAGATGCAGCACCGGGCGCAGGACCTCGCCCTGCGGCTCCAGGCCCAAGGGCTGGACCCCGAGCAGTGGCTGGCGGCCTCGGGCACCACCAACGAGCAGTTCACGTCCGAGCTCAAGGAGGCGGCGCAGACGGCGGTCAGGGCGGACCTGGCCCTGCGCGCAGTGGCCGATGCCGAGAGCATCGAGTGCAGCGACGACGACCTCGAGGAGGAGTTCGCAAGCGTCTCCGAGCGGGTCGGCGAGAAAGTCGACCGGGTCCGCCGCGAGTTCGAACGCGGCGGCCAACTCGCGGCGGTACGCTCCGATGTGCGCAAGCGCAAGGCGCTCGACTGGCTCCTGGAGCGGGTCGAGATCGTCGACGAGGACGGTCAGCCCATCGACCGGGCGGAGTTCGAGACCCGGCCAGCACCCGATGAACCCCGAGACGAACCGCACGACCAACTCCAAGACGAATCCGACGACGACGACACGAACGAGACAGACACGGAGAACGACGCCGAGTGATCCGCAACTACCTCGTCCCCACGGTGGTCGAGCAGACCAATCGGGGTGAACGGGCCTACGACCTCTACAGCCGGCTGCTCAAGGAGAACATCATCTTCCTGGGCACGCCCATCGACGACACCATCGCCAACCTCGTCTGCGCCCAGCTGATCCATCTCGAGTCCGACAATCCGGACAAAGACATCAACATCTACATCAACAGCCCGGGTGGAGACATCACCGCGCTGTTCGCGATCTACGACACGATGCGGTTCATCAAGCCCGACATCAGCACCATCTGCTTCGGGCAGGCCGCATCCGCCGCGGCGGTGCTCCTGGCCGCCGGGGCCCCGGGCAAGCGCCTGGCCCTGCCGCACGCCCGGGTGCTGTTGCACCAGCCCTGGGGCCAGGCCGGCGGCCAGGCCACCGACGTCGAGCTGGCCGCCAAGGAGGTCCTGCGCATGCGGGAGCTCCTCGACCAGATCCTGGCGCGCCACACTGGGCAGACGGAGGAGAGGATCCACAAGGACACCGACCGCGACTACGTGATGAGCGCCGAGGAAGCCCGCGCGTACGGCATCATCGACGACGTCATCTCGTCGCGGCAGGCAGCCGACATGACCGGCCCGATCACTCGGGCGAGCTAGCACGCCAAACGGGGGAGCGACCGACGTGGCCAAGTTCGGAGACGGTGGCGAGCTGCTCAAGTGCTCGTTCTGCGGCAAGTCCCAGAAGCAGGTGAAGAAGCTGATCGCCGGTCCCGGCGTCTACATCTGCGACGAGTGCATCGACCTCTGCAACGAGATCATCGAGGAAGAGCTGGCCGAGCCGAGCGAGCTGCGCTTCGACGAGCTGCCCAAGCCCGTCG
>JBOGHG010000136.1:0-10631 GCA_050744525.1 Acidimicrobiales bacterium | reverse complement strand
TCGACGGCTGCTGGTGGCCGGCACGGGGATCGGTGGGGAGCTCGCGGCCGCGGTGGCGCGGCAGGCCGGCGACGACGGCTGGCCCGTGATCGAGTGCCAGGTCTCGATCGAGCGCGGCACCGCCGAGCGGATGCTGCACGACCTCACGCGATCGCTGCGACCGGCGACCGAGGCGGGATGAGCGGGACGATGTCGACCACCGGGATCGCCCCGATCGCACCCAACCTGGGAACGCAGGATCTCGAACCCCGACTGGAGGAGCATCGGGCAGCGCTGACCGCGCACTGCCGCCGACTGCTCGGATCCGGGTTCGAGGCGGAGGATGCCGTGCAGGAGACGCTGGTCCGGGCGTGGCGGGCGTTGGACCGCTTCGAGGGCCGCTCGTCGCTGCGAACGTGGCTGCATCGCATTGCGACGAATGTGTGCCTCGACATGCAGGACGCCACCCAACGCCGTGCCCGGCCGGTCGATTTCACGTCCTGGAAGACCCCTGGGTCCACGTCCGATGGCGCGCCGGCGGGCGGGGGGTTCGTCCACCCGTTCCCCGGCTGCCACGCGTCCCGGGTGGGCGACGACCCGGCCGAGCAGGCGGTGGCGCGGGACGCGATCCAGCGGGCCTTCGTCCTGGCCCTGCTGCAGCTGCCGCCGCGACAGCGCTCGGTCCTGCTACTGCGCGAGGTCCTACGGTGGAAGGCGACCGAGGTTGCCGAACTGCTCGGCACCACGGTGGCGTCGGTCAACAGCATGCTTCAACGGGCTCGGTCGACCCTCGCCGCCGGCCGAGGAGCGGGCGATCGGCCGCACCGCCTGGACGACCGGCAACGGCCTCTGCTGCAGGACTACGTCGATGCCTTCGAGCACCACGACATCGACTCGCTGGTCTCCATGCTCGTGTGAACTCACACCCGGGTGGGATCGAACCCCATCGGCAGGTACAGGCGATGCGCGGCCAGGAGATGGGCGTCGGCGAGCACGTCCGCGGTCGACCCATCCGCCACGATCCGACCCCCATCCAGCACCACCGCGCGCCCACAGGTCTCGAGCGCGTACGGCAGGTCGTGCGTGACCACCAGCAGGGTCACATCCAGCGACGCCAACACCTCGGTCAGCTCGCGGCGGGCGGCAGGGTCGAGGTTGGCGGTCGGCTCGTCGAGCACCAACACGTCCGGCTCCGTGGCCAGCACGGTGGCGATGGCCACCCGGCGACGCTGCCCGAAGCTGAGGTGGTGCGGGGCCGCGTCCCGGCGGTCGGTCATGCCCACCGACGCCAACGCACCCGCCACCCGGCCCGCCAGGGCGGCGTCCCGGAGCCCGGCCTGCGCCGGCCCGAACGCCACGTCGTCGTGGACCGTGGGCATGAACAGCTGGTCGTCCGGATCCTGGAAGACGATGCCCACGCGGCGGCGGACCTCGGCCAGGTTGCGCTTCGCCACCGGTAGGCCGCCGATGGTCACCTCGCCCCGCTGCGGCTCGAGGATCCCGTTGAGGTGGAGCACCAGGGTCGACTTGCCGGCGCCGTTGGGCCCCAGGACCGCCACCCGCTCCCGGGCCGCGACCTCGAGGTCGACCCGGTCCAACGCCGTCCGGCCGTCCGGGTAGGCGAAGCCCACGCCCCGCACCGACACCGCCGGCACCTCGGTTGGACCGGTCATGCCGCCACCAACGCCGTCACCGCCATCGCCCACGCCACCAGCGGCAGCGCCGCGGGCCACCAGGCGGAGGCGGACGCGCGCCGCCCAGCGAGGTCCGGCATGCTGCCGTCGTAGCCACGCGCCAGCATGGCCAGGTAGATGCGTTCGCCTCGCTCGTACGAACGGACGAAGAGCGTCCCGGCCGACGCCGCCATCCCCCGTGCCTGCCACAGCCAGCGGGGGTCGTAGCCGCGGGACTGTCGAGCCACGTGCATGCGCCGGCCCTCGCCGGCCACGATCCCGAGATAGCGGACCATGAATCCGGCGATGGCCGTGATCACCCGGGGGACGTGCAGGCGATCGAGCCCCCTGAGGAGGTCGGCGACCGGGGTGGTGGCCGCAAGGACGATCGATGCGACCACGCCCAAGGTGCCCTTGGCCACGATGTTCCAGGCCGCCCACAGTCCCGGCTCGGAAAGCGACGCGCCGAGGACGTCGACGCGCGGGCCCGCCCCGGTGAAGGGCATGAACGCTGCGAACAGCAGGAACGGGATCTCGATCCGCAGCCGTCCGGCGACCAAGGCCGGCGGCAGCCCGGCCAACGCGACGACCCCGGCCAGGAGCGCAGCGTCCCCGCCGAGGGCCCAGAGCGCCTCCCGCGGTGTGGCCACGACCGCGGAGACGTACGCCACCGTGGCGGCGACCTTCACCTCGGGCGCGAGCCGGTGCACCGGGGTCTCCCCGGCGACGTACAGGCCGTCCAGCCCGTGCCCGCCGGGGTGCCCATCAGTCACGGCACTAGCGCGGCACGGCGCGGGCCGGGGTCGCACGGCGAGTCCGCCGGACCAGCAGCATCACGCCACCGGCCACGGCGAAGGTGACCGCCACGCCGATGGCGCCGGCCAGACCGGTCGACAAGCGGTCGTCGTCGACCCCCCGCACCTCGTAACCGGCCGTGGGGGTGTCATCGAGGGCGTGGTCGGTCTCGGTGCCGGCGAATCCCTTGTCGATCGCCACCTTGTTCAGGCCGTCCGGGTCGCCACTGGCCGACGGGCTCACGAAGAAGGCCAGCACCAGTGCCACGACCAGTCCTCCAACGACGAAGGCGCCGAACCCGAACCGCACCCGGCGACTCACGCCCTTCACGACGCCACCCGTTCGGGAACCGAACCGGTGGGCGCCCGGCCGAACGCCAGGTCCCGCGCCCCCCAGACCAGGTCGGGCCGGGTGGCGAGGACCGCGCCGACCACCAGCCCGGTGATCACGCCCTCGCCGATGCCGATGAGCACGTGCACGCCGACCATGGCCCCGGCGACGGTCGAGACGGCGGCCGTGCCGCTGCCGCCGATGGCGTACTCGGCGGTGAAGGCCAGGGCCGAGAGCACCACCGAGACACCGGCGGCCACGCCCGACGCCACCACCACGGACGCCGACGTCCGCGGCAGCAGGTGACGTACCACCACGAACACCGCGTAGCCACCGAAGGCGGTCAGCAGGGCCATGTTGAGGACGTTGAGCCCGAGGGCGGAGAGTCCCCCGTCGGCGAACAGCAGGGCCTGCACCGCCAGCACGACCGAGACGCAGACCGCCCCCACGGCGGGACCGACCAGCACCGCCGCCAGCGCCCCGCCGAGCAGGTGCCCGCTGGTGCCGCCGGCCACCGGGAAGTTGAGCATCTGGACGGCGAAGACGAACGCCGCCACCAGCCCGGCGAGCGGCACCCGCCGTTCGTCGAGCACCTCGCCCGCCCGTCGCAGCGATGCCCCCAGGCCGCCGGCCGCCACGACAGCGGCGCCGGCGGACGTCGTCCCGTCGATGAACCCATCGGGAATGTGCATGGATCCCCACCTTAATGCGAGCAGTTGGCAACAGGGAACGATTCGCGATAGCTGTCGTACGCTGTATTCGTGAGCCACCCGAGAGTGGATGACACCCTGGACGACATCCTCGACCGGTTGCGCCGCGACGGCGGCCGGGTGACCGCTTCGCGGCGGGCCGTGATCGACGCGATGCTGTCCAGCACGTCGCACCACATGACCGCCGCCGACGTGGTAGACGCGGTGCGGGCCGACCACCCCGACTTCCACGAGTCGACCGTGTACCGCACGCTCGAGCGGCTCGCAGAGCTCGGGGTCATCGCCCGCATCCAGATCGGTCCGGGCCCCGCGGTGTTCCACCTGTCGGTCGCCCAGCATCACCACCTCGTGTGCGACCACTGCGGCGGCGTCGCCGAGGCGCCGTCAGGCCTGCTCGACGCCGTGGCCGCCCGCCTGCGCCGCGACCACGGGTTCGTCCTCGATCCCGGTGCCACGCCGCTGCACGGACTCTGCGCGTCGTGCAGCGGTCACCGGTGAAGCCGTGAGGCCGGGGGTCTCGCTGCGCAGCGGCTACCTGGGCTACCGGGGTTTCGACGCCTGAGCCGGCCGCGTCGCCACGGTGCACTGTGGCGAACGTCATGCCCTGGCCGTGTCACGTGGCCACGAAGCGGCTGCCGCGTCCCGCCACGATCCTTCGGAACCCGTGCACCACCGCGAGGAGCCCCCATGACCTGGACCCGAGCACGACGAGTGGGCGCGCGCCGCCCCGGACGCGACGCCAGCGCGTTGCGAGCGAACGGCAACCGGCAGGCGACGACCGGCGCGGACGCTCCCGCCGTGGACCGCGCAGCCCCCCGGCCCGGCCTGGTCGACCTGGCACACAGCGATGCCGGTGACGCCTCGCTCACCGGCGCGAAGGCCGCCAACCTGGCGATCGCCCGGCGCGCCGGGCTACCCGTGCTGCCCGGCATGGTGCTCACGACCGCCTGGGACCAACGCGGCTGGTCGCATCCTTCTCGCCTGCACGACCGCGGCGACAGCCCGGCATGGACCGCCTGGCGACGGATGTCCGACGACGGCCGCCGACCGGTGGTGGTCCGGTCGTCGTCGACCAACGAGGACGGGGGCACGTCGTCGATGGCCGGCGTCTTCACGTCCGTGCTGGCCGTGTCCGACCGGATGTCGTTCGTGCGGGCCGTCGACGACGTTCTCGCCTCGGCTCGCGCCGGGCTCATCACCTGCGCCCCCATGGCGGTCCTGGTGCAGCCCCAGCTCTCGCCCCGCTGGGGTGGCGTGCTCTTCGGCGCCGACCCCGTCAGCGGGCGCACCGATCGACTGCTGCTCTCCGCCTGCGAGGGCGGGCCCGACCGGCTGGTGAGCGGCCTCGACGACGGCTGGACGGCGACGCTGTCCCGCCGGGGACGGGTGGTCGAGGCCGAGCCGGCCGACGGCGCTCTGGCAATCCCCTCCCGAGCGCTGCGGGCGCTGGCCCAGCTGGCCAAGCGGGCGGCCGCCGCGTTCGGCGGACCGCAGGACATCGAGTGGGCGATCGACGACGGCGGCGCCGTGTGGCTGCTGCAGAGTCGTCCGATCACCACGGCGACGGGCAGGCCGACGGGACCGGTGCTCGGTACCGGACCGCTGGCCGAGACCTTCCCCGACCCCCTCAGCCCCCTGGAGGCGGACCTGTGGCTGGCGCCGATGCGCGAGGGCTTGGAGCACGCGCTCCGCCTCACGGGGACGACGTCGGCCCGGGCGCTGCGGCGTTCGCCGGTGGCCCGGCAGATCGACGGGTGGGCGGTCGCCGACCTCGAGGCGCTGGGCTCGGTGCGGCCGCGCCACCGGATCCTGCGCAAGATCGATCCCCGGCCCGGCGCCCGGAAGCTGCGCGCCGCGTGGCGGGTCGGCCGGCTGGCCCGGGCGCTCCCGGTGATCGGCCGCGACGTCATCACCCAGGTCGACGGCGACCTGCTCGACGTGCCCCGGCTCGACGACCTCGGCAACGCCGCGTTGCTGGCGGTGCTCGACAACGGGCGCACCACACTGCGGGCGCTGCACGGCTACGAGGCCTTGTCGGGCATGCTCGTGCCCGAGGCGTCGACCGGAGTCACCGCGGCGTCGATCGCCATGTCGGCTCTGGCAGAGGCGCGGGCCGAGGACGTCGACATCGACGACCTCACCCGGCACAACCCGGTGGTCCTGGCGCTGACACCACCCCGGGTGGGCCCAGACGGCGCCCTCTCGGCCATCGACCTTCGTACCACGGCGGTGCCCGCCGGTGCCCTCTCCCCGGGCACCGGCTGCACCGCCGGCCTCGGCGCCGGGGTGGCAGTGGCGGCGCCTGTCGCCCCGGTGCCCGACCCCGACGGCGACGCCGTGGTCCGCGAGGCGTTGCGCCTCCGGGCCCGGTGGGTGCAGGAGCTGACCGCCCGGGCGGCGTGGCAGCTCGGGTGCCGGCTGGTCTCGGTCGGCGTGCTGCCGGGCCAGGACGCGGTGCGGCTGCTGACCCTGGACGAGTTGCGAGCTGCGGCGCTGCGTCGGGCGGTCCCCGACGACCTGGCGGCGCGCACCGATCCGAGCGAGGTCGCTCGGGCGCTGCCGACCCAGTTCCGGCTGACGGCGGACGGACGGCCGCTGGCGGTCGTGTCCGCCTCGGCGCAGGGCGGCATCGGGGCCGGAGGCGGCGTCCGCACCGGTCCCGCACACCTCGGTGGTGAGCCACCGGCGGGCGCCGTGCTGGTGGTCACGCACCTGGATCCGCGGCTGGCCACGGTCATCCCCCGGCTCGCCGGGCTGGTGGCCGAGACCGGCAGCCCCCTGAGCCACCTGGCGATCCTCGCCCGTGAGCACGGCATCCCGACCGTTGTGGGCCACGCCGGGGCGACCACGACATACGGCGAGGCACAGCGCCTCGAGGTCGACGGCACGGCCGGCACGGTCCAGGTCGTGGACGGCGTCCACCACGCGACGGAAGCCCCGTCCCCCACCACCGATGAGCGCGCCGCCGCCGATGCCGTCGTCGTCCCCGTTGCCCGCCCCGTCGAGATCGGGGCCTGACGATGCATGCCCGCTTCATCCGCAGCGTCCTTGGTGGCGTCACCCTCGCCGCCTCAGGCGCCTACACGTTCGTCTACCTCTACCGGTGGGAGTGGAACCGTGCGCTGATGTCGGCCGCGATCTTCGTGGCCGCCGAGGTGGCCGTCATGGGGTCGGTCCTGGCCGAGCGGCTCAAGAAGATCGACAAGCGCCTCGACGCCCAGGACGAGCGTGAGGCCCGGCTGGGAAGCCGGGGCCCGGCCCGAGCGGCCGTGGAGCGGGAAATGTGCGTCGAAGCCCGAGCGGCCCGCAGCGAAGCTGCAGGAGCGGAAGGCATGTCCCGCCGCCAGCGGGTCGAGCGCATCCGGGAGACGGCGCCACCGGCTCGGGTGAGCTTCGACTGGCTGGCCCGACCCCAGCACATGAACGTCTTCGTGCCCGTCCTCATGGGCGCCGGCGTCCTGATGTCGGGGCTGGCCTGGGTCGTCGAGCGCCTGGCGCGGGCGACCGTCCGGCCCATGGCGGAGCGGGGGCTGGCCGCCCAGCTCGACGGCCTGACCCTGCCGGCCGCGGGCTTCCTGGCCGGGCACGAGCAGCCGGTCGACCTGCTCCGCGGCCCGGCCCCGGCGACCGTGGGAGCGGGCAGCATGTCCCGGAGGCTCCGGTGAAGGCCCTGGCAGTCCTGGCGGTGGCGGTGATGGGCACGCTGGGCATCATCGGCCTGGCCGAGCTCACCCAGAACCGTCCCGATCCCGTCGAGGCCGGCAGCGCGACCGTGGTGACCTTTGATGTCGACACCCGCGACTATCAGCGAGGTGACGGCGCCGCCGCGCAGGCCCTGTGGGCGGTTTGCTCGGCCACGGTGGGCGGTGACGTCACCGGCGTCTCCGCCCCTGCCGAGGGGACGGCCGGGGCCGGCTACACCGTCAGCATCTCCCCCGCGATCGGCGAGAACGGGCGCAAGCGCCTGGTGGGTTGCCTCGAGGACGCCACCCTCGACCGGGTCATGGGCCACGTGGAGTCGATAACCACGGATGCGTGACCCGATTCGGCCGCCGGCGGGGGGTCGAGGTGTGGGCCGGAGCACGGCGGTGTCGTAGCATCCATGTCGTGGCTTCCCCCGCTGCCACCGTGCGTCCCATCGAGGTCGCGCCGTCGGTGCTCCCGGCGGACTTCTCGCGGCTCGGCGACGAGGTCATGGCCCTGGAGAAGGCCGGCGTCGACCGCATCCAATGGGATGTGATGGACGGGCGGTTCGTCCCCAACCTCACATTCGGGCCCGACGTCATCGCCGCCTGCCGACCACACGTCAGCGTGCCGTTCGAGGCGCACCTCATGGTCGAACAGCCCGACGAGCTGCTGCCGCGCTACGTGGACGCGGGCTGCCGGCTGCTCATCGTGCACGCCGAGTCCACTCGGCACCTGCATCGAACGCTGGGGCGGGTGCGCGAGCTGGGCGCCGACGCCGGGGTGGCGCTCAATCCCGCCACCCCCGTCGACGCCGTCGCCCACGTGCTCGACCTCTGCTCGCTGGTGCTGGTGATGACCGTCAACCCCGGCTTCGGGGGTCAGGACTACATCGCCACCATGGAGCCCAAGATCGGTGCGGTACGCCGCATGATCGTCGACGGGGGTTGGGACTGTGACGTCGAGGTCGACGGTGGCATCGGACCGTCGACGGTCGGGGACGCCGCGGGCGCCGGTGCCAACGTTCTGGTGGCGGGCTCCGCCCTCTACCGAGACCCTCTGGGGCTGGAGCACGCAGTGACCGAACTGCGTGACCTCGCCAGGGGGAGCCGTTGAGCGAGCGTCCCGAAGGGCAAGAGAGCGAGCGAGGCCCGAGCGGCCCCGCTGCGAAGCAGCCTGAGCGGGAAGCAACGAACAAAAGGAGAATCAGCCCATGCCCGATGAACAGAACGAAGGCATCATGGACAAGGTCAAGGATGCCGCCGGGAAGGTCACGGACAAGGTCAAGGACCTCTTCACCGAACACGGCGACAAGGTCGACGACGCAGTCGACAAGACGGGCGACTTCGTCGACGACAAGACCGGCGGGAAGTTCAGCGAGCACATCGACAAGGGCAAGGACGCCGCGCACGACGCCGTCGACAAGCTCTCCGGCGAGGGTGACGAGGGCGGCGGCGCCACCAAGTAAGTTGACCGCCCGTGAGGTCGTGGGGGGAGGAGGCCCTCCTCCTCCCCCTAGAGCATCTCGCCGCGCTTGACGATGACGTTGTCGATGATGCCGTAGTCCTTGGCCTGCTCGGCCGTGAACCAGCGGTCGCGCTCGAAGTCGGCCTGGACCTGATCGACCTTCTGTCCCGTGTGGTACGCGATGCGCTCGGCCATGAGCTGCTTCACGTAGAGCAGCTGCTCCGCCTGGATGGCGATGTCGGCGGCCTGGCCGCGGAAGCCACCCGAGGGCTGATGCATCATGATCCGCGCGTGCGGTAGGGCGTAGCGCTTGCCCTTGGCACCGGCGCACAGCAGGAACTGCCCCATCGACGCCCCGAGGCCCATGCACACCGTGGCCACGTCGGGCTCGACGAACTGCATCGTGTCGTAGATGGCCATCCCGGCCGTCACCGAGCCACCGGGGCTGTTGATGTAGACCCAGATGTCCTGCTCGGAATCGTCACCAGCGAGATGGAGCAGCTGGGCACAGACGACGTTGGCGATGTCGTCGTCGACCTCGGTCCCCAGGAAGAGGATCCGCTCGCGAAGCAGGCGGTTGAAGATCTCGTGGGTGGGACTGACGGTGGTGGCGTTCTGGGCGGTCGGCAGGATCAAGCTCACGGCGCCCGAGGGTAGCGGCGCCCGGCGGAGGTCCCGCACCGTGCGGCGCTCCTATGCTCGGGTTCGAGCCGGCGTAGCCCAACGGCAGAGGCCCCAGGCCTAGGACCTGGTCAGTGTGGGTTCGAATCCCACCGCCGGCACCGTTGTAGCGTCGGAGCTCGTGAAGTTGGGGGACGTTGCCACACCGGCGCTGGTGGTCGACCGCCAGGCGTTCGACCACAACGTGACGACCATGGCCGGCGCGCTGCCGGGGCCACGGCTGCGCCCCCACGTCAAGGCGTTCAAGTCGACGGCGCTGGCGCGCGAGCTCGCCGCCGCCGGCCACCGTTCGTTCTGCTGCGCCACCATCCGTGAGGTCGAGGGCATGGCCGCCGCCGAGCTCGGCCGCGACCTGCTGCTGGCCAACGAGGTGCTCGACTGCCGGCGGCTCGGCACGGTGGTGGCGGCCGGCGCCGCACGGGTCACCGTCGCCGTCGACTCTGACGAGACGGTCGCGGCAGCCGCCGCCGGCGGTGTGCGGGAGGTGCTGGTCGACGTGAACGTCGGGCTCCCCCGGTGCGGCTGCGAGCCCGGGGACGCCGGGCGGATCGCCGAACGGGCCCGCGCCGCCGGCCTCGAGGTGCGGGGCGTCATGGGGTACGAGGGACACCTCATGCGTGAGCCCCGGGCACAGAAGGTGGCGGCGGTCGAGGCGGCGATGAAGCTGCTGCTGGCGGCGCACGCCGACGTGGGGGGCGATGTCGTGTCCGCCGGCGGCACGGGGACCTACGACTGCAACCCGTGGGCGACCGAGATCCAGGCGGGGTCGTACTGCATGATGGACACCGAGTACCTGCCCCACGCCCCGGCCTTCCGCCACGCGCTGTACCTGTGGACCAGCGTGATCTCCGTCAACCCCGGGGGATGGGCGGTGCTCGACGCCGGGCTCAAGGCGTTGGGCATGGACCACGGCAACCCGACGGTCGCCGGCGCCGGCGACTGCTGGTTCGTGTCCGACGAGCACATCACCTTCGGGACCCGCCCCGAGCGGCCGGTGCGGGTGGGTGACCGGGTGCGGGTGCTGCCGGCGCACGTCGACCCCACGGTCGCCCTCCACGACCAGATGTTCGTGGTCGTCGGCCAGGGCCCCGACGCCGAGGTCACCGACGTCTGGCCGGTGGACCTCCGGGGATGGTGATCCCCATCAGGAAACCTGCCGCGGGATTGGTGGTCCCAGCCACCAATCCCAACAGTCGCCGCCCGAGTCGACCTGGCGTCGCATCTCGGGAAGCCCCGAGCGAGCCAGGATGGCGGCGAAGCGGCTTTCGAGGTTGCTGGCGGTCGGGACATAGTCGTCGCCTCGCTCGTCGAG
>JBOGHG010000135.1:0-10656 GCA_050744525.1 Acidimicrobiales bacterium | reverse complement strand
CGCCACGATCGGCTTCGTCATCGACGAGATCCGGAAGATGGAGTCGCGGCGAACCGGCGCGGGTTCACCACGGGTCAGCGTGCCGGCGACACCCACCTCGACGTCGTCGTCACGAGACGCGAGCCAGGCGACGCCACCGACGGTGTCGCGCTCTACGTGGCCGGCCATGACCTTGCGCAGCCGTTCGAGCTGCCCGGGTTCGAATCCGCTCATGGGGGACCAGACGTCACGCCCCCGCCGAACTCATCGGCGAGTGGCCCGCCCAGGACGACGAAGCCGTGCGCCACGAGCCCGTCCATGAACGCCGCGTGCGCCGGCCATCCCGACGGCTCGTCCATCCGCACCGACCGCGATCACGGGACACCCGCCGGCGTCCGCTCACGCTCGGGCTCCTCCTCGGGCGCCGGCTCGGCATGGCCCTCCACGTCGATGTTGGGAAGGATCCGATCGAGCCACCGCGGGAGCCACCAGTTGCGGTCGCCGAGGAGCTCCATCGTGGCCGGCACCAGCAGCATCCGGACGATGGTGGCGTCGAGCAGGATCGCCGTCGCCAGGCCGGTACCCATGAGCTTGACCACGCGGTCGTTCTCGAGGATGAAGGTGCCGAAGACGAACACCATGATCGCCGCCGCCGCGGTGATGACCTTGGCGGTGGCGGCGAGGCCGTCGGCCACCGAAGTGCGGCTGTCGCCGGTGCGGTGCCACTCCTCCCGCACCCGGGAGAGGAGGAACACCTCGTAGTCCATCGACAGACCGAAGACGATGGCGAAAAGCATCATCGGGACCCACGGCTCGATCGGCGCCGGCTCGACGTTGGTGAGGTCGCTCAGCCAGCCCCACTGGAACAGTGCGACCACGAGCCCGTAGGCGGCGCCGATGGACAGCAGGTTCATGATGACCGCCTTGAGCGGCACCAGCAGCGACCGGAACACGACCATCAGCAGTAGGAACGACAGGGCCAGCACTGCGGTGAAGAAATAGGGCAGCCGTCCCGACAGGAAGTGCGAGAAGTCGACGTTCACGGCGACGTTGCCCGTGACCGCCACGTCGACGCCTGCGGCTTCCTCGGCCGGCGGCAACACGTCGTCGCGCAGCCGCTTGACCAGGTCGGTCGTCGCCTCGTCCTGCGGGCCGCTGGTGGGGACGAGCTCCCACATCACGGCCGTCGGGTCGTCGGGGTCGTTGGGGCGCGGCTCGGACACGAACTCCACGCCCGGGTCGGACCCGGCAGCGTCGGTGATCGCCGACAGGTCGGCCGGGCCGGTGCCCCCGGGCAGCTCGGCCGCCAGGATCAGCGGGCCGTTGAAGCCGGGCCCGAAACCCTCGACCAGCAGGTCGTAGGCCTGCTTGGTGCTGGTGTCGTCGGCAAAGTTGGATTCGTCGGAGAACCCGAGGCGCAGGGAGAACACCGGGATCGCCAGCACCGCCAGCGCCACTGCGCCCGCCAGCGCCGCCGTCCACGGTCGATGCTGGATGACCCGGCTCCAGCGATACGCCAGGGTCTCCCGGATCGGCTTGGGCGGCCGGTGGGCAACCTCGCGCTTGAGCCGGCCGACGAACAGGCCGGCGATCAGGACGACCACCGCCAACGGCGCCCCGATCATCAGCGGCGCGAGGTCCAGGCCGACGCCGGCGAGGAACACGGCGACCAGACCGGCGGCGATCAGGCCCCGCCAGCGGGTCAGCTCGATCCGGTTGCCGGCGAAGCCGATCAGGGCCGGGAGCAGCGTCAGCGACGCCGCCACGGTGACCGCCACCACCGAGGCGGCCCCCACGGCGAGGCCCTGGATGAAGGTGACGCCCATGAGCAGCATGCCGAGCAGGGAGATCACGACCGTGATGCCCGCGAACAGGACGGAGCGGCCGGCGGTGTCGAGCGCGATGCCGATCGACTCGCGCACGGTGTGCCCGGCGTGGAGTTGCTCGCGGTAGCGGGTGACGATCAGCAGCGCGTAGTCGATGCCGACGCCGAGCCCGATCATGATCCCGAGGAACGTGGCGAAGTCGGGGATCGTCAGCACCTGGCTCAACAGCGTGATGATCGTGGTGCCGAGGCCGATGCCGAACAGGGCGACGCCCACCGGCAGGCCCATCGCCAGGACCGAGCCGAAGGCCACGATCAGGATGATGATGGCGAACGCCAGCCCGAGGGCCTCGGACTGCGGCTCCTCGAACTCGCCGAAGATGAACCCACCCATCTCGATGCGGAGGCCGTCGATCTCGGGCGCGTCGTCGAGGATCTCGTCGCGGATCTCCCCGGCGCGGGCGAACTCGATGTCGTCGGGCATCTCCACGTTGGCGTAGGCGATCCGGCCATCCTCCGGCCCCTGCGACGCGATCTGCTGTGCCCCCTCGCCGCTGTAGGGGCTCTCGACGTTGGTCACGTCGTCGATCTGGGCCGCCTCGTCGAACAGGGCCTGCATGGCGGCCTGGACCTCGGGGTCCTCCACGCCCTGGTCCGCCTGGAAGACGATCGTCCCCACGATGCCGGTCCCCTCGCCGCCGAAGTTGTCGTCGAGGATGTCGAAGCCGGTCTTCGACTCGACGTCTGGGAGGTTGAACTCGTCGCGGAAGGCGTTGCCCACGGCGCCCGAGACCGCAAACCCGAAGACGAGCACACCCAGCCAGATGCCCAACACGAGCTTCCGGCGGTCATGGCACCAGGTGCCGAGTCGGGAGAACACGCGTTTGCCTCCTGTAACAGAGATCGTTCAGATGGTTCGCACGGCTAGACGCTCTGGCCGCGCGGAACTCATCGCGGGCGGGGGAGTCCGGGGCGCCATCCTGTTCGCGCGTCGTCCGGTCCGCACGCGATTATTCGGCGACGGCCCGGGGATCGCGACGGAGTGACGAGTGCCACGCGGGGGTGACGTTTGCGACCGGCATGGGGGCCGTAAACTGCGTGTCGAAAAGATCTGCGGATCGAGGGGCGAGATCCCCCCTCCCTCGCCCCTCTCCGCAGCCGCGATGGCGCCGTTCGCACCCCCCGCGGGCGGCGTTGTCGCGTCCGGGCCGGAGGTGGCGGCGGGCCGGCCAGGGAGGCCGTCCGGCGGTGGGCCCGGTCAGGCGCGCACGCCGCGCAGCCCCCGCCAGGCCAGATCGGCGAGCTGGTGGGCCAGCGCTGCGGGGTCGGCGTCGCTGTTGGTCCGCAGCCAGTAGGTGCTTGCGCCCTCGATCATGCCGACGATGCCGTGGCCCAGCACCCGGCGCTGCCCTGGGGTGAGCCCCTCGATCTCGATCAGGTCGGCGACCAGGTTGGCCAGCGCCGTCTCCACCTGGTTGACCACCTCCGAAAAGCCGGCGTCGCGCCCGAGCCCACCCCCGTAGAAGAGCTGAAATGCGTCACGGTGCCGGTCGACGTACCGAAAGTAGGCGGCGAAGCCGAGCTCGACCATCTCGTGCGGGGTCTGGGCGGCGGCCACCGCCTTGGTGATCGTCTCCTGGAGCTCGGCGCCCACGTCGGTCAGCAGCTCGCTGAACAGCTCGCGCTTGGACGCAAAGTGCTGGTAGAGGACCGGCTTGGTGACGCCCGCCGCCTCGGCGATGTCGTTCATCGAGGCATCGTGGAAGCCGCGTTCCGCGAACACCCGGAGCGCGACCTCGACGAGCTGGCGGCGCCGGCGGGCGGCGGAGAGGCGGGTGACCACGGCGACGGAGATCCTTCCTCTGGGTTACCTAACGGTAACAGCCGCCCGCATCCGCCGCGAGGAGGCCGTTCGCGTCGCCGGGCTCCGATCAGAGGGGAATCCCGCGCTCTCGGTCGTCGCGGTCCGCCGCCCGCACGGCGTAACCGACCACGATGGCGGGCGCCAGGACCAGCGAGCCCGCCACCAAAGACACCACCACGGCGGTCACGACACCCGACGAGAAGCCCGTTGCGAACCCGACGACGAACAGCACCATGGCCACGCCGAAGAGCGCGTACCCCGTCCGCCGGCCGCGGTCGGCCCAGCGGGCGAGCCGCCGCCGGCGGACGATCACCGGATCGGTGGACGGGTCGTTCACGGCGCCACCTACACGGGCTCGTTCCGGCCCGGCCGCCGTCGCGGGCTCCGCCGACGCTGTTTAGTCGGGCGCGGTTGCCAGGTCTTCGAGGGTGACGCCGCAGTCCTCCATGATGCTGAACAGCTGTGAGGTCGTCTCGGGATCCGTGAAGGGGTTCTCACCGGACTCACCGAGGTCGACGAGCCGCTCCAGCCCCAGCACGTCGAGCAGGCCCTCGGAGATGCAGGTCGCCTCCTCGTGGTTGAGGACGCCGCCGGATGTCTGTTCCATGTTGTCGGCCATGATCTCGACCAGCTGGTCGACGTTCTCGCTGTCGATGTCGTCGGGCAGCGTGACGTCGCTGTCGCCGCTGTCGCCGCTGTCGCCGCTGCCACCATCGCCACCACCGTTGCCGCCGTCGCTGTTGTCGGGGTCGGTGGACGTCGAGTCCGCGTTGCTGACCTCGGTGGCATCGTCGCCCGACCCGTCGTCGTCGTCCCGGACGAGGAAGTACACCAGCCCGCCGATCAGGGCGACCGCCACCACGGCGAGCGCGGCGACGAGGCCGGTTGGGGGGCGCTTCCTGGCCGGCGGCTGGGCGCTGCCGTAGTCGTCACCGTGGTAGGGGGTCGACGTGGTCGGCTGCTGGCCCGCACCGGGGTACTGGCGTGTGGCATCGACCTGCTGCGTGGGATCGGCCCCCGGCGGATGGGTCGGCCCGGCCATCGGGTTGGGGTCGGAGGCCGCGGGCGGGGGTTCGCCGAGGGCGTCGGTGGATGCGACCCCGCCGTCGGCGACGTCGTCGGACCAGCGGGTGCCGTCCCAGTAGCGATATTGATGGCGCCTGGTGGGGTCCGGGAGCCACCCGGGAGCGGGTGCGTTCATGGGGCTGACGTCCTTGTCCGAGGGTGTCCCGCGGCGGCGGGAACGTTCCGCCGAAGCCGCGATCGTAGGGCACCCCCACGCGGCGGGGGCAGCAACCTCCCGAGCACCGCCGGCCGCTGGGTCAGAAGTTGGCGGGGAGCATGCGCGAGAAGTTCTCGAAGAAGAAGAACAGCATCATCAGGAACAGCGGCAGGCACAGCAGGTAGGCGGGCCACTTGGTCCAGAGCTTGCCCAGCAGCCAGGCGGCGGTCCAGATGAAGCCGCAGGCGACGCCCAGGGCGATGGCCGGCCAGACTGCGGCCCGCTGGCCCGACAACCCGCCGTCGATGGTGTCGGCGCCCGCCTCATCGCCCCCGCCCTCACCCTCGCCCGGGATCGCCCCCGTCCCGGGACCTGGCGGCGCCGCGGGCGCGGGGGCGGCCTCGTCCACGAGGGCTGCCACCACGACGATGCGCTGGCGGGCCGAGTACTTCGGGTGGCAGGCGGTGAGCGTCAGGCGGTTGTCGCCGAAGTCGTCGAGGACCCCGACCTCGCTCGGGCTCACGATGAGCTGGTCGCTGACCTCGTAGCGGAACGCGCCCTGGAGCGTGGTGACGAGGATCTCGTCGCCCCGCGCCAGCTCGTCGACCCGGTTGAACGGCGCGCCGTACGTGGTCCGGTGCCCGGCGATGGCGGCGTTGCCCGGCTGCCCGGGCAGGGGCGTGTCGGGATAGTGGCCGGGGCCCCGCTTGAGGTCGTCCAGCGCCACGCCCTCGACCACGATCTTGTCGACGCCGATGTCGGGGATGCGGATCTGAGCCACGGCATCGCCCGCTGCGGCGGGGGCCGGGGGCGGGCCCGGGTCGGTCGTGGTCGGCGTGGGGCGGGGCCCCTGGGCCGACTCGGCGGGCGCGGTCACCGCCGCGTCCCCCAGGCGTTGCTCGAACTCGTTCTCGAGCTTCCGCTGCGCCTGTGCCTCCCGGATGCCGGTACCCCAGAGCTGGTAGGCCACGAAGAGCAGGATCAGAACGCCGAGCGTGATGCTTGTCCGCCCGATGGCGCCCAGAACCCTGGCCAGCCGCATCGTCCGAGGGTATCGACCCGCTCCCGGTGCCTGGAACGCGGGCCGCCCGATAGGCGTGGCTCACCTTGGAGGCCCCGACGGCCGGTCACTAGCCTCGCGCTGTCGTCATGGAGCCAGTCGTCCACCTTCGCGCCGCCGTCGCGCTGATCGGACGGTTCCCCGCGCTGGCCGGTATCGACCTCGACGTGGCCCGGGGCGAAATCGTCCTGCTCCGCGGCCCGAACGGCGCCGGCAAGACCACCGTGCTGCGCGCCTGCGCGGGCCTCGTTCCGGTCGTGCGCGGCGAGGCGGTCGTCCTCGGCCACGACCTGCGGCATGACCCCCGCCCGGTCCGCCGCCACGTCGGCCTTCTGGGCCACGCCACCGGGCTGTTCGACGACCTGACGGTGGCCGACAACGTGCGCTTCTGGGGCCGCGCGTGCGGCGCCGACCCCGGCGACATCGGCGCCGCCATGGCCCTCGTCGGCCTCGACGGCCGACTGCGGGACGTCCCCGTCGGGCGCCTGTCGGCCGGGCAGAGGCGCCGTACCTCGCTCGCCTGCCTGCTCGCCCGCCGGCCCGAGCTGTGGCTGCTGGACGAGCCCCACGCCGGGCTCGACCACGAGACCCGCGACCAGCTCGACGTGCTCATCGGCCGGGCCGTGGCGCACGGCGCCACCGTGCTGCTGGCGTCGCACGAGCTGGACCGGGCGGAGTCGCTGGCACACCGCGTCGTCGAGCTGGCCGGTGGCACGACGACCTCCCCGTCCACCCCTACTTCTGGCGTCTCCGAGGCCGAGATGCCGGCGTCTCGGACGCCAGAAGGGGGGGCGCCCGCCCCGTCCCCGCCCGAGCCCGAGGTCACCCATGTGGCGTGACGCCGCCCTGGTGGCGGGGCGCGACCTGCGGGTCGAGCTGCGCAGCCGCGTGATCACCAACCAGGTGGCGCCGTTCTCGGTGCTGGTGCTGATCCTGTTCGCCTTCGCGCTCGACCCCGACCGCCAGCTCCTCGAGCGCCTGGCATCGGGCCTCTACTGGACTGCGGTGCTGTTCGCCGCCCTGCTGGCCATCTCCCGCAGCGCCGCCATCGACGAGTCCGGCGGCGTGCGTGATGGGCTGCGCCTGTCGGGGCTCGACCCGGCGGGCGTGTTCGTCGGCAAGGCGGCCGCGGTCGCCGCCGTGCTGCTCGGGCTCGAGGTCCTGCTGGGCGTCGGTGTGGTGGTCCTCTACGGCGTCGAGCTGACCGGCGCCGGCCTGCTCGTGCTGGCCGGCGTGGCCGCGACCGTCGCGGTGGCCGCCACCGGTACCCTGTACGCCGCCCTGGTCAGCGGCCTGCGGGTCCGGGAGACGCTGCTCCCCTTGCTGCTCCTGCCGGTGCTGGCGCCGGTGCTCATCGGCGCGACCCGCGCCTTCGAGGCGGCGCTGGCCGGAGTCCCCGCCGACGGCTGGCCATGGTGCGGCCTCCTGGCCGGGCTCGCCATTCTGTACTCCGTCGCCGGGGCGCTCGCCTACGGGACGCTCCTGGAGGGTTCGTGACCGTGTTCGCTCGGGGGCTGCGCCCCCGGACCCCATCGCCGACCGGCTCCCTGGCGGTCGCGCGGCCGGGCGGCCAGGAGCTGCGCTCGTGACCGCCCCAACCTCGACCGCCACCACCGGCACGCCCCCTGGCGACGGCGGCGCGTCTGCCGCCGCGACGGGCCAGGCGGCGCCGGCTCATACGGGGTCTCCTGCCAGCCGCGTCCTGGGCGGGCTGGCGCTGGGAAGCATTGCGCTGCTGGTCCTCTATGGCCTCGTCTGGAGCCCGCCCGACGCCGAGATGGCCGACTCGGTGCGGCTCATGTACATCCATGTGCCGGCCGCCAGCTTCCTCTACACGGGCTGCTTCATCACCACCGTCGCCTCGGCGCTGTGGCTGCGGCGGCGCACCCCGGGCTGGGACGCGCTGGCCGGGGCCAGCGCCGAGATCTCCCTGGTGTTCGCCGTCATCACGCTCGGGACCGGCTCGCTCTGGGGTCGGCCCACCTGGGGCACCTACTGGACGTGGGATGCCCGCCTGACCTCCACCGCCCTGCTCACCGCCCTCCTCATCGGCTACCTGGCGCTGCGGCGGCTCGACGTCGATCCGACCGCCCGCTCGACCCGGGCGGCCGTGCTGGGCCTGTTGCTGGTCCCCAACGTGATCATCGTCAACCGCTCGGTCGAGTGGTGGCGGTCGCTGCACCAGCGGTCCACGCTGGTCAAGCTCGACCCCACCATCGAGGGCCAGATGCTGGTGGCGCTGATGGTGGGGTTCCTCGCCGTCGGGCTGGTGTTCACGTGGCTGCTCGTCCACCGGTTCCGGGTCGCGTGGCTCGAGTACCAGACCGAGCGGCTGGACCTCGACCTGGCACTGGCCGAGCGGCGTGCCGAGGCCGGGAGCCCCCCCGAGGGCGGGGGTCGGGCCGGAGGGACGTCGGCATGATGGCCATGACGCACGCCGGCTACATCGCCGCCGGGTGGGCCGGCGCCGCCGCGCTCGTCGGCGCCTACGCCGTGTGGGTGCTGCGGCGGGGCCGCCGCCTGTCCCGTCCGGTGCCGCCCGAGGAGCGCCGGTGGAGCTGACACCCCGCACGTTCGACGACACCGGCACCGACGGCGACCGTGGTGCGGTAGCCAGCCCGACCCGTTCCGGCGGTCCCCGCTCCCGGCGACGGCGCTGGGTGCCGCTGGCCGTGCTGGGCGTCGTGCTGGTCGTGCTCGGCGTCCTGGTGTTCAAGGGACTGTCCGACGCCACCCTCTACTTCCGCAACGTCGACGAGGCCGTGGACCAGCGCGAGAGCCTCGGCACCAAGCGCTTCCGTCTCCAGGGGACGGTGAGCGGAGACCCGGCGGAGGCCGACGGCGTGGTCAGCTTCGCGGTGGCGTTCAACGGCGCGTCGGTCGACGTTCGCCACGTCGGCAGCCCGCCCGAGCTGTTCCGGCCCGGCATCCCGGTCGTCCTCGAGGGCCACTGGGACGAGTCGGGCGACGTCTTCGACAGTGACCGCATCATGATCCGCCACGACGCCACCTACGAGTCCGAGGACGACTACCGGCAGCGGATGCGGGAGGCCGAGCAGGGCGGGGGGGCCGAAACGCCGTGAACGCCGCCCTCGGGCAGGGGGGCGTCATCCTGGGCGTGGCCGCCTCGTTGGGGGGCGCGGCCACGCTGGCGGTGGCGCTGCGCCGGCGGCGGTTGCACTTGATCGCCGTCGGCCGGTCCTACGCCCTGCTGGCGCTGCTCGGCGCGGTGGTGGCGGTGGCGGCGATGGAGCGGGCGCTCGTCACGCGGGACTTCACCGTCCAGTACGTGGCCGACACCGGCAGCCACAAGACCCCCGCCCTGTACAACGTGGCCACGCTCTGGGCCGCGCTGGAGGGATCGCTGCTGCTGTGGGCCCTCGTGCTCACCGGCTACATCGCGCTGGTCGTCCACAAGTTCCGCCGGCGCCTGGACGACCCGCTGGTGGGATGGGCGCTGCTGACCATGCTGGCGGTCAGCTCGTTCTTCTTCCTGCTGCTGCTGTTCCCCGCCAACCCGTTCCACACCTTCGACCCACCCCCGGGTTTCGACGGCCCCGGCCCCAACCCGCTGCTGCAGAACCATCCGCTGATGGCGTTCCACCCGCCGATGCTCTATCTCGGGATCGTCGGGTTCACGGTGCCGTTCGCCTTCGCGGTGGCGGCGCTGGCCACGGGCAGGGTGGGGGAGGGCTGGCTGCTGGAGACCCGCCGCTGGACCCTGTTCGCCTGGGGCTTCCTCACGGTCGGCATCGTCCTCGGGGCCTGGTGGAGCTATGAGGTGCTCAACTGGGGTGGCTACTGGGGTTGGGACCCGGTCGAGAACGCAGTGCTGCTGCCCTGGCTGACCGGGACCGCCTACCTGCACTCGGTGATGGTGCAGGAGCGGCGCGGCATGCTCCGGGTCTGGAACCTGTCGCTCCTGTGCGCCACGTTCTGCCTCACCATCCTCGCCACGTTCCTCACGCGCTCGGGCGTGATCGCGTCGGTGCACTCGTTCACCGAGAGCGACATCGGCGTGTGGCTGCTGTCGTTCTTCGGGCTGATCGTGGCCGTGACCCTGGGGCTGATCGGCTGGCGCGGCGACCGCCTCCGGGCGCCCGGCCGCATCGATTCGCCGCTGTCGCGCGAGGGCGCGTTCCTGGCCAACAACGTGATGTTCGCCGGGTTCGCCTTCGTGGTGCTGCTGGGCACCGTGTTCCCGCTCGTCGTGGAGGCGCTCGACGGCGAGCAGCTGTCGGTCGGCGCCCCGTACTTCGAGCGCATGACCATGCCGATCGGGATCACCCTGCTGTTCCTCATGGCCGTGGCCCCGGTGCTGCCGTGGCGGAAGGCGTCGGGCGAGCTCCTGTCGCAGCGGGTCTTCTGGCCGGCGTGGCTGGGGACGGGTGCCGTCGTCGTGGCCGTGCTGCTGGGCGCCCACGGGCTCGCGCCCCTGCTGGCGTTCGGCCTCGGGGGGTTCGCCGGGGGCGCGGCGCTGCGGCAGGTGGTGCTGGCCTCGCGCCGGCAGGGCTGGCGCGGCGTCGTGGGCCGCACCAACGGCGGCATGGTCGTGCACCTCGGTGTGGTGCTGATCGCCGTGGCCCTGGCGGCGTCGAGCAGCTACGACACCGAGCGCGAGCTGACGATGGACGTCGACGATCGCGCCACCGTCGCCGGCCACGAGATCACGTACGTGGGCCCGCGCACGGTCGAGGCGCCCAACA